>JAFGBI010000098.1 GCA_016933275.1 Polyangiaceae bacterium | reverse complement strand
GGAGAGCTGCACCCGCGCTGTCCGGCGTCAGTCGTTCGCCCGGTTGCCCTCAGCCGACCTCTGGCGTATCGCTTGTTCGAGGTCTAGGTGCGACGAGCGCCCCACGCCGCCACCCACACTGCTTCGCAGCGCGGGGCCCGAGCGACGCGGGTCCCGGAGCGCGGGGCCCCACCAGCGGAGCGGGTCTCGGCCGGTCGGTTCAGGTCAGGACTCCGTGAACGGATACGTGTAGCGGTAGGTGTGCGGCGCGCGATCGGTCAGGCACCCGAGGAGTTCCTCGTCCCGGCGCAGCTCCGGGGTCAGCCAACGGGACACCTGCTCGGCGCGCAACGCGACCACGCAGCGATCATGACCGGCCTCGCGGACCTCCGGGGGAGGATCGTCGGTCACGGCGGCGAATGACCAGAGCTCGTCGGCGTCCGGCGCCACCCATTGGTCCCAGAGGCAGGCCACGGTAAGGTCCGGGGGCGCGCCGGCCGACGGGGTGGGCACGAAGTGAACCACCAGGTTCTCGACCTTCTCGTCCGGCCGAAGCGCCCGGTGCTCGTGGGCGTGTCGGGCAACGTTCTCGAAGAACGAAGACACCACCACGACCGCGTGCCTCGCGCCAAACTGCTCCCGCCAGAATCCCGTCAGGTGATCGCGCCTCGCGTTGTAGAGGCCGGGGAACCGGCGATCGAAGGCCGCGTCCCCCCTGCGCGGCCGCAGCAGGTAGCGCATTGGACGGACCACTTGCTCGCCACCCTCGCTCGTAACGACCGGCGCGTACCACTGCGGGAAGACCCGACAGTCGCGAGGCGCCGGCTCCTCACGCCAGAGGTCATCGAGCTTCGTCTGGATCCAATCGAGCTTGGTCCGGGCGATACGTCGCTCCTCGGTGGCCTTCCTGGTGGCGCGCAGAGCCAGGACCCGTTCCGCTGCGGCGAGCCGAGCGCGCTGTCGGTCGCGTTCCGTCGCGAGCCGCTCTCCCACCTGCCGGCGATACGCGAGGATCAGGTGGCGGATGCGCTCCTCCGCGGGGGCGGTGGGAGCGAGGAAGTCGCGCTCCATGGCCTTCGGGATGCGGAGCCTCGGCTCAACGAGGCGTCGCCGGAAGAGCTCCTCGAACAAGTCGAGCTGGATCCGAGCCTGGAACCGCACCCCGAGCGACTTCACGCTCTGCTCGATCATCGCCGAGTAGCACACGCCCCAATTCCTGCGCCATTTCCTGGCCGACGTCACCCCCCGGTCGCGTCTACTGGCTTCGACGTCGATAGGTGACCAGGACCGTGAGCAGCGCGGCCGCGAGGCTCGCGAGGAGCAGCGCCCCACCAGCAATCGGCGTGGCTGCTGCCGCCGGCCAGACACCGACGACTCCGAGCAGGCGGAACGTGAGGGCGCCGACCCCATAGGCGATGATCGAGAGGGAGGTCATCCAGCCAAGGGTCGTGGCCACCGAGACCGCCCGCACGCTGTTCCCCCACACGGCTCGGCCGAGGTATCGGATCCAGAAGACGAGGGGGGTGAGCGCGACCGCCGACACGACGGTGAAGACCAGCAGGCCTTCGGTCCGGGTGAGGGGAACCCCTTCGGCCTTGAACCCGACCACCAGAGAGAGGAGTGCGTCGGCCAAGAGCAGCGCCGCGAAGCTCCCGAGCGCGAGCGTCAGGAACACGATCTTCGGACGCGCCCACCTCACCTCGCGCGACGCTCGCTCGACGAGCGAGCTGCCGACCCGCGGGAGGGTGGGTTGCATCGGCGACGGACGAGTGGGACCAGGGCTCAACATCGTCGCGGCCGTAACATTGACGGGACCCGTGACGGGAACCCCGTCCAACGGAGCCGGGTCGAGCGGCACCGCGGCGAATTCGCCGGCGAAAGGCTCGAGATCGGCGGCCAGCGCCGCCATGCTCGGGTGGCGCTCCGCCGGATCCTTGGACATCGCCCGCTGGATCACCAGCTCGAGCGCCGGGGGAATGCTCGCCTCGATGCTGCGCGGGCGCAGCGGCTCCCGCGTCAGCACGGCGCTCAAGGCCTCCGCCGCGTCGTCGTAGTCAAAGGGAAGTTTTCCGGTGAGAGCGCGATAGAGGATCGCGCCGACCCCATAGATGTCCGCCCGATGATCGGCCTTCCCGCCACGCGCCTGCTCGGGGGGCATATAGGCGGGCGTCCCCATGATCATCCCGGTGCGGGTGAGGTGGGAGCCGGTTCCGTCGTCCATCTTCGAGATGCCGAAGTCGATGACTTTCACGGTCGGCATCGCTGGATCACCGACCAGGAAGACGTTCTCGGGCTTCACGTCCCGGTGAACGATCCCCCGCGCGTGAGCAGCGGTGAGGGCCTGGCAAACCTGGCGCACGATGGCGATCGCCAAGGTGACCTCGATCTTGCCCTGTCGCTGGAGGAGGGTCGCGAAATCGGTACCGTCGAGGAACTCGCAGATGAGGTAGGGTTGTCCGTTCGCGGCGCGGTGCACGTCGTAGACGTCGACCACGTTGGGGTGGCCGATTCCGCTCGCGGCCTCCGCCTCGCGCTGGAACCGCGTCACGATCTCCGCGTTCTGCGCGTGCGCGGGATCGAGCACCTTCACCGCAAACCGCTTGGTGGGAAGGCGGACATGGCGCGCCTCGTAGACCCGCGCCATGCCACCTTCGCCGATGAGGCGCATGATCTGGAAGGCGTCCGCGAGCACGGTGCCGAGCAGTGGGTCGAGATCCTCTGGGGCGTCGTCAAGGGGGGTCGCATCCCGGGGGCAGACCCGAAAATCCGCAGGGTAGCGCCCAAGGCACGTGGGGCAGACGCGAGGCATGGACATCACCCCGCTCGCCGGAGCGGCTGGCGTCGCCGAGCCCGCCTCAGGGTGCTTGGGCGACCACTGGCCCGTCATCGCTGGGGAGCCTACACCGCCATCGGGCGGTTTTCACCCGCGCGAACGGCGAACGCCAACCGCGGGGTCAGCCTGCTCGTTCCCCAGCTTTTTGTGGCAGATCCGTCGGGTCTAGACTCAGCCGCTCGATCGTGCTTGCCATGGCCACCCCGCGGGGGCCAACCGACCGAACGTGCCCATCGCGACGAGGGCCTTCGCGTGGACTCAGGGCAAGCAGCTCGATGAGGCGGACCCCATGACGCTCCGCTCGAGGTGAGCGGCGACGGAGGCGCGCCGAATGGAGGAGGTGGTGCGACAGCGGAGGCCCGATGCAGCGGGGAGTCCGCCGGCACGTGAATCTTCTACTCCTTGAACCGACGACCTCACCCGCTATCTTCGGACTACGGTCGTTGGGTCGGACGGCGATTCACCCCCGGAGGCTTTTTTTGGCACAGCGCGTCCTCGTCCCTTCGTTGGCGTTCCTTTGGCTGGTCGGCTGCAGCTCGTCGAACCCGCTGCCGCACGAATCCTTTCTTGTGTTCGGAGGTACGGGCGGGGTGGGTGGCAGCAGCGGCACGTCTGCGACGGGAGGTCTCACCACGGGCGGCGGCACCACCGGTGGGTTGGGGGCCACGGGCGGCAGTTACCCGAGCGGAGGTTCGCTGCCCACGGGCGGGACCGTGCCTGCAGGCGGTACGGGCAGCGTGGTGAGCACGGGCGGCGCGATGCCGATCGGCGGCGCCACGGGGAGCACAGGGGGGACGACCGGTGGCGCACCGCCCACCGGCGGCAGCGGTGGCGTGGCACCCACCGGCGGCACCCCACCCACCGGCGGCGGCACCCCACCGATCGGTGGCTCCGGCGGCAGCGGCGGCACCCCACCCACCGGCGGCAACGAGACCGGGGGCGCCCCGCCGTCGCCCTACGGCAACGGCTACGCACCCGTCACGGTCACCGTGGACGATGCCCGCGCCGCATACGAAGCCTGGAAGGATATCCACCTCGAAGACTGCGGCAGCGGTGTTCATCGCGTAAGGTGGGAGAATGCGAAGCTCGACGCCACGGTGTCCGAGGGGATCGGGTACGGGATGCTCCTCGCCGTGTCGTGGAACGACCAGACCGTCTTCGACGGGCTCTACGCCTACAGCCGGCAGATGGCGAACAAGTCCGGTCCGGGAGTCAGCAACAACCACCTCATGGATTGGCTGCGCTACGGTTGCGACGCTCACAAGGACACGAAATACAGCGAGTATCCGGATGGCGCCGCTGCTGACGCGGATCTCGACGTCGCCATGGCGTTGATCATGGCGAACTGCCGCTGGGGCGGCGGGAACTACTCGTCGAACGCGACGAACATCATCAATGCCATTCGCGAGCACATGTTCTGGGAGGCGGATGGGCTGCGGATCCTCCAGCCCGGGGATTCGAGCTGGTTCGACGACACGATGACTGGCATGCCGACGGGCTGCGTCAACTACTCGTACTTCGCGCCGGCGTACTATCGTGCCTTCGCCGAGCATGTGCCCGCGGACGCCGCGTTCTGGAACGCCGCTGCCAGTGACGCCTATACCCTCCTCGGAAGGGCGTCCCACTCGACCACGGGCCTCGTGCGAAACTGGGGCTCGGCCGACGGCAACGACGCGGTTGGATCCTGCTCGAGTTCGTACACCCGCGCGGCGTCCTACGGAGATGACGCGGCGCGGACCCCATGGCGAATCGGGACGGACTACCTCTGGTATGGAACCACCGCGGCGAAATCCTGGACCGACCGGGTGACTACGTGGGTGAAGGGCATCCCCATCTCGCAGACGGGGCAGTGGTACCACCGCGATGGCACGATCGACTCCGAGGCCCCGAGCCCGACCGATCACACCGTGATCAACGTCGGCCCGTTCGCCGTCGGTGCCATGAGCTACGACCAGGCGACGGTCGACGATTTCGCCGCGGAGATCCTGGCGATCCCAGCGGTCAGCAGCGCCCACGACGGCGAGTACTTCCCCCGGATGTTGCGGGCGCTCTCGCTGCTCGCGTTGTCCGGTGGATTCACCGCCTGCGGCGGGGGCTAGAGCACCGATCGGGTTGCCGACAGCAACGGCAGCGCAAAGAACCCGTCTGCGCGAGGCGATGACGCGTCTTTGGCGCTGCCTCTGGGGAGTCCTGCTGCCGGTCTGGTGCTCTAGTCCCTTGGCGGTGCGATCTTGACCAGATCTGGCAGGATTTCGCCTCAATGTTCTCGTGGCCGTCAGCCATCAGCCGTCAGCCATCAGGAGCACCGAGTTCTACCTGACAGCTGATAGCTCACCGCTGATGGCGAAGTGCCCTCTACGGTTCCGGCTCCGCCGGCTTGGTCCCCGAGCAATGTGAGCTTGACCAGATCTGGCAGGAATCTTCTGATCTTCTCGCGGCCATCAGCAATCAGGCGTCAGCGATCAGGGTCTCCACGTTCTGCCTGACCGCTGACCGCCGAGGGCCTGGCGTGTTTGGTTCCGGCTCCGCCGGCTCAGGTTGTTGATTCGACGCGGCGATCAACCCGATTGCTGCTCTGGGCCCCGAATCCGGCGGGGACACCGGACTGCCGGCGCCGCGGGGCTTCACGACGCTCCGTCCTTGCAGCAGCGAAACCCGATCGAGTAGTCGTGGTAGCCGGGGTCGTGCGCCGTGGTCACGTAGCCACAGCCGTGCCCGTGCTCGTGCTGCGAGCTCAGGTACCCACCCATGAACACGCCGTTGCCGCGCGGCCCTAGCAGGTGGTCCCCGTATTCGATCGGGATCGTCTGCTTCAGACGGGGGCCGACGTCATCAGCGACCCACTCGTGAAGGTTCCCGACCATGTCGTAGAGCCCAAAGTCGTTGACGCAGCCCGCGTACTCGCCCGCCTTGGCGAGGAACCCTGGCTCTTGGTTCAGGCGCGGACTGTTGAAGTGGGCCTCGAAGGTGTAGGTGATGTTTGATCCGAAGACCTTCTGCATGAGGTGCGGTTTGCCCACGTTGCAGCGCCCCTCGATCTCTCTGTCGCCGTACGGGTACCTGGTGTGCCGGCTGCCCCGGCACGCCGCATACCACTCCGAGGCACGACAGAGCCGCTTGCCGGCCTGCGCACAGGCAGCAGCCGCGTCATGACGGCTGATGTAGGCCTGCGGGACACCGCCAGCGGCTGACCACGCGACATAAGCCACCCCGGGCCGGATCTGTTCGTAGGGTGAATGCGCTTGGCCCGTCCTCACCTCGACGAGATGAGCTTCCCACCGGTCGACGCAGGAGGACCCAACCCGGGCCATCTCTCGCGGACAGGCGGATCGCGTCGGTGGCGCTGCCGAGAGGGAGGCGGTGCCGGTGGCTGATGGACGCGCCGGTGCGCCCGCTTCCGCACGACACCCGAGGATGCCAACGAGCAGGAACGGAACCACGTCGGACACCGTTCGGCGCCAGGGGTACGTCGCGTGACCGGGAATCTGCGAACGGAGCATCCACGAGGCATTTGCCACCGATCGCGCCAACAGTCTCTTCGGTGGCGCGATCTTGACCGAATCTGGCGGGAAGTTTCTCGGGGTTCTCCCTTCAGTCAGCCATCGGCCGTCCGCATCGAGTTGCTCCGCGTCTCGCCTGACCGCTGACCGCCGATGGCCTATTTGATTCCGGCTCTGCCGGGTTAGTCCCCTGGCGGTGTGATCTTGACCGGATCCGGCAGAGAATCTCTCAATGTTCTCCTGGCTATCAGCAATCAGGCGTCAGCGATCAGGGTCTCCACGTTCTACCTGACCGCTGACCGCTGACCGCTGACCGCTGATGGCCCGGCCTGTTTGGTTCCGGCTCTGCCGGGTTAGGGTGGTCCGCGCACATTTCATCGCCGTCCCTCCCCTGGCCTCGGCGAGGCCCACACCTCGACCGACGCGGATCCTCGAACCAACTCGCGAGGCGTGCGGGTAGGGAACTGTGGGGCGCCGGCGAGCGCGATATCGAGGCTCGCGGATCGCGCGTTCGTACCGGGACAGTCCATCGATGGCTCCAGCCCTGTCACCGTCGAACGACGCTTGCCCGGGATTGGCGTTCGACGCATCCTGGAAATGGACGCCGCCCCCACGTGACACCAGGAAGACGAAGATGAAAGCGACGCGGAGCCTTGTGGTGGTGGGAACGTTGGCGTTGGGCTGCGCACAAGGCAAGACCGCGATGGACCCGTTCGACCTCGTCGGAGACGGGGGCGCCTCGACGGGCGGCGCCCCAACCGGGGGAAGCACGATGGGAGGAACAGCCACCGGAGGTGCGAACACAGGCGGCCTCGCCACGGGTGGAGCAGAAACCGGCGGTGCCTCGACGGGTGGCTCGGCGACGGGTGGGGCCAGCACTGGCGGTTCGCAGACCGGCGGCACGAGCGGCTCCCCGACTGGCGGTACCCCCACCGGTGGCCGCCGAACTGGCGGCACGGGTGGCGACGACAGCGGAGGTTCCTCGAGCGGCGGACAGGCGACGGGGGGACGCCCAACCGGCGGCACCGAGACCGGCGGCACCGAGACCGGCGGCACCGAGACCGGCGGCACCGAGACCGGCGGCACCGAGACCGGCGGCACCGAGACCGGCGGCACGGGTGGGGGTGGAACCGGCGAGCTCTGCGAGGGAAAGACGATCACCGATCTTGGACCGTTCAACTCCGCGACGGGTGTGCAAGTCTCTTCCAACGGTTGTGCGCGGATCTCGGAATACCCCACCTGGTGGGACACTCAGAGCCTGAACCTCGGAACCCGCGAGACGGGGAGCTATCCGGTCGATCTGGTGTGGGAGGATTGCCAAGGCCAGACTGGCGACGGCACCTTCGCGGCAGCCTGGACCACGGTGGCGGTCTCGGAAGCAACCGCCGGCTGTGACCTCGTCTTCGAGTTCTCGAGTGAGGACGATTCGACCCTGAGCCTGGTCTGGCAGAGCGGAGGTTGAGCGCCACGGCTGCCGGTCGGGCAACGCCGACCGGCCCCCCTACCCGTCACCCCCGCCCACGGTCGTGGCCAACCCACCGGGTCGAGGGCTCCGAGTCCTTCGGCCAGAAGACCGACCTCGAGCCTTTCCGTCGCCACGGCACCAAACTCTGGTAACTCCTCGCGAATGCGCCTAGGCTTCGCCCCGCACCGCGACACCCGCTTGCATGGAGGAGCCGCGGGGCTCGTCGAACACCGGGTCCGGACCTAGGCTCGGGCAAACCCAAGACGTGGGGAGAAGAAGGAGCACTTACATGACGAAGTTCCGTGGTATTGGGCGCGTGGTTGGACCCCTGTTCGCGGCAGCACTCACCGCCCCGCTCGTCGGAGGTTGCGAAGACACCGGAGAGGGCCTCGACAATGTGGGCGGAGGCTGCGAGGCCGCCATCGAGGCCAAGGTGGAGGCCTTCCAGGACTCGGTGACCGCGTTGGTCACGGTTTCGGGCGAGATGAGGGGCAAGCTCTACGTGGCTTGCGCCAGCATCGCGAGGGACCTCGACGCCCCGGACGCCCCGGACCCCAACGCAACGGACGTCGACGACGACGCGGTCACCGGCGCGTGCAACCTCGCGGCGAGCGCTATTGGCGAGGCCAAGGCAGCGCTGTCCGCGAGCCTCACCGTCGAGTACGTTCCTCCGCGGTGCGAGGTGAACGCTTCCGCACAGTTCAACTGCGAGGCGGAGTGCAACGTCGAGGCCCAGTGCAGCGGCGGCACCGTCGAGGCCCGTTGCGACCCGGGCGAGATCAGCGGGACCTGCTCTGGAGAGTGCACGGGCACCCTGACCTGTGAGGGGTCCGCTTCCGCGGCCGCGAACTGCCAAGGGAGCTGCGCTGCCGAGTGCACGGGGACCTGCGAGGGAACCTGCAAGGGGAACTGCGAGGGAACCTGCTCCGCGGAGAACGCCGACGGGAGCTGCGAGGGGGCCTGCGAGGGGACCTGCTCCGGCCAGTGCGGCGGCACCTGCACGGGCACCTGCACGGGTTCCTGTCAGCTCGAGGCCGAAGCCGAGGTCGAGTGCGAAGGCGAGGCATCCTGCAAGGGTGGTTGCTCGGTCGCCTACGAGGCACCAAAATGCGAGGCCACTCTCGAACCCCCGGAGTGCAACGTGGACGCGGATTGCCAGGCGGGATGCGAGGGCCAGGCGCAGTTCAACGCGACCTGCACCGAGCCCCAGGTCCTGGTGGTAGCGCAAGGCAATGCGGAGTTGACCGCGACCCTCGAGGCGAACCTGCCCGCCGTGTTCCAGGTCGCCGCGCAGGCCGAGCTCGTGGCAACGGCCGCAGCCAACGTGGCCAACGCCGCCGGGAACGTCGCGGGCGAGATCGGCGGGAGCGTGCAGTGCGGCGCGTCCTATGCGCAGAGCTTCGCGGCTCGCGTTACGGCAGCCGTCGAGGCCTCGGCTTCGGTCAGCGTCTCTGTGTCGGCCAGCGCCTCCGTGAGCGGCGAGGCCGCCTCGGGCTAGACCGTCTCGCGCGGCAACCGAACGACGGCGCGTCCCGGGGTGGGGCGCGCCGTGTCGTCTCTGAGGCGTCGAATTCCCCTGGAAACTCGCGGTAGCGTATGCGTTCACGTCCCAGCCGCCCCGGCCGAAGGCTGCTTCGCTGGCTAGTCGCCACGGGTCCCGGGAGCGCAGGAGCAACCCCCACGCTCTCCCCAACGCGCCGAGAGCACCGACCAGATTGCCCACAGCAACGGCGCCTCGGGCAAGATCTGCTGCCGGTTCGGTGCTCTAGGTTGTTGATTTGACGCAGCAATCAACCTGATTGCTGCTCTAGGCCCGCGTTGGGTCCCGGAGCGCGGGGCCCCGCCAGCGGAGCGGATCTCGGCCGGTCGTTCCAGGTCAGCACTCCGTGAACGGATACGCGGCAGCCAACCAGCCCAACCCGGCGGAGCCGGAACCAAACGGGCCATCAGCGGTCACCGGTCAGCGGGGGCGCGGAGAGCGCGGTTGCTGACGCCTGATTGCTGATGGCCACGAGAACATTACAAGAGTTCTTGCGAGATCCGGTCACGATCACACCGCCAAGGCATTGCCGGAGCCCGTCGAGATCGCACCGCCAGGAGACCACCGGGCCCGTGTCGTTGACAACCCTGGGCCGGGGTCCTAGTGGACGCCCCATGACGAACGACCCCCGCTTCTCGATCCCTTCCCGGGTCATCGCCGACGACGACCCCCTGCCCGGGGTGAAGAACGTCGTGCTCGTGATGAGCGGCAAGGGCGGCGTGGGCAAGAGCACCGTGGCGGCAAACCTCGCGGTCGAGCTGCGCCGCCTGGGGGCGCGCGTCGGCCTGCTCGACGCGGACATCTACGGCCCGAGCGTGCCGACCATGTTCGGGATTTGCGAAAGACCCTTGGGCGACGGAGAGAGGATCCTCCCCCTCGAGCGCCACGGGACGAAGCTCATGAGCATCGGCTTTCTGCTGGAGGACGACAAGACCGCGGTCGTGTGGCGCGGACCCATGCTGCACAGCGCTTTGCTTCAGTTTCTGCGCGACGTAGACTGGGGCGAGCTCGATATCTTGCTCCTCGATCTTCCACCCGGGACCGGCGACGTCGCCCTCACGCTCTCGCAGAACCTCCAGAGCACGGGGGCGGTGATCGTGACGACGCCGCAAGAGGTCGCGATCCAGGACGTGTACAAGGCCGTGACCATGAGCCAGAAGGTCGGGATCCCGATCCTCGGTGTGGTCGAGAACCAGAGCTACTTCGTGTGCGACCACGGCGCGCGTTACGAGCTCTTCGGCCGCGGCGGGGGTCAGAAGGTCGCGGACCTCGCGGGGGCACCGCTGCTGGGACAGATACCGCTCGACCTCGCGCTGCGCGAGTGCGGCGACGCGGGCCACCCGGTGGTGGACGCACGGCCGGACGCAGCGAGCGCGCGGGCGCTGGCGTCCGTCACGCGGGCGCTCGTGGAGCGGGTTGCGGCGGCGAACGCGGCCGCCGGAGGGCTCTCGATCGACCGCAGTGGAGGCACGCAGCGTCACCTCCCGATCGCGCGCTAGCGCCGGCCTTTCGCAGGAAGAAGCCCGGACCCCGCAGAGAACCTGGTCTGGTGAGCCGTACGCCCGCCACAAAGCGTCGATTGGCAGGCGCCACCAGCCGCGATATAGGCGGGGTCCCCACTCGCTCCCCACTGCACCGAGGCGTGTAGTGGGACCCGGCTCACGGGGCCCCGCCACGGACCGCCATGTCCTCCGAGAACCAGACACCCACCCCGCCTCCGGCTGCAGCCGAGCCCAATCCCCTTGGGGCCACCCCGTCGTCGGACGCCGGGGAACCGCTCGAGCTCGTGCCGCGAGACGTCGTCACCCCGGAACCCAACCCCGCCGAAACGGCCGCGTCCGCCACCGACGCAGGCGAACCGACCAGCACCCTCGTCGAGGCGACGCCCTCCGACGCGAGCAACGCCGCGCCGAGCGTCGCTCCGGGAGCCGGCGCCGAGGAGGGCGACGACGGCGAGGAAGAGGAGGAGGGCGAAGAGAGCGCGAGCGCCGAGGCCAGAGGGGACGGTTCTGCGGAGACCGCGCCCGACGGAACACGCCCCAAGCGCAAGCGCAAGCGCCGCAAGAAGAAGACCATCCCGCCCGAGGGCCATGAGGGTGCGCACCGATCCGTGCGGCCGTCGACCGAGCGAGCGCCCTTCCACGTGGGAGAGGAGGTGTTCGGAAAGGTCACCGCGGTCCTCGACGAAGCCGTGATGATCGATCTCTCCGGCAAGGCGCTCGCGATCTTCGATCGCTCGGAGATGGACCCGGACGATCTCGTTCCAAGCGTCGGCGACCGCTTCGTGGCTCGGGTGCACAACGACGGAGCCCGCGCTGGGCTGGTGGTGCTGACCCGTAAGCCGTTGCGCGAAGAGGAGACCAAGCCCCGCCTCGAGAAGGCCGAGCAGGAAGGCACGTTCGTCTCGGGACTGGTGATCGGTGCTGTGAAGGGTGGAGTTGAGGTCGACATCGGCGGTGTCCGCGCGTTCGCACCGGCATCCGGGATGGATCTTCATCCGGCCCAGGCGAATTTCCAGGGCCTCGTGGGCCTGCGGCTCGAGTTCAAGGTGCTCCAGTACAAGAGCCACGGACGCGACGTCGTCGTCACGCGGCGACCGATGCTGGAAGCCGAGGCGCACGAACGGCGCAAGATCGCGCTCACCCAGCTCACCGAAGGTCAGGTGATGAAGGGCGTGGTCCGCACCGTCGTCGAGTGGGGTGCTTTCGTCGCGCTGCCCGAGGCCGAGAACCTGGAGGGGCTCGTCCATGTCTCGGAGGCGAGTCACGATCCGAGGCCCGATCTCCTCGAGCTTTTCAAGCCCGGGGCCGAGGTCGAGGTGAAGATCACCAAGATCGACGACAAGGGGAAGATCTGGCTCAGCCGGAAGGCCCTGGTCGAGGATCCCTGGGCGGATGCGCGTCAGAAGTACCCGCAAGGCGAAGCCATCAAGGGCAAGGTGACCCGCCTCGAATCATTCGGCGCGTTCGTCGAGATCGAGGAAGGTCTCGAGGGCCTGTTGCACGTCGCCGATCTCGCCTTCGATCGCATCGAGCATCCGAACGAGGTGCTGAAGGAGGGCCAGGAGATCGAGGTGTTCATCCACCACTTCGATCAGCGAGCGAAGAAGATGTCGCTACACCTTGCTCCTCCGCCGGAGCGGCGCGGGGAGGACCCGCAACGCGTGGTGCGCGGCGCCAACGTGCGCGCCGAGGTGGTCAAGGTCGAGAGCTCGGGTGTCGTTTGCCGCGTGCTCGGCCTGACGGGCCGCGGTGCCCGCGGATTCCTCCCCGCCGGACAGACGGGCACCCCGCGGGGGACCGACCTCCGCAAGCATTTCAAGCAGGGAGAGGTGATCGAGGTGAAGGTGCTTGACCTCGATCCGCGGCGCGGAGAGCCCAAGCTCAGCGTCCGCGGCTTGAGGGAGGATGAGGAGCGGCGCGCCCACGCCGAATACCGAAAGAAGCTCAAGGCCGAGTCGAGCTTCGGGACGCTGGGCGACCTTTTGGCCAAGAGGTTCGGCCAGAGCAAGCCCGAAGAGTGAGCCGATCGGGGTAGCAGCGCCCAGGCTCGCTTCGTTCGTATGTTTTCGTAATTGTTTGATTATCTTGGATGGTTCCTCCCGGCGCCCGGGTCGTTGGGTGGGTCGGGCCCAAGGGAGACAGGGTCCGCGTTGTCGGACCCTGGTGTGTTGAACTATCGTGACTCATCGCGACCGGCCTCGGCAGTCCCCGGCCGGGACGTCTCGCGCGAACCTGGATGGCGAACCGGAGCGACCGCGAGCTGGTGGAAGCCGCCCGAACGGGCGACGTCGAGGCGTTCTCCACTCTCGTTAGACGCCACCAGCGGCGGCTCTTCAGGCTCGCCGTTCACATGTTGCGCAACGCAGCGGAAGCCGAGGACGTGACGCAGGAAACCTTCGTCCGGGCATACGGCGCCCTCGAACGATTCGATGGGCGAAGCGAACCCTTCACCTGGATGTACCGCATCGCCGTGAACCTCTCGCTCAACACCATCCGCGCCCGCAAGCCGCAGCGCCGGGCGACGACCCCCGAGGATCCGTCGGTGGCGGGAGAGCTGGTGGAGCGCCGGCCGTCCCATGCCGACCCAGCCGCACGAAGCGCTGACCGGGAGCTTGCCATCGCGCTCGACGGCGCCCTCGATGAGCTCAGCGAGACCCTACGCACGACCCTCGTCCTGGTGTGCATCGATGGTCTGAGCCACGCCGAGGCGGCAGAAATCCTGGGCGCACCTGAGGGGACCATCGCCTGGCGTGTCCACGAGGCCCGGAAGAAGCTCCGTGCGTCGCTCGAGCGACGCGGGTACGCTGAGGGATCGGGAGAGGCATCATGACGGAGCACGAGCCCGACCAGCTCCCTGCCCCCTTCGAGGCACTGCTCGCGGCCTGGCCGGTGGCTGATCGGACAGACGAGGAGTGGGACAGATCGGCACGATGTGTCCTCTCTCGTCTGGGCGGCACCCGCGCCCCGTCCCCCGCCGACGTCGAGCAGGCCGCGAATGACCTGGTGCGGGTCCGTGACGCTCACCTCGATGATGATGCGCTCCTCGCTCCTCCCCTGCCCCGTGAGCCAAAGGAACCCGTTGACTGGTCCGGTCCCCGGGCCGCGGCTGGGGCCCGAAACCCGGAACACCACGACCCGGTGGAACCAAGCAACGGCGCAGCCAAGACCACCGGGCGGGACGGGGTGGAGGACCGGCGCTCCTCACCTCGCCTCCTGGCAACCGCTGCACGACGCCCCTCGAGCCCCGACCTCAGCCTGGCCGAGCTCGCTCGGTCGAAGGTCGCCGAGTCCGATCGAGAGCGACGGATCTTGGTCGCCAAGCAGAGCCTCGATCACGTGGCGCGTGCCCGCTCGCGGGGCGAGATCGCGGACACCATCGCCCGAACGGCCGAGGCCCGAGGGGGCGAGCGACCAAGTCAGGTCACCCCAATCCCGCAACGGCGGCGTGGATGGAGCCTCCGGTTGGTGGGCGGGACCGCGGTGGGGCTCCTTGCCACGGCAGCAGCGGTTCTCTTGCTCCACCAACGTGTGCAGCATCCCCCGGTCGCGACGACCGCCGTGCTCGTTGCCGCTTCCGGGGCCGCCACTGCCGACCCCGCCACTGCCGCCCCCAAACCCGTGGCTTCCCAACCAGCCCTGAGGACCGCGCCCGCAGGGGAAGAGGAGCTGGTGGCAAAGCTGGATGATCTGCCTCCGGCCGCGACCGAAACCATCCAGGATGCTCCCATCCGAACGGGCAAACCGATGGCAGCGGCGCGGGCAGCGGCCGGTCCCCCCGCCTCATTGGAGGCTCGGGTGGCCCCTACCGAAGAAGACGAGTTCGACACCAGGCTCCAACATGCCGAGGGTCGCTCGACGCCGCTCGCGCCTACCACGGGTGAGGCCATTGCCGCTCTCGCTCCGTCCCTGAGCGCCGCCAAGCTCTGCGTAGCGGGTCACACGGACCCTTCGACCGCGGTGATCACGTTCGGTTCGGACGGCACCGTCTCGACCGTCTCCGTGAGCGGTCCCGCCGCGGCAACCCCGGCGGGGAGTTGTATCGAAGCCGCCTTCAAGAGCGCTCGGGTCGCGCCATTCGCGAAGCCCTCGTTCAGCGTGAGCTACCCTGTGCGCCCCTGAATCGTGGTCGCTCGTGGCTCTCGTCCCGTGGTCGCCCATTCACGCCTCGTCGCCTGCGGCACGTAGTCGCGCCAGCGCCTCCGCGACGACCGCTGGCTCGGCACGGGTGGGATCGCCCTGCATCGCCGAGATGAGCGGTCCCGCCGCCGCCAGCCGCGCGCGTCCCGCGGCCACCACGGCGGCCGTGCGTGCGTCCCGTGACCTCGCGGCGAGTCCACGGAGGATCGCGTTTCTGGCCCGAGGTTCTCCGCAGCGCGCCAGCGCCACGCGCGCCGGGAAGGAGGTCGGATCGAGGCTGAACCCCAGCCATCCGAAGGCGCGCCGCGAGAGACCTCGGCGGGCAGCCAAGAGACGCAGGGCACCTGCCAGCTCGACCGCGGCGTGCTCGTCCTCTGGGTCGAAGGTCCCGGACGCCGCATCGATCGCGGCCACCAGGCAATCCTGGCCAGCATCGTTCCCCAGGCGCCCGAGGAGGATGGCAGCGGCGAGCCGCACCTTGGGCACGTCGTCGCGGAGCAGTGCTCGGATTCGGGTCGCCACCTCGGCGGGAAGCTCACCAGGGACTGGATCGGAGTCCGCCGCGGTACCGGGAACCCAGCGCTCCTCGAGCAGCCGGATCGCGACATGGCGCACCTCTGCGTCCTGATCCCTGGTCGCCGCCATGAGCGCCGCGGTCACGTCCTCTGCCGTGAGACGCGCCAGACCGATCAAGGCCTGATAGCGGAGTGCGGGGGCCTCGTGGGCGAGCGCAGCTTCGAGCGCCGCTCGAACCGCGGGGCTCGAACCTTCGGCCACCTCGCCGAGGGCGACCAAAGCGAGCTGACGCACCCACAGTGATTCGTCCTGCGCGGCGGCAAGGAGCGCATCCACCGCCTCGGCTGCGCTCGCGTCAGCCAGGGCTCTCGCTGCTTCAGCGCGGACGCCGGGGTCCCGGTCGCCAGCGAGGGTTTCCACGAGGCAGGCCAGGACGCGCGCCCGCGCGGTTCCCTCGGCATACCGGACAAGGTCACGCAACGCCGACCGGCGCACCTCCACCTTGGTGGCCCGGGCGTCACGGAGCGCCGCGTCGAGCGTGCGCGGGAGCGGAGAAAGGGCGAACACGGCGGTGACCTCGCAACGAGGGGCGAAGGAGCATAGGCGTTTCGTAGAGCGCGGTCGACGAACACGGGATCCGCCTCCACTCTCGATCGGCGGCTCGCCAGGCGAGCCGCGGGTTCGGGGGCCGGGCGGGGGAGCGGGGCCGGAAGGATGGGTTGGAATCGACGAGTTTTTCGCCCCAGATACACTTGAAGAGTGAACCGTCGTTCCCCTCCCCGGCCCCGGTTCGGTCGCCGCACCCTTTTTGCCGGGGGCGTGGCCGTCTTGCTGGATGGCTGCGCCGCTCGGCGCGGAGCACCGGTCACCGCGATGCCACGTCAGGCGGGGAGAAATCCCCTACCCACCCCCACTTCGACGTCTCCGGCTATCGATGACTCCCCGTCCCCGGCCACGAAGGCCGAGGCCGCCGCCGCGCGCGACACAGCGGACGTTGATTTCCCGGTCCTCGCGCGGTTCCCGGAGCTGGCGGCGTCCGTCCACCCCGTGCGGATCGGCGACGGACCTTCGCCGGCGTTGCGGCACGAGGCGTTGGGCGCACGGATCGGGGTGCCGCACCTCTACGTCAAGCACGACGACCGGATCGCCAGGCCGTATGGCGGCGGCAAGATCCGCAAGCTCGAGTTCTTCCTGGGCGAGGCGTTGAGCGAAGGCTACCAAACGGTGGTGACTTCCGGGGCCATGGCCTCCCATCACGCCCTCGCGACCGCCATCTACGCCTCGAGGCTCGGCCTCGGTTGCCGGCTGCTCCTCATGCACGGGGTGCGCTCGCTCGAGGGCTGCACGAACCTCCTCGCCGATCGGTATCATGGCGCAACGCTCGAGCTCGTCGGCGGACCGACCGGGGTCGACGCCGCTACGCGGCGGCTCCTCTCGGGGCCCGCGCCACCCTACACCGTCCCCGTCGGCGGCACCTCCCCGCTCGGCAACCTCGGCTACGTCGACGCTGCCCTCGAGCTCGAGGCACAAGTCACGGCTGGGTTGCTCCCGCCACCGGACGTCATCGTCGTCGCCATGGGGACCATGGGCACGGCCATCGGGCTTACCATCGGATTGAAGCTCACCAAGCTCGATTGCGAGATCATCGCCGTGCGCGTATCGAACGTCCCCACCTCGACCGAGCCACGGTTCCGCGCCGAACTCGCCGCTTCCGAGGCGTGGCTCCGAGAGCGCGGGGTGGTGGTGGACGCGGCGCGACGCGAACGCCTTCGGATCGAGCCCCGCTACCTCGGCGTTGGCTATGGTACGCCAACGCGCGCTGGCGAGGCCGCGCTCGAGATCGCCGCCGCCCATGATTTGGTCCTCGATTCGACCTACACGGCCAAGGCCTTCGCTGCGCTCATCGGTGGGGCAGCGAGCCTCCGGGACCGCACGGTGCTCTTCTGGCACACCCACAGCGCGCTCGCGCCGCCGACCGGCGCGACCACGGCCGCGGACCTACCGAGCCCTCTCCGTGGATACTGCCACCGTCGGGGATAGGCTGGCCTCGAGGGGCGCTCGCGGCCGCAAACCCAGCTCGGCCACCAGACCGGACTCCCGTCTCCATTCCCTGCGGGTCGGCGACCCTCGCTCCATCCGACACGTTGACCAGCCGCCGCAGCCCCTCGCTCGCCGGGTGCAGCGTGCCGCTCGTCAGCGCGACCACCACCGCGCCCACGGCAAGCTCGGATGGCGCGCACGGCATGTGGAGCGCTCCCCGCTCAAGGAGCGAGCGGAGACCAACCCCATCGGCAGGACCGAAGCCCATGAAACCAGGCGCCGTCTCCGACGCGGAGCCAGTCACGAACCAGCCCGCGGCGCCGTCCGGTCATCCCCCCATCGACCCCGCCGCGCCTCCCATGCCTCCCCCACCGGACATGCCGCCAGTCGGCGGAGCCAAGGTCGGAGCCCCTCCCGCCGTCTCCGCCAGATTCCCGGTGCAGATCCCGGGTATTCCCACCTCGGCGATGGACTGGCCCACGTCGTTCGTCGGCACGACGCAGACCTTGCCGTTCTTCCTACGGCTCGTCTCGACCAACACCGCACCGTACTCGTTCCCTTTGGCCTCGAGATCGCGGCAACGGTATCCGTAGCGGCAGTCGTCGTTCGAGTCGCAGGAGCGCATGCAGAAATTGCGCTGGAAGCGCGCATTCGCTTGGGGGTCGGCGCAAGCCCAGGTCGTGCGGTCTTCGTCGCCCGGGGTGCGCGAGATCACGGACGAGAAGCCGATGCACACCGCCTCGTCCGGACAGGTTCCGGGCTCGCAGTTGAACTCCGTACAGTACCCGTTGGGCTGCGTCCGGTCACAGAGGGTGTCCCCAACCTGGGAGCAGTCCGCGTTCGTGTCGCAATCGTCGCCGATCTTGGGGCGACACCCCAGGCTGGTGAGGGCGACCGCGGCGGCGATCCAGAGCACTGCTTTCATCGGCCGCTGTCTTAGCCCGACCAGGCTTGGCGAACCACCCCGTCCTTGCAGCGGCTCCCCACGAGCCCCGGGTTTGACAGGGCGAAGGCGGTGACTAATGTTCCGTGACGTCGCTTTCTGCGGCGAGATCCCCAATGGCTACCCACATCACGGAAGACTGCATCAACTGCGGGGCCTGCGAGCCCGAATGCCCCAACTCTGCGATCTCCGAGGGGGATGACATCTACGTCATCGACCCGGACCTCTGCACGGAGTGTGTGGGCTTTTACGATCAAGAGGCCTGCCAAGCGGTCTGCCCCGTGGAGTGCTGCCTCCCGGACCCCGACAACGTCGAGACGGAGGCGAAGCTCATGGAACGAGCGCTGCGCCTCCACCCCGACCACGCCGAGTTGGGGCAGCGTGCCGCGGCGAACGACTACCCCTCGCGGTTCCGCAAGACCTGAGCCAGACCTCCCTTTTTTGGCCGCAGGAACTCGTATGTCCAGATCCCATGGCTGCGAAGCTAGCTGGTGCGCACCCCACGATGGAGCGGCGACGGACGCGGTGCACCCCGACCGGTAGTCGTAGCGGGACGCAGACTGGACACGCATGGTCCAGATCCCTTGGACCCTACGCGCCGAGGATCTCATCCGGAAGGGTCGCGGCGGGCTGCCTCACCCTGATAGCGACGGCCTGCGGTGGCGGCGCGCCCTTGCTCTACTCCGCTCACCCGCTTCCCGCGGGGGGGGTGACGGCGGGCGCGGGAGTGAGCCAGCGGTTCGCGCTCGGCGAGGCTGATTCGGCGGCATCCCAGGCCGCCGCCGTGACCGCGGAGGAGGTCACCGCGGCGGAGAGTCGCGCCGTGGCTCGGGGAGTCGTGGCCCAGTTGCTCGTAGCCCCCGGCCTCGCACCCTATCTTGGGGCTCGGGTAGGAGCCGGCCGCGACACCGAGCTCGGATTCACTGCCTCCGGACGCTCCGTCAGGGTCGATGCGCGCCGAGCTTTCGCCCGTGGGAAGACCGCGCTGAGTCTGGGCGTGGGCTTCGGCAATCGCATCGGACTCGACACCAGCGAGGTGACGAGCTCCGGCGCGATCCCGAGGGTGAACGATACGAACGTGTCGGGGGTGTCGCTCGAATTGCCGATCCTCGTGGGCTATCGGAGCAGCGCCAACGTGGTTTCCCTGTGGACTGGGCTGCGGCCAGGGCTCGAAACCCTGTGGGGTAGCGTGCTCTTTTCCCCAGCAGACGCGGAGCCGCTCGAGACGGACATCGTGGCGCGACGCGCCTTCATCGACGGGGTGGTCGGGGCCATGGTCGGGGTACGCCCCATCTGGGTCGGCATCGAGCTCGATATGGGCTACGGGTGGGGATCCGGCCGTTGGGACGTCCCGATCGTTGGTTCGGGAGAGGATGCCGTGCTCTCCTCCCGGGGTAGTGGCTCGATCGAGGGGTTCACGGTGACACCCGCTGCCGTGCTGGTGGGCCGATTCAACTGACGGGCGCGGCGGGCGAGCCAGGGTAGATTCTGGGACCAGCCTGGAATCGGGACGGCCCCACGCCCGGAAGGGCGCCTCCCTTGCCCGAGGTCGGTAGCGCGCCTACGATGGGATCTGTCCGTGACCATTCGCCCTCGAAAGCCCAGCGCGAGGTTCGTCACCTCGGTGTCCGTCGTGGCCCTGACCCTCGGGGCCGTCGGCTGCCTCGGTCCCGATGTCGAACCCGCCACGGATGTCGACACCGGGACCACGCGGGCTCTCATCCAGATCGACTCCGTCTCCAACGGTGCTGAGCCACAAGCCACCGCCCTCGCTGGTTTCGCGCGGATCCCGGCCTCCTCCGACGCAGAAGCGGTGCTAAACCTGCTCGGTTGGGATCTCGACCTGCCCCCGGTTGGGACCTGCGCTCCCCAAACGGGAGAGTCCGATCCGAAGGCGACGGATGCCCCCATCGACCGCGTCGAATTCCTCGAGGCGGGAGAGGTCGTCATCCTGGCAGGGAGTCAGAAGGCAACGCTCGCGCCGCGGGCCTTCCCCACCGTGAGCGACGCCATCTCGGGCGTGGTCTACACGACGCGGGACGCCAGCGCGGATCCCTTGCCTCCGAACGTGGCATACGAGGTACACGCGACCGGCGGGATCTCCCTGCCACCCCTGTTGGTTTCCGGGCAGGCGCCTTCCCAGCTCTCGGCGCTGCGGTTGGGCGGGGTTCCGATCGGAGAGGTCACCACGGTAGTAGCGAGCGCCCCGCTCGATGTCACGTGGGACGTCGGGACACCCGGCGACCTCGTCGCCATCGAGCTCGCCCTCGACAACGGCGGGGCGACCGTCTGCTCGTTCCTCGACGAGGCCGGTACCGCGACCATTCCCGCAGGCACCGTGGACCGTACCGGACCCGGATGGTTGGTCTTGCATCGCGTCCGCGTCATCCCGATCGAAACGCCGGAGATCGACCGCGGGGAGCTTCGCTTCGATCTCGAGCGCGAGGTCAACGTCACCTACACCCGCTGACGAACATCCCCGCGCGTGCCGGGCTCGGATGGCGTATCTTCGACGTCGAGCTCCGTGCATCCGCCGACCAACACCCGCGAAGCCACGACCGCGCACCGCGTCTACCTCGTGCCGGGGATGTTCGGGTTCGGGCGTCTCGCCGGTTTCGAGTACTTCCACCACCTGCGTGCGGCGCTCGAGGAGCACTTCCGAAAGGCGGGGGCCCGCGCCACGATCGAGATCGTACCGAGCTCCCCGACAGCATCGATCCGCCACCGCGCCCGCATCCTCGCGCGCACGGTCGAGCAATCTTCGCGGTTGGATGACCTCCCCATCCACCTCGTCGGGCACTCCACCGGCGGCCTCGATCTCCGCCTCCTCCTCTCCCCGCACGCCACGCTCGGCATCGATCCCACCCGCCTCGCCTGGCGAGCTCGGGTGCGCTCCGCCGTCTCACTCAACACACCCCACCACGGCACGCCACTGGCAACCTACTTCTCGACCGTCGCCGGGACTCGGCTCCTCTACACGTTGAGTCTGCTGACGGTCGTGTCACTGGCGTTCACTGCGCCCTCGCTCGACGTGCTCTCTCGGTGGATCGGCGGCGTTGGGGATCTCGACCGCGCGGTGACCGGAGACTACCGCCTCCTGAGCCGCTACACGGACGGCATCCTCCGCTTCATGGATCCCTACGCCCGCCGCGAGCTCGAGGACTACCTGCGGAAGATCCGCGCCGATCAAGGGGGGGTGATCCAGATCACCCCCGAGGCCATGGATCTCTTCAATGCCTCGACCGAGAATGACGCGGCCGTGCGCTACGGCTGTGTGGCCACGGCAGCGCCCCCGCCGGGTGCGACCCACCTGATGCATCGTCTGCGCTCGCCCTACGCAGCCATCACCTCGACCATGTATTCGACGCTCTATCGCCTGGCCGGGCAGCCCCACGAGATGTACCCCTACGGGCGCCCGAGCGAACGGGAGGAGGACCGACTCGCACACGCCATCCCACGACCGGTGACCGACCGATCGTCGGATGGCATCGTGCCAACGCTCAGCATGCTCTGGGGCGAGCTCGTGTGGTGCGGCGAGGCGGATCACCTGGACATCCTCGGACACTTCCACGACGACGGACGTCCGCGCCGACACACCGATTGGATCACGACCGGCGCCCGCTTCACCCGAAGACGGTTCGCCGAGATGGTCGGCGCTGTCGCGGGGTTCCTGCTCCGGCCTTGACGGTCCTCACCCGAGCCGAGGGATGAACCGGCCCCGTCGGCGTTGGATTCGGGATCCGTTCGTCGGAACAGCCCTGCTGAAGCTTTCGTAGCTCTGGTGTAATCGTGACCGTCCTCGGCGGCTCGGTGCAGCGGACGCAGTCAGCGGGGACCCCGTGGGGGAGCCTGTCGTGCCTCTCTCCGGGGTTGTCAGGGTCGTCGGGGTCATCGACAATGCGCTTCATGGCGCGGACGAGATACGGGCGCGTGGGCTTGGTGTTGGCACTCGGGCTGCTTGCCTGTGGGAAAGAGAAACCGGCGCCGGTTGCCGAGGCTGCCCCCCCCGAGAAGCAGGGGGCAGCGCGAGGTGGCGCTTGTGAGACGAACAGCGACTGCGCCGATCGTCTGGGGTGCGCCAAGGACAAGACTTGCCAGAGCTACAAAACCATCGAGTGTCAGGCCAGCGAGAATTCCTGTAGGATCGAGGGGCGATGCACGGGTGAGGGCAACCGGTGCATCGCAGGCTCGGCAGAGGAGTGCAAGGCCTCCGAATTCTGCACCCGGGATGGCCGCTGTACGGTGAAGGAAGGGCGCTGCGTCGCCGCCAGCGCGAGCGACTGCGAGACGGTGTGCAAGAGGTTTGGCCGCTGCACACCGCAGGAGGACAAGTGCATGGCCACCGACGTCAAGCAGTGTCGCGAGTCCGAGCTCTGTCAGGGCGCGAAGACCTGCAAGCTCAGCAACGGGGTGTGCATCGCCGGCTAACAGCCCAACCCGGCGGACCCGGAACCAAACAGGCCAGGCCATCAGCGGTCAGCTGTGAGCTGTCAGCTGTCAGGTGGAACGTGGAGACCCTGATCGCTGACGCCTGATTGCTGATGGACACGAGGACATTGAGAACTCTCCTGCCAGATCCGGTCAAGATCGCACCGCTGAGTGCACCACCCGGCAAGCTACTACTCGCTCAGGTCGAGCCCGAGCCCGAGCCCGAGAGGAGCAATCAGGTTGACTGCTGCGTCAAATCAATGACCTAGAGCACCGAACCGGCAGCAGACCTCACCAGAGGCAGCGCTGGAAACGCGTCCGCGCCTCGCATGGACGCGTTTTCAGCGCTGCCGTTGCTGTTGGCAGCCGGATCGGTGCTCTAGCGCGCGCTCGCGACGGCTGGCGCCGTGGTCGCCGCGGAGCTCGCTGGTCGCGGCGACGAACCAGCGCTCGCGCTCGGCGCCGCTGGGATCGCGGTCGTCCCGACGCGGCCGCGCGGCAGGATACGAAAGACGAGCTCTCGCGTCTCTCCGTCGCGCAGGTAGGTCACGCGCAGCTCCTTCGCCTTCTTCAGCCCCTCGAAGGCAGCGAACGCCTCCTGATCGCGTTCGATCGGCAGGCCGTTGATCGACGTGACCACGTCGCTCGGGCAAAGATCGACGGACTGCCAAGCTTCCGGCGGACGAAGGTCCTGGATCTCCCAGCCGACGAAGGCGCCCTGATCGAGGCGCGGCTCGACGGTGACCCGCTGAAGGAAGTAGCCAAGCCCGTCCGCCACCACCCGGTCCACCTCCTCGCGCCAGAGCACGCCCGGGGGCGGCTCGGCGTCCTCGGCGGTGGCCGAGGGAAAGGGCGGCAGTACGACGTCGGCGAAATCGTTCCGGTGACATGCCGCCAGGGTGACGATCCCAGCGCCCCCAGCTAGCAGCAACGCGGCCAGGCCGAGCGAAGACCAGCGATGACAAGCTCCGAGGGACGGCACGAGCCGACTATGAGCTGAGGGGCGCGCTTGGGCAAGATTCGGGCGGATGGGGGAGGTCGGAACGTGGACTACTCGAGGTCCTTGCAGCAGCGAAACCCGGCGTACAGCTCGGACCACCCGGCGTTGAATTCGCAGCTGACTCGTTGGCTCGGGCTCGCGCAGTTGAACGCTCCGCCACGCACCTCGTACCCTCGGGCATCGCTATCCGAGGAGACGATCTCCCAAACGTTCCCGTTGATGTCGAAGGTCCCGTAGTCGTTGGTGCATCCGGGGAAGCTACCGGTCGGGACCTCGTGGAAGCAGCCGTAGGCGTACCCGCAGTTCTCGCTCGTGCTGCAGGAGGCGATTCCCTGGACCGTGCAGTAGTCGTCGCAGAAGGTGTCGACGCAGTTGCAGGTCTCCGGATCGAACGTATCGCCGTACACGAAGGGCAAGTTGTCCGGGCCGCTGCACGCGGCGAACCACTCATCCTTCGAGCAGAGATGCTTGCCGGCGGCCACGCATGCATCCTGGAAGGCTCGTAGATCGCTCGACGTCATCATGCTCACCATCCAGGGCAGTACGCCGGGGCGGCTCACGGCGATCGCGCCGTCCGTACCCTGCGAGGTCACGGTGGCATCCGGCCGCGACGCCTCGTACCGATCGATGCAATAGGCGTTCCCCACCGCGACCATGTCCGCCGGGCAAGCGCAGATGTCACCCTCGTCGATCAGCCCGTCGCAGTCGTCGTCGGCGCCGTTGCAGGTCTCCTCGCCGGCCGGCACGCAGGCGTACTCGCAACCGTTGCCAGACTTCTTGTCCAGGTCCACGTACCCCGGCTCGCAGCCGCCGACCCAACAGACGCCATCCTCGCAACGCGCCACCGCGTGGTCGAACGCGCATTCCGCACAGTACGGCCCACAGGCATCGACGGTCGTCCGATCGAAACCCTCGTCCACCCCCTCGTCATCGGGCCCGCAGACGATCCCATCACCGTTGGTGTCGCCGGGGCAGTCGCAGTCGTCGTCCCGCCCGTTGCACTGCTCGACGGCCGGCGTACACTCCGCTGCCTCGCACCCCGTCTCCGCGCGCCCATCGCGGTCGAAGTAGCCGGGCTCGCACGCGTAGCGGCATTGCCCGGAGCTGCACTGGGAAACCGCGTGCTCGCCGGCCGGGCAGACCTGGCCACACCCCCCGCAATGGAATGGATTGGTCGCGAGCGAGAAGTCCTCGTCGATCTCGCCGTCGCAGTCGTCGTCCAGGCCGTTGCACACTTCCACGCCACCGTGCTCGGGAGTGCACTCGCAACCATCGTCCGGATTCCCGTTGGCGTCGAAGGTGCCGTCCTCGCAGCGATACTCGCAGCCGTTGGCCGGATCGCCGTCCTCGTCGTAGTAGCCGACGTGGCAAGACACGAGCTGGCAGTCGCCGTGCACGCAGCTGTGCTCGGCGTGTGGGAAGCCGCAGACGGTGCAGGCCGGCGCACGAAGGCAGCGGCGGTCCACACAGATGAACTCGGTGCCAAAGACGTTGTCGCAGTCCCCGTCGGCCGCGCATTCGAAGACACAAACACCCGCAGCCGAGCAGATCTCGTCGCCGGGGCAGTCGGCGTCGAGGTAGCACCGCTCCTCGACCAAACACCCAGGAACGCCGAGCCCGACCGTCATGGCGGCGACGAACCCGACTGCTAGCGCTCTCGCCATCGTTCCGCGGTTCCCAGATCGCATGAGGCAATGATAGCGCGGCAAGGTCCGCCGGACCGCCCCGAAATGCCGCCTCCTCGCCGTCAGCCACCCGCCACGGGCGGGTTCGACCCCGCGTAGTGCTCGAGCGCCGCCACGACCTCCTGCTCGTCGTCGGTGATGGCAAGGTACTGGGCATACTCGCGACCCGCGGCGAGCTGGGCGAGCAGCGGGAAGACAGGCCGCGTCCACTTCCAGTACCCCTCACCGAGGAAAACCATGGGGCTCACGACGCCCACGGTCTTGTAGTGGTTCTGGCACGCGTCCTGGAAGACCTCCTGGATGGTGCCGGCGCTCCCTGGCGCGAAGACGACCCCCGCTGTAGCGATGGTGAGGAGGCCATCCTCGCGCACACTGTTCGCGAAGTACTTCGCGGTATGGGTCGCGAACGCGTTCGGCGGCTCGTGGCCATAGAGCCAGGTCGGAATGCTCAAGCTCGGTAGAGGCTCGGCCGCGGGCAGCTGACGGCGCACCTCGAAGGCGCGCGCCAGCCACTCCGGGTGGTCGTAGGCGGGCGCCTGGGTGAGGATCGCGAGCGCGGCGTCGAGCTCCCCGTCGTCGCGTCCTGCGAACCAGACGCCGAGGTGCGCCGCTTCCATCGCGCCGGGGCCGCCACCGGTCGCCATGAAGAAGCCCCGCTCCGCGAGGGCGCGGGCGATGCGCGCGACGCGGGCGTAGTCCGGGGAGCTGCGCCGCATCCCATGGCCACCCATGATAGCGACGATCCGGCGCGGCTGCTGCACGTCGTAGAGGAGGTCGCGCATCGCGTCCGTGATGGCGTGGTCGTGCAAACGCCGCGCGAGCGTCTCGAGGATGCTGGCGGGCTTCGGCCCACCCGTGCGCAGGAAGTGCTGGTAGATGCGCGCGTCGAGCGTGTGAACGTACGACTCGGGCCGTTCTGGCTCGAAGCCGGCATAGAGCTCCTCGACCGAATAGAGCTCGGCGCGATAGGGCGCATAGGGGAGGTCCGGGATCCTCGGAAACACGAGCGCCCCCGCCGCCAGCGCGGCCGCCGCGACCTCGTCCGCGAGGTCGCACCCCAGGAAGATGGCCCCGCCGAGGGGGCAGGCGAGGAGCAGCGACGTCTCGCCCCTGAGGTCAAGGCCCTGGACGACGACGTCCGCGAGGGTCGCCGTGCCGTTCAGGTGCTCGCGCAGCTCCGGCAGCGACTCGATCTCCCTCATCTCCCCTCCCTCCCGATGAGGAGCGGATCGACCGCGGCGAGCACGGTCCGCGCAACCGACTCGACCGGCCCCTCGCTCGCCACGTGCACGACGCGATCGTTGGGCACGAGGTCCTGCGCGCGCGCATAGATCGTCGCAAGCCTCTGCTGCACCGCATCGACCTCGTAGATCTCCTGCTGCCCCCCGCGGCGGCGCCGGCGCTCGCTCGCGACTGCGGGGTCGACGTCCAGCACGATGGTGAGGTCGGGGCGCCGTGCGCGGCGGTTGAGCTCTCGGATCCAGGGCACACTCGCCTCCGCCCCCACCGCCGTCGCCGATTGATAGGCGAGGCTCGACAGGTCGTACCGGTCGCTCACCACCCAGGCGCCCTTGGCGAGCGCGGGACCGATCACGGTTTCGTTGTGATCCACGCGATCGGCCGCGAAGAGCAGGGCGAAGGTGGCCCAGTCGAAGGTGGCGCGGGACTCCCCGGCCTCCGCGATGAGGTGCGCCCCAAGCCCCTCACGGATGAGGCGTCCGACCGGACCGCTGGTGGGCTCGGCCGTACGCCGGGCATCGACCCCGCGAGCTCTCAGCGCCGCCACCAGGCGCGCCGCCTGCGTGGTGCTACCGCAGCCATCGATCCCCTCCAGAACCACGAACCGACCCTCACCCATGGCTCAATCGTCCCTCGGCGGCGGATCCTCGGAGAAGACCAGGTTGTCGATGAGCCGGGTCGAGCCCGCATACGCCGCCACGGCGAGCACGGCCCGCTCCGGCAGCGTCGCATCCCCGGCGAACGGGGAGAGCTCGTCGGCGTCCGCGATGGTCACATAGTCCGGCCGGAGCCGCGCGCCGCTCAGCTGGTCCTCGACCATCCGGACGAGCCTCCCGGCATGGCGCTCCCCGCTGGAAAAGGCTCGCGCGGCTCGACCGAGCCCGCGCGGAATCGCGACCGCACGCTGCCGCTCCTCCGACGTGAGGTACGAGTTGCGGGAGCTCAGCGCGAGTCCGTCCGCCTCGCGCACCGTCGGGCAGCCGACGATCTCGACCGGCAGCAGGAGATCACGGGTCATCCGGCGGACCACCTGCAACTGCTGGTAGTCCTTGCGCCCGAAGAGCGCAATCGCGGGCCCGGCGACGGCGAAGAGCTTGGTGACGACGGTGGCGACGCCGGTGAAGTGATGGGGCCGCGAAACCCCGCAGAGGGCTTCGGTGAGGTGCGCCACGGTGACGCGTGTGCGCTCGTCGCGCGGGTACATCTCCTCTTCCGATGGCGCGAACAAGAGGTCCACTCCGACCCTCGCGCAGGCCGCGCGGTCGCCCGCCAGGTCGCGCGGGTAGCGTGCCAGGTCCTCGTTCGGACCGAACTGGGTCGGGTTCACGAAGATGGTGACGGCCACCGTCGAGGCACGTCGCTTCGCCTCCCGCACGAGCGCGAGGTGGCCTTCGTGGAGCGCCCCCATGGTCGGTACGAGCCCGAGCGTGCCGCCACCGCGGCGCACGCGATCGCAGGCAACCCGAAACGCCGCCACCCGGTCGAACACCACCGGCAGTCGTCCCGACGCGTCAGGCATCGTCGTCACTCGCCGGAGGGAAGCTCGCCGGGTCACCGACCACGATCGGCGAGGACCCCGTCGGCTCACCCTGGGACTGGCGCACCGCCCGGGGCGACGATACGCCGAAACTGTGCGCATCGGTCGGGAAGGCCCCCGACCGGACCTCGGCCGCGAATGCCTCCGTCGCCCGCACCACCGCTACCCCGAGCTCCGCATAGCGCTTCACAAACTTCGGCCGCACGTCACCGTACATCCCCAGAAGATCGTACGAAACCAGCACCTGACCGTCACAGTGCGGTCCGGCGCCGATACCGATGGTGGGGATGGAAACGGCGTCCGTGATCCGCTGCCCGAGCTCGGTGGGTACCCCCTCCACCACCATGGAATATGCCCCCGCCGCCTCGAGGGCCCGGGCGTCAGCCAAGATCCGCTCCTTGGCGAGGTCGGTCTTTCCCTGCACGCGGAAGCCACCCATCGCGTGGACCGATTGGGGCGTGAGGCCCACGTGGCCCATCACCGGGATCCCCACGGCGACGATCCGACGCACGTGTTCGGCCATCGCCACCCCGCCCTCGAGCTTCACGGCCTCGACTCCGCCCTCTTTCACCAGTCGCCCAGCCGCGTCGAGGGCCCGCTCCGGTGACGTCTGGTACGACATGAACGGAAGATCCCCCACCACGTGGGCTCGCCGCGCGACGCGCGACACTGCGCGACAGTGGTAGCAGACCTCCTCGAGGGTGACCGGGAGGGTGGTGGCCAACCCCTGCACTACCATGCCGAGCGAGTCCCCGACGAGCAGCACGTCGACCCCAGCCGCCTCGAGCAGCGAGGCCATGGTCGCGTCGTAGGCCGTCACCACGACGATCCGCGGTCCCACGTGCTTTCTGGCCTGGATCTCCGGCGCGGTGATCTTGTCCTTCGCCATTCGGCAGTCCTCCCAGGAGACGCCGCGATCCTAGTCGCAGCGGGGCCGCCCCGCACGACAAAAACGGCCCCTGGCAGGCGGGGGATCAGGCGCGCTGTTCGTAGACGCCTTGGTCTGGACGCTCGCCTCCGTACGGCAGACTCACCCCGTCCCCTGAACGCCAGGTGAGGGGTTCGGCGAGGGTGGGATGGGACTCGCGCAAATAGAAGTTGCGGCCACAGTTGAGGAAGCTCAGCCCTAACACGCTGACGTACGAACTGCCCTGCAGGTGGACGCAATAGACGCTACCTTCGAGCGTGACCTCTTCGTCCTGGTAGTTCGTGTAGCTGATGCGCGCGTGGTCGGAGGTGCCCGAATGGACCGGCGCGTTGGTTTCGTCCGCGTAGGTGCCAGCGCGGAGGAATGCGGTCTGTCCTGCCGTCGGCCGATGGTTGGCCTCCTCGATGTGCACCACGGCTCGGTCCTGGTGCCAGGGTTGGTGTCGGCACAGGGCCCACCCAGCGAGTCCCGATCGATGAAGAACCCCTCATCGCCGAGGCAGTCCCCGTCCACCTCGCCATCGCCGTCGTCGTCGAAGCCATTGCCACGAGTCTCGGGCTGCACAGGACCGATCGCCGGGTTCTCGTCGTCGCAATCGTGGGGGGCACAGTCGCCATCGCGATCCACGTCGACGCACCCCGGGCCGCCCGCGGTCCCGCCGGTGCTTGCCGGAACCCCAGCCCCCGCCGCCGGTGGCGCCGCCACCGCTCGCCTCGCCGCCGGTCGCCCCGCCTGACTGGCGCCGCCTGGGCTCCTGGCCCCCCCACCGGTCCCCGCGCCACCGCTCGATACGCCGCCTCCTCCCTAGTCCACGCAGGTGCCCGCCTCACACGCCTGGTCGGTGGCGCAGGGGTGATCGCAGCGTCCGCAGTGCACAGTATCCGTCCTGGTGTCTACGCACTCGTCTCCACAGTGGACTTCGGCACCGGGGCAGCCGCCGCTGCCGGCATCCCTGTCCTTGGAGCAGCCACCCGCGATGGTGCTGCCGATCACGAGCCACACGGCGAACCGACCGAATCCTCGCGCCATACCCACCTTGCGCGACAGGCCCCCAGCGGCCACCCGCGAGCTTGGCACGAGCGGGGTCGATCGCGGACCATGACCCTGTCAGCGATCGGACAGGCGAGCTCGGATGGCTCGCTTCAGCTCGTCGATGAGCAATGGCTTGTAGAGGACTGGCACCTCTCCCGTGTCCACCAACCGGCGTGCGCGGTCGCTCACGGCACCGCCCGTATAGAGGATGAATCGCTCCATCATGGTGGGCTCGACGGCGAGCAGCGCGCCCATCAGCTCCGCCGCATCCATGTCCGGCATCATCAGGTCGGAGACGATGACGTCGAAACGCGGGCCCTTTTGGATGATGGACAGGGCGTCCGTGCCGTTCTTCGCCGTCTCCACGTCGAACTCGTCGCTGAGGAGGACCGCGTAGACCTGCCTGATGTTCGGCTCGTCGTCGACGATCAGGACGCGAACTCGTCCCACCGGTTGCTCCGCCGGCGGGGGAGCCGGGGTCGGCACGCGCACCTCATGCTCGGACACCACCGGGAACCGCACCTCGAACCGGGTTCCACAGCTGAGCTCACTCGCACAGGTCACTTCACCCTGGTGCGCTCGCGCGATCTCGCGGCAGATCGACAACCCCAGACCGGTACCCACCCCCCGGGCCTTGGTGGTGAAGAACGGCTCGAAGACCTTCTTCTGTTGCTCGGGCGTCATGCCGACCCCGGTGTCTTCGACCGTGATGACCACGTCGATCCGCTCGCAGCGGGTCGAGACGGTGATCGTATTCTCCTGTGGCGGTGCATCGGGGATCGCCTGCGCGGCGTTGACCAGGAGGTTGGTGAGGATCTGATCGAGGCGCCCGCGCGGGAGCGCCACCGGCGGCACCGCCTTCAGGTCCTTCACCAGCCGGGCCTTGTGGCGGACCACGCTCGAAACGAGGTTGCAGACGTCGCTGATGACATCATTTGGGTGTACCAGGACGACCTTGCCCGGCTCCAGTCGGGAGTAGCCCCTGAGGTCCTGCACGACCGCGCAGATCCGCTCGACCCCTGCTGCATTCTGGTCGGTGAGGCGGCGAAGCTCCTCGGTGGCACCCCTCGCTTCCTCGAGGATCTTGGTCAGGTCCGCCGCGCCCTCTCCGTCCCGGTCCCGCACGCGATCGAGCCTCGCCAGGGCGGCCTCGAGGCGCATGAATTGCTCGCGAACGAGGGTCGCACTGGCCTGGACGAAGGTGGCAGGGTTGCTGATCTCGTGCGCCACGCCCGCCGCGAGGCGCCCAATGGCCGCGAGGCGATCCGCCTGGAGCAGCTGCCTCTTCAGCTGCTCACCCTGCACTCGCTCGATCGCGTAGCGCATCGTTCGAACGAGGGTGTCGACGTTGAACCGCCCCTTCACGAGGTAGTCCTGCGCACCACCCCTGACGACGTCCAACGCGAGCTGCTCGTTCGAATCGGCGGTCAGCACCACGATGGGCGTCCCCGGTAGTCGTACCTGCATCCCTCGAATGGTGTCGAGCCCCTGGGCATCCGGGAGTGCCAGATCGAGCAGCACCACGTCGGGCTTCGGCTCCATGTCCGGGGACACGTCGGCGAGCCGCTCGACGTGGCAGAGATCCACCTCGATGGGAGCGGCTCCCATCAAGAGCAAGCGCACTGCCTCCGCGAAAATGACACTGTCCTCGACGAGCAACACGTGCATCGCCGAGATCTCGCCAGCGTTCTCCACGCGCACCGAACGACGGGGCGGTGCGGACCACGACTGCACCGAATTGTCTTCACTCACGGGACACGCTCCGATCGGCACCCAACCGTCCCGAACGCCACCCTGGCGCCTCGCTCGACCAAACGACCCTAGGTACGCTAGACCCAACCCGAAGCCGCGTCCACTCGGCGCTCGAGCGGGGGCTCGGCAGGGCCCCACCCAGTCTGGGACGCCACCCGATCCTGACCGCTCCTCCCGTCCGAGGAGTCGGCGGGGACGGTCGCCTCCGCCGCGACGAAGCCGCCCCAAACGTGCTTCCCCGACGCCGATTCAGCTCGCCATCATCCGACTGAATTTCTCCGTGAGCACCGGGTCGGCAGCCATCTTGGCGCCCCAGGCAGTCGCCACGGAGGTGTAGCTCATGAAGTCGAGCCCATATTTCCCGAGGATATTCATATTGCCGGCCTGCATTCCCTTGAGGATGGCGACGTAGTCGCTCAACCTGGCGACGGGTTGCCCGGGGAAGACCACGGGATCGGGCTCACCGGCGTTCCCTTCTGCGACCGCGCGCTGCGCCTGCTGGGCCTGCGCCATCCTGAGATGCATGTCCATGTTGCCGTCCAGGATCTGGTCGAGCGCCGCAGCTTCCTGGACGCTGACGCCCTGCTTCTCGAACTGAATGTTCCGCATCAGCTCGGCAAACTCCTTCTGAAGCTCGGGGTTGGCGTTGATGGCCTCCTGCCACTCCATGACGTACGGCGCCACCGCACCCCCCTCGCCGCGGAGGGGAACGCCGAAACGCTGGCAGAGCGCGACGAGCTCGGAGGGCGTTCCCCCGCCGACAAAGGCCTTGGCGGCAGCCGCAACCCCCTGGTGGGCGACATTGCCCATGATCCGGTCGCGCTCCCAGGCGAATTCGGCGTACTGCGCGAGCGTGAGTCCGCCATAGCGGCGCTCGGGGCGGCGGACTCGGTTCTTCCGTGGCAGCGCCGCATCGTATGCTTCTATCCACGCTTCGAGCTCGCGGCGAACCGGCTCGGCGGGGCCAACGAGGCCGAGCCACACGTGCGCGAGCGGCGCTTCCCAGGCGGTGAATCCCTCCCTCGGCAGCTGGCCGCGCATCCAATGGAAGACGGCCTCGACCTCAGGGCGTAGTCCGGGGTTCTGGCGCGCGCGCCAGCCAAGGGCGATGAGCCCCGCCGAGGTGATCCAGTCGGACGGGCCGTAAACCAGCGAATACAGCGCGGGGCGGGCGGGCCCGGATTCCCAGGGTCCGAGGTGGGAGAGCACGAGCGCGACCGCCACCTGGCAACGGTAGGTCCAGATGAACGGATCGTACTCCCCATGCGCGGGCGGAGCGGGCGGGTCGGTCAATACGCCCACGAGGGCGTGCATCCAGTCATTGCCGAGCTCTCGCGCAATTCGGGCGGCGAACGGATCCCACACATCCACCCGGAAGACCTCGTCGGCGAGCGCAGCAATCGCTTGCTGTGCCTGCGGATAGGCGGCGGGATAGACCCTCTTCGCGTTCGTCCCTTCATGGGTCCAGACCCGCAGGGCGAGCGGCGCCTTGTCGCCTCGTGGGTCGGGCTCCTGGATCCGAGAGACCTCCAAGGTGAGCTCGGCACCGGCGCCGCCCGCCGACCGCACCGCGAGGTCGAAGGCGACGGCGACGCTCGGTGACTCGAGGAACTCGCTCACCAGCGTGTAACCGACGTTGGCACCACGTCCGCAACAGGCGAAGACCGGCGCGAGCTCGCGGCTCAGGTGCCGCGTGGCGGCCGCGGTGGCGTCACCCGGCCCAGGGAGGAAGTTGAAATACACCTCCGGCGGATCGATCTCGTTGACGAGGTCCCGCGTGCGACTGCTATGCCAATTGCGCTCGCGCAGCCGGATCAGCGCTGCCCTGTCGTCTGGGGCGCCGTGCGCCTTGAACCGGGCGTAATGATAGGAGAGCTTGCCCTCGGGGTAGTCGGGCTGGCGGCTGAGCAGCTCCTGGAAGAGGTTCAGCGCCTCGGCGGGTCGCCCCGCTTCGACAAAGGCCCAGCCTGCATCGTGGAGCGGGGCGTTGTCCTGTGGATCGAGCTGGAGCGCGAGACGATAGTACTCTAGCGCTTCGTCCGGCCGAAGCGCATCGCGAAGCGCGTTGGCCATCGCAAGCACGATGCGCTCGTCGTGGGGGAATCTCTGGACGCCCTCGCCGGCGACGGCCACGGTCGCCGCGGGGTCACCGAGCCGGCGCCGAACCAGCGCCTCGCCCCAATAGAGCATCGCCTCCCCAGGGAAGGCCCCGCGCATCGCTCGCAGGATCTCGGCGGCGCTCTCGACGTTCGGACGCCTTGGGTCGTCGCGGTCGATGGGCGGCGCGATGTCGAGCGCGATGCGCAGGCCGGGTTTCACGGCGTGCTCGGCCAGGAAATCCCAGCCGAGCGCCTGGATCACGTGTGGCTGCAGCCAGCGGCGGACCCAGTCGAGGTACGCGAGGTCGGGCGCGATGTCGACGATCTGTCCGATGATCTCGACCGCGCCGCGGATATCCTTCTGCATCATCAGGATTCGCGCGCGGACCGCGCCCGTGGCGACGTGCACCGCACCAGTTGCCACCGGGACCAACGCAACCGGGTCGTTGGTCGCGAGCACGATATCGTCGACTAGATCGAGGTACTCTCGCTCGTTGGGGAACAGCATCAGGGCGTCGGATGCGTGCAGCATCGCGGTCAACAGCTCTCCCCGCGCCTTGGCGGCGAGCGCGTCGTGCTTCAGCTCCGCGGCCACTCGGGCACGTTCTTGGGCTTCGTCGGGGAGGTTCTGGGGATCGAGCTTCTCGGTCATGAGCGCCTTCGAGGAACCATAGTCGCCTTCCAGTGCCGAGGTAACGGTCAATCGGGACCCTCCTCGGGCCGGCGTGACCGCTACCGTGGCGGGGCAGACGCTGCTCGCCGGGTATCCGCTCCTGGAGTACCGGCACCGCGCGAAGCTCGCGTGCTGCCCCGACCTACTGCCCGAGCTCGCGTTCACGGGGCATGAGGTCTGCCACGGCAGTACGGTGGAGATCCCCGAGCAGCACCGGGGTTACTCCGAGCTGGTCGGTGCCCGTCCCGAGATCCTCCCCGAAGCTTTCCACATCGACCTCGATGGCAACGTCCCTCCGAAGGTCGAGCCATGGCGTGCGTTCGGGTTCTGCCCACCCGCCCGTCAGCTCCCCGTCGATCGCGGCGAATCCTGCGGGGCGCACCGCCCCCTCCTCGCCACCCCGGAGCTTGCCACGCGTGCGAGCCGAGCACGAATCCCCCACGGGGTCCTGCCCGCCGGCTCGCCGGGGCATCCGCTCTGGATCCGCCCGGCTCGGTCGTCGCCGGCCCGCCGCGGCTCGCCGACGGGCAACTCCAGCGTATAATGACGCTCTCATGCCCGGCGACCTACGCGACCCAGCCGCGTTCCGCCGCCGCTTCGCGCGGCTGGCATTTCGCATTCGGTTCCGTCTCGCCTCCCGAGCTGCCCTCGCCGGCCTGACCGCCGGGATGCTAGTGGCGGCCACCGGAGCAACCGTGGCCTTCTTCCTGCGGCTCGGCGAGCTCCGTCCCTGGACCTTCGCCCTCGGTGCGATCGGGCTGCTCCTCGCGCTCGGGTGGGCCGCCCGCCGCCGCTGGTCCGACGGCGACGTCGCGCTCTATCTGGATGCACGACTCGGCGGCGACGAGGCGATCAGCACCGCGGTCGAGCTGTTGCACCGACCCCGGCCGACCCCGGCCGACGAGGACGAGGTCGCGGCAGCGGTCGTCGACCGCGCCGCCGAGCTGCTCGAGGGGGCGACCCCGCGCGCGATCCGAATGCGGCTGTGGCGCCGCGTCCACGCGCTCGCGCTCCTCGGCGCCGGCCTCGTCGGTGCACTTTGCTTTCTGCCCCTCCCCCCACTGCCCCCCGCTCCCCCACCGCCTACCGGCGCGGAGCTGGTGAAGACGGAAGCGCTCGCCGGACTCGAGAAGCTCGTCGGGCTCGAGAAGCTCGACGCCCGCGATGCCGAGCAACGGGCTCGCCTCGACGAGATCGCACGGCGCGCCCGCGAGCTGCAGGCCGACCTCGCCCGCGGGCTCCCGAAGCGCGAAGCCCAGGCGCGCCTGGCGGAGCTGCGGGACGCGGTGAGCCACGAGCGCCTCGCGCTCGGCGACGGCAAGAACCGCGCGGGACTCGACGCCGCCGTACGCAAGCTCGGCTCCGACCAGCGCCTCAAGCGCGCCGCCGACGCGCTGGGGGCCGGCGATCTCACCGATTTCGATCAGGAGATGCAGAAGCTCGCCAACCGGGCCGAAGAAGAGGCGCGCGAGTCGGCCAAACAAGCGCTGGAGGAGGCGGAGAAGGCGGCGCGTGACCGCGGTGCGCAACAGCTCGCCGATGCACTCTCGCGGGAGCGAGGGCTCTTCGCGGAGCGCGAGGCGCGAGGAGAAGCGCTGCGCGAACTCGCCCGTGGGCTCGGCGACGCCCTGAGCGACGAGGCGCGCCGCGACCTCGAGGAGTTCTCCGAGAACGGCGATCCCGAGGCCGCCCGTCGCCTCGCCGAAGCGCTCGACGAGGCCCTCCAGGGCCTGAGCGACGAGGAGCGGAAGCGGCTCGCCGAGCAGCTGCGGCGTTCGCTCTCCAAGGAGGGGATGGCCGATCCGATGACCCGGGATGAGCTCGAGGACCTCGCAAAGCGCCTCGCGAACCCGGAGGAGCGCGATGCGCTCCGGCAACAGCTGAAGGACCTCGCGAATCGGGACCCGTCCTTGGACGCCGAGCGGCAGCAAGGCCTCGACGACGCCGAAGGTGGCGGAGCCGAGGCAGAGCGCGAGCTCGGCGTGATCCCGATCCCCAGCCCGGGCGCCCCGGGCCCAGCCTGCCCGAAACCGGGCAGCGACGGCAACGGACAGGAGTCCGACTCGGACGGCACCGGTCAAGGTGGCCCGGGCAGCCACCACGACCGGGGGAGGGGCGATCACCAGGGCTCGACCGAGGAGGTCCCCGGCGACAGGCTACGGGCCAAGGCCCGCGCCCACCTGGACCCAACCGGGCCGCTCCGCCAGAGCACGGAGGGCCGCGGCCGAGCGCGCGCCGGTGAGACGGCGAACCAGCAGGGAACGGGGGTGCTCGGCCAAATCGGAGCGGCGGAGGTCGACGCGGTCGAGCGTTCGGAGGTCCCACAAGAGTACCGAGAGCAGGTCGGCCGCTACTTCCAGCCCTGACCCGTGGCACGACCGGGGGTCGGACGCCGAGTGGTCCTTGGTGGGCGGGCCTGAGTCCAGTCCGCACGTAGTCGGACCACCAGAGTGGATGCGATTCGATCGCGCAGGGGGAGGCCAAGGCGAGAGCATGGCCAGCGAGGCGACGACCGGATAGGATCTCGGAATCCCATGCAAGTTCGTCTCCTCCTCCCATGCCTGGCCTTGGGCCTCGCGCTGGGAGCGTGTGCACTAGAGACATCGGGAACGGGACGCCTCCTCGGTACTGGGGGCGGCCCGAGCGGCGGCAGCAGCCTCACGGGCGGGACGGGTGGGGATGGTGCATCCACGGGTGGAGTGAGTCCCGGAGTCGGCGGCGCGGATCCGAACCCTGCCTGTGGCGATGGCTACATCGCGCCCGGAGAGGACTGCGACCCAGCCGATGAGGAGTCGGTGCCCGGCTGCCTCGATTGCCGCCTCGATCCCACCCACCCACCGGTGGCGTATGGCACTCCCCTGGCGAACGAGGACGGGCGCGTCCATTACTACTTCGCGAACCAGACGCGATCGAGCTTCGACGACGCCGAACGCGGCTGTCAGTCAGTGGGCGCGCACCTCGCGGTCATCCACAGCGACGCCGAACAGACGCTCGTCGCCGAGCTCGGGAGCATTTTCGGCGAGTTCTGGATCGGTGCCCGCGACGTATCAAGCTCGCTCACCGGGCTCACCTGGGTTGCCTGGGAGGGGGACGTCGTGTACGAGCCGCCGAGCGGCGTGGTGTTCGACAGCAGCGCCGAACGCTGCGTGACCATCTCGGTCGCCGAGGACAATGCCTGGCTCGACCGCGACTGCGCGACGAGCTTCCCATCGGTCTGCGAGTGGGAGGTCCCCGGGATACCCTGGTGAGGGCCACCGTCGGTTCCTGCCGCTGAGCCAAGGAGCCCCCCCGAGGAGAAGACGGAGCCACTTGCCATGGCTGGAGGCGTGCTAGTCTCGGGCGGCCGGGCCCTGCCGCCGGTCCCCCCATGACGACTGATCCGCACAGCTTCGAGGTACGACTGAAATCAGCGCAGGCGGCGGCCGATGCGCTGCGGCAGGCCATCGCAACCGTCATCGTCGGCCAGACGCCGGTGGTCGACCAGGTCCTCTGGGGGCTCATCGCGGGCGGCCATATCCTGCTCGAAGGCGCGCCCGGTCTCGGCAAGACACTGCTCGTTCGCACCCTCGCCGATGCGTTGAGCCTCCGTTTCTCGCGCATCCAGTTCACGCCCGATCTGATGCCGAGCGACATCATCGGCACGAACATCCTGGTCACCGATACCGCTGGACGCACGGGGGGTCGCTTCGAGCTCCACCGGGGGCCGGTCTTCGCCCAGGTGGTGCTCGCCGACGAGATCAACCGCGCCACGCCGAAGACGCAGAGCGCCCTGCTCGAGGCGATGCAGGAGCACTCCGTCACCATCGCCGGGACCAGACACCCGCTCGAGGAGCCCTTCTTCGTCCTGGCCACCGAGAACCCCATCGAGATGGAGGGAACCTATCCGCTCCCCGAGGCCCAGCTCGACCGGTTCCTGCTCAAGGTGCTGGTCCCCGCCCCGGACGAAGACACGCTGACCTCGATCGTCGCCCGGACCACGGGACAGGCCATGACGAGACCGTCGCCGGTGCTCGAACAACCGGCGGTGTTGGCGCTCTGCGCCCTGTGCCGCGAGATCGTGGTGGCCGAGCCGGTGGCTCGCTACGCCGCCCGCCTGGTCGGCGCCAGTGATCCCACCAACCCCACCGCTCCCGAGCTCGTGAAGCGAGCGGTGCGCTACGGCGCGGGCGTCCGCGGGGCGCAATCCCTGGTGCTCGCATCCAAGGCGCTGGCCCTGCTCGCGGGGCGCGCCCAGGTGGGCTTCGCGGACATCCAGGCGGTCGCCTTGCCCGTCTTGCGCCACCGCCTGATCCGGAGCTTCGAGGGCGAGGCGGATGGGGTCACTACGGATCGGATCGCCGAGGCCCTGGTCAACCAAACGCCCACCCGGCCCGAAGCGGTCGAACAAGCCCTGCGAGGGACGTGACCGGGAAGGCGCGCATCACGCTGTGGATCGCCGTGATCGCGCTGCTCGCGCTCGCGCGGGGAGCGCTCGCCGAGCCGGGAGCTCCTCCCTCGGCTACGGCCACGCCGGCGAGGCCGCTCATGCTCTCGGCCAGCCCGACCTTCGGCGGCTCCGCGCCGATCGGAAACGCCTGGTTCGAGGTCACGGTCCGCCTGAAGAGCCTCGTCGCCGAGCCGCTCGAGGGGGTGATCGAGCTCGTCGCGGATGCTCCGTACGCCTCCGACGTCAGGACGGTGACCCGGGCCCCCTTCTCCCTCGCACCCGGCGCCGTGGTCTCCCTCAACCTGCCAACCCATGGCTTCTCCGGGCACGGTGTGAATGCCCGCGTGGTCGCCCGCACCAAGACCGGGCATGAGCTGGCGACCTTCGAGATCGCCGCCCAGCGCGAGGCTTTCCCGGCTCTGGCCGTGCTCGAGGCGCCCAACCGACTCGCAGCGTGGCTGCGCGGGGTCCGGCTGCACGTGAGCGGCCGCTGGGGCTCCCCAACGGTCTTCGCCCCGCTCGGGGTGACCTCGCCCGGAGTAAACCCTGCGTCGGGCGAGCTGGTGGTGCCCGAGCTGGCGGCGGGCTACGCGGGCTCCACGGTGGTCCTCGTGACGAGCACCACCCTGGCCCGACTCTCTGCCCGAGCCCACCAGGCGCTCGCCGATTGGGTCCTCGCCGGTGGTTGTCTCGCCGTCGCGCTCGACCGGCCCGAAGACCACCAATCCCCGCTGCTCTGGCACCTCCTCGGCGGGGAGCCCATGCGCGGCCCCGCCCCCCACGGCCTGCGGCGGTCCCGGATCTTCGAGGTGGTGCCCGAAGGAGAGCAGGAAGAACAGTTGGTCGAACGCACGCTCGGCCCGAGCGCGAGCTTGGCCGAGAGCTTGGTGGGCTACCGCGGCGGCAACCTCCGGCCAAGCCCCTGGGGAAGCTCCGCGAGCTACGGCCTCGGCGAGGTGCACCTGCTCGCTTACGACCCGATGCGCGAGCCCGGCGTGAGCGACCCCTGGGTCCACCGTTCGCTCGTCGAGCTGGCGCGACACGCGTGGAACCGCAACATCCACGTCGTGTTCCCCCATGCGGCGAGCGACTCCGAATACCCGGGCCCGGCGGAGATCCGTCGCGTGGTGGATCCCAACCAGCGGACCCGCTGGGCGATCGTGGTCGCGACGATCCTCCTCTTGGCCTATGCCATGCTGGCAGGCCCGCTGAACTTCTACCTCGCAGCGCGAGCGGGCCGCCCCCTCCGTGCGCTCGTCCTGTTGCCGGTTCTTTCACTCGTCACCCTCGCCGTGATCGTCGGCCTGGGCGCCCTCGCGAAGGGGATGCACGGACAGGTCCGCCACGTGGCGCTCATCGAGGCCGGCGCCGGGATGGCGCGCGCGGCCGTGGTGCGGTTCCGCGGCTTCTATGCACCGTCGGCCCGTGAGCTCGTGGTGCGCGCTCGCGCCGATGGGAACGTGCTCGAGGTCGCCGACCCGGGCCGGGACTCGGAGCGCGTCCTGGTGATCGACCGCGATGGCCCCCGCCTGGAGGAGTTTCGTGCCAAGCCTTGGCAGACCGTGCTGGTGCGCGAGGACGGGTTCGTCGACCTGAAGGGCGGGGTGACCATCGCCGAGGTGGGGGGCAAGGTGGTGGTGAAGAACCGCCTCGGTCGTGACCTCGTGGGCGTGCTCGTACGGGTTCGTAACGGGGACACCTACCACTTCGCGCGCGTCACGGACGGCGCGACGGTCGCGGCGGCGAGCGGCGAACCGGTGGGCTCGGTGGGCTCGCCGAACGCCGTCGGCATGGGACTCGAACCGAGGTCCTTCGCCGACAAGCTCGACGCCGACGAGCCGGGGACCAGCGCGGTCTGGAACGCGTTCGCGTCCTACTCCCTCCAAGAGGCGGACTGGTGGCCCGCCGATACGCCGGTGCTGATCGGTCAGATCGCCGGCGGTGCCGGGGTCACGAGCGACTCTGGACTGGCGGTCCTGCAGGACCGGCTGATGATTCGGGTGGTGGGGATCGGAGGTGTACCGTGACCGACCCCCGGGGCGGTGGATTGCCCGCCCTCTCGGCGCCAACCATCCGGGTCCGGCACCTGTGGCATTTCTACGGCGCCCGCGAGGTCCTGCGCGACGTAAGCTTCGACGTCGGTCCCGGCGAGATCTTCGGCTTCATCGGGCCCAATGGCGCGGGGAAGACGACCACCATCCGCATCATGGCGACGTTGCTGGAGCCGCTGGCCGGGCGAGTCGAAGTGGACCGGCACGACGTCGCGATCGATCCCGACAAGGTCCGCCGGGTCATCGGCTATATGCCGGACCACGCCGGGGTCTACGAGGGCCTCACCGTCCGGGAGTACCTCGAGTTCTTCGCCGACGCCTTCACCGTGCAGAACATCGGGGTGGTCGACGCCGTGATCGAGCTCACCGAGCTCACGAACCTCCAGGACCGTCTGGTCCCGGCGCTGAGCAAGGGGATGAAGCAGCGCCTGCAGCTCGCGCGGATCCTGCTCCACGACCCGAAGGTCCTCATCCTCGACGAGCCCGCGAGCGACCTCGATCCCCGCGCTCGGATCGAGATGCGCGACCTCTTGCTCGAGCTCCGGGAACTCGGAAAGACCATCTTCCTCTCGAGCCACATCCTCACCGAGCTCAGCGACGTCTGCACCTCCGTGGGGATCCTGGAGCGCGGCCGTCTGCTCGTGGCCGGGCCCATCCGCGAGATCGCCGCCGAGCTCGACGCCCGAACGCGCGCCGCCGTCACCGAAGCCGTTCCACCGCCGATGGCGGCGCTCGGCCAGACCACGCCGGACACGCCCGCGGACTCGAGGCTCGAGCCAGCGCCCGCGCCCCTGCCGACCGCGCCGTTTCCGGTGCCCGATGGGCAGGCGCCTCCCCTGGTGTTCGGCGGGGGTGGGTTCACCGCCCCCACGACCACCACCGGGGGCGCATCGATCCCGGCCGCGACCCGCAAGCGCCTCAAGCTCCGGGTCCTGGGGACCTCCGAACCCGTGGTGCCGCTGCTGGCCGGCGGCGGGGGCGTGCTGTCGGTCGAGGCGGCGCCGAACGGCCATCTCTCCCTCGAGTACGTGGGGGATGACCGCTTCGTCGCCGAGGTGGTCCGGCACCTCGTAGCGCACGGCGTCGGGGTGGTCGCGGTCGAGCCCGAACGCAACGAGCTCGAGCGGATCTTCCTCGAAATCACCCGAGGAGAACTCCAGTGAGCGCCCAGACCGGCAGCCCGACGATCCCACCGGCTCCGCCGTCGTCGCGGCGCATCGACCGCGCCCGGCTGAACCTCTCCCGGTTCTCGCACGACCCGAACCCGGTGTGGATGCGTGAGCTGCGCCAGTCCGCGCGTCTCACCCGGACGCCGGTGATCCTCGCCGTGCTCACGGCGACGATGACGCTCTTGATGGCAACCATCGGGGGCACGGTCAGCCTGTCGACGGAACCCGCGACGGTCGGGGTCGTCCTCTTCCACACGTTCTTCTCGGTCGCCTTCTTCGTGGTCACGCTGGTCGCCCCGGCAGTGGCGGCGAGCACGATCGCGAGCGAGCGGGCAGGGCGTACCTGGGAGGCGCTGCTGCTCACGAGCGTGGGCTCCGGCGCCATCGCGCGCGGCAAGTTCCTGGCTGCCTTCACCTACATCGGGCTCTACGTCGTGATGCTCGTCCCCGTGGGCGGGCTTTCGTTCGTCTTCGGTGGGGTCACGGCGATCGAGGTCCTCTCGGCCTTCGCCCTCCTCGCGCTCTTCGCCGCCCTCAGCGTGGCCTTCGGGCTCAGCATCAGCTCCACGTTCCAGAGCCCGGTCGTCGCCGTCGTGGTGACCCTGCTGGTGGCCTTTCCCCTGTCGATCCTCGGCTACGTGATCCTCGGCCCGGTGCTCTCCGCCGTGGCCCACGATCAGTGGCCGAGCGTCCCGGAAGGGCCTCCGGTGTGGATGCCAACGGCGTTCGCCCGCGCCGAGTTCGGCTTCGAGTACTTCCTCTACCTCGTCGCGATCCCGCTCGGTGCGACCATCCTACCAGCGTGGTTCTTCTATGCCGTGACGACCGCGAACCTCGGTAGTCCGAGCGACGACAACTCCTCGGCGCTTCGGCAATGGATGCTGGTTTCGATCCCGCTCGTCGCCGGCGTGGCCACCGTCCCCATGGTCGCCTGGTCCACCAAGGCCTGGACCGCCGGGGCCTTGGGACTGACGATGACCGGCCTCACGCTGATCTTCGTCACCTTCGTGGCCGCCGGGGAGCCCCTCGGACCCTCACGTCGCGTCCTCGTCCACTGGGAGCGCATCCGCGCCAGCGCCATCAGGCGGTTCCTCGGCCCCGGCGTGATGCGAGCAGCGACCTTGATCCTGGCCCTGGGCACGACGGTGCTGACGGCGCAGACCGTCGCTGCCCATGGCTGGCTGGTGTTCGCGGAACCGCCGGGCGGATCGCTGACCAACGCGCTGGCCAGAGTGGACAGCTGGGGTCTCTACCTGACGGGGTTCACGGCCTTCTGTGTCGGCTTCATGGCCTACACTCGCTCACGGGCCAAGGCCGCCACGGTGCCCCGACTCCTACTCCTGGGCGCGCTCATCCTGGCCGCCATCGGACCCTGGGTGGTGATGGCCATCGCCGGGGTCTTGACCCACGATGATGCGTCCGACGCATTCGCAGCCCTATCGCCGACCTTCGTCCCCTTCGTGCTCTTCGACCGCGTGGGGCGCCGCCCCGAGCTCGTGATGCTCGCTGCGGTCTGCGCGGTCGGCTGGGGTGTCCTCGGCCTCGGCCTCTTTGGCGCGGCCTCCCTTCGCGCTCGACGGGTAGTCCGTGAGCATCGGGCCGCGCTCGCCCGGATGGAAGCGATGCTGGCGGCGGAGGAGCAGGGGATCGGAGCGGAGACGCCGCCCCCGTCGGTGCCGGGTACGCGCGTGCTCAACGGAGCCACTGGGTAGCATGCCTTCTTGCCCCATTCGGACTCACCACCGTGGCGGGTGACCGTGGCGAGCGACCCCGCGCTTCCGCCGCTGCTCGACCCTGCGTTCGTTCGCGAGCTCGAGGCGCTGCGCCGGCGGCTCGCCGTGCGGGCGCGGTCCGGAGGTGCAGGAGAACACGTGGCTCGGCGCCGGGGGGGCACCGCGGAGTTCCAGGAGCACCGCGGATACGTACCGGGCGACGACCTCCGTCGCGTCGATTGGCTGGCCTTCGCCCGCACCGGCGAACCCGTGGTGAAGCTGTTCCGCTCGGAGGAGGATGTCGTCCTCCGACTCCTGCTCGACGCGTCCGCCTCCCTCGGCTTCGGTGACCCACCCAAGCTATACGTCGCCTCGCGCCTGGCGGCGGCGCTCGGGTACATGGCCCTGGCAGGATCCCAGCGCGCCGAGCTCCTCGTCGCCCGGACGACGACCACCGCCGGCCGTGCCATCGAGCGGTTCGGAACGCCACGCCGGGGTCGCGGCGCCCTCCCGACCCTCCTCAGGGAGCTTGCCACGCTCCGAGCCGGCGGTGGAGGCGACCTCGGCCGGTCCATCATGGACGTCACGAATCGGTCCCCACGTCCGGGGATGCTCTTGGTCCTGAGCGATTTCCTCGACTCCGGACCGGTGATGACGAGCCTGACGCAAGCCCGCTCCGCCGGACACGATGTGATCCTCGTTCAGGTCCTGGACCGCACGGAACTCGAGCCGCCGCTGGAGGGCGACTACGCGCTCGAAGACGCTGAAACGGGCGCCACCGTGGACGTCACCATCGACCCAGCCGCCATCGAGGCCTACACGCTGAGACTCGCCGGACTCGTGGAGGAGCTGCGCTCCTGGGCGCGAAAACACGGCGCCAGCTACGTCCGGACCGTGACCGGCGAACCCCTCGAAGGAGCGGTCCGCCGTGTGGTTGCCCGGAGCATCGATTGACTCCCTCCTGAAGGCGCCATCCGCATTCGGCAGACGGTGCCCCATCGGGTCGAGGGGACAACCGACCGAGTCCTCCCGATGGCGCCGGTGGCCGGCCGGCGCCCCATCGGATCGAAGACTCGGTGGGGAGACCCCGCCTCAGCACTCTCCCGCTTCGGGAGCGGGCGCAGCGGATGCCTTCCTGGCGGTCTTCTTCGCCACCTTCTTGGTGGCCTTCTTCGCCACCTTCTTGGTGGCCTTCTTCGCCACCTTCTTGGTGGTCTTCTTCGCCACCTTCTTCGCCACCTTCTTCGCCACCTTCTTGATGGTCTTCTTCGCCGCCTTCTTGGTGGTCTTCTTCGTCGCCTTCTTGGCGGCCTTCTTCACGGTCTTCTTGGTGGTCTTCCTTGCAGCCATGCGTCTCTTCCCCTCGTGAGGTGGCGAGGCGGGTGTCGCGCCCCACCCACTTGGTTTGCCCGTTTTCCATTCTCAGGAAGTCGCCATTCAAGTCAACAGATCTTTCGACCACGATCGTGAGATCGTGAGGAGGTCGTCGAGCCCGCCGTCGTAGCCTTCATCGTCCCATCCCACGCGCCATCGTCTCGACGATCTTCCTCAGTGGTCTCGACGCGGTCCGCTCCTATCGGGGGCGAAAGGCTGGCCAGGTCATGGTGAGACGCCGACCGTGGACCCGTCGCCTGAGCCTCGGCACCGGGCACGACACCAGGGGCGACGGCGACCGGTGCTATGCTGACCGCCCCCATGCCGTTCGAGCTCCGCAGCGCCGCCGGCCTCGCCCTCCTCGGCCTCGTCCTGCCGCTCGTGATGCTCTACATCCTGAAGATCAGACGGCAGCGTTTCCGAGTGGCGTCCACCTGGTTGTGGGCAGCCGCCGCCCGTGACCTCAGAGCACGCTCCCCCTTCCGACGGCTGATCCCGGAGATCCCCCTGCTCCTGCAGCTGCTCGCCCTGGTAGCGCTGGCACTCGCGGCCGGGCGCCCAGCGACCCGCGGCGGGGCCGTGGACGGCGATCACCTGGCCATCGTCATCGACGGGAGCGCTTCGATGACGGCCGCGATCGTCGCCGGCAAGACCCGAATCGCCGAGGCGCGCACCATCGCCCACCGTCTCGTCGATGCCCTGGGGCCCGGCGCCGACGCCCTCATCGTGGAGGCCGGCCCCCAGCCATCGGTGGTGACGCCCCTCGATCGAGATCGGCGCCGCCTCCACACGGCGGTCGATCGGATCGACGCTCATGACGCACCCGCGAAGCTTGGCCCAGCGGTGGCCCTCGCCACGGACCGCCTCCGCGCCTTGCCCGGCAACCGCCGCATCGTGGTGGTGACGGACGGGGCCGTCATCGATCCCGAGGCGCTCGGCGCGTTGAGCCTCCCGACCGACGTGCTCACCGTTGGCGAAGCAACCCCCAACACGGCCATCGTCCGGGTCGACGTCCGGAGCGGACGGGATCCTGTCACCGGCCGCGCCGAGGTCCAAGGCTTCGTCCAGGTTTCTCACCAGGGCCCCACCCCGCGCGAGGTCTTCGTGACACTCCGACCCCGCAACGTGGACCAGCCCCTCGCCTCCCGGCGCCTGTCGCTCGCTCCGGGGGAGCGCGTACCCGTGATCCTGACCTTCGAGCCCGCTCCGAGCGACGCGGGGATGGGGCTGGTGTTCGAGGTGTCGCCCGGTGACGCGATGGCCGTGGACGACCGAGCCTTCGCTCGCGTGCCCCCGAGCCGGACTCTCACCGCGGTCGTCGCCCCAAAGACGGCGAACCCATGGTTCGTGCGGGCCCTCTCCGCCGACCCGGATGTCGAGGTCCTCACCAGCACCGTCGAGGGCCTCGCGACCGCAGACGTCCCGACCAATGCGCTGGTGCTGGTGGACGGTGTCTGCCCGGAGCGGATCCCAGGAGCGGATTTCGTCATTCTCGATCCACCGCCGGGCCCCTGCCGCACGGTGACCGTCGCCGAACCGAGGGACACCCCCACCATCACCTCCTGGTCAGAGACGGACCCCCGGCTGCGGTTCCTCACCCTGCAAGGCGTGAACGTGGCACGGGCGAAGCCACTCGGGGTCGAATCCCCACGGGACGCCCTCATCCGAGCCCAGGACAGCGTCCTGGCGGCGGACGTCTCGAGCCCAGGGCGCACCGGCACCCTGGTGGGGTTCGATGTCGGGGACAGCAACTGGCCGCTCAAGGCCTCGTTCGTCCTCTTCGTCCGCAACCTGGTGGAGGCCGCCCGGGCACACCAGGAAGCGGGGCTCGAGTCGCAACTCCGTACCGGCTCCACCCTCCAGCTCCGGGTCCCAACCGACGTGGACCTGGTCACGATCGAGGGACCCGACGGCGCCAAGACCGAGGTGCGAGCACGCGAGGGGGTAGCCGTGGTCGCCGAGCTCCGGCGCGCGGGCTTCTACTTCGCGAGCTACCAGGGCCGGCGCCCGGGGAGCCTCCTCATCCCCGCGAGCATGGCGAGCGTCGAGGAGAGTGACATCACGACCCGCGAGCTTGGGGCTGCCGGCGGAGCAGTGATGGTGGGACCAGCATCCGCGGTGCCGGTGTTCACCGAATGGGGTTGGCTCTGCGCGCTGGTCGCCCTCGGGTTCGTCGTCCTCGACGCGTGGTGGCTCACTCGACGTCCGAAGCCGCGACCCCTGAGCGCCGCCGCGGTTCCGCGCATCCCGGAGCGGGCACGGCCCGGAGGGGCGCACCCGTGATCCCGACCGCCACCCTCGCCTGGCTCTTCGCCCTGGGGGAGATCGCCACTTGCGGCGCCCTCGCCATCGCGAGCGTGGTCCGTCTCCGGCGGCGCCTCGTCCTGATGTCCGGGGCGCTGATCGGCCTGCTGCCGACAGCACACTCCGTGGTGACCGGGCTCGGGCTCCTCCCGGAGCGGTGGGTGCGCGTCGAGCGCCCCCTGCTCACCCTGCCCGGTGCCCTCGCGGTCGCGTTCGTGGCGCATCGCCTGCTCGCCCTCTCCGAGCGCCAGAGCCCTGGCCGCCGCCGACTCACCGAGGGGTTCCTCCTCGGCGCCGCGCTCGCCGCGGCGCTCGGGGCAGCCGGGGTAGAGCTCGGTCGACCCATCGATCGGCTCGCCGTAATCCTGGTCATCGACCGCAGCCGGAGCGTCGATCTGGTACCGGACGCCGAGGCTCGCCTCCGGGCCGAGCTCCAGATCGCCGAGCTCGGGATGCGCGATGAAGACCGCCTCGCCACGGTCGCGTTCGCGGCCGAGGCTGCCGTCGAGGAGCCCCTCCGCCCGCGAACCCAGCTGCCAGCGCCCCAGCGGGCGGAGCTCGGCCGTGACGGCACTGACCTCGGCAACGCTATCCGGCGGGCCCTCGCGGAGCTGCCATCGGACTCGGCGAGCCGCGTCGTCGTCATCAGCGACGGGGTGAACACCCGCGGCAATCCCCTCGATGGCGCGGCCGCCGCCGTCGCCGCAGGAGTGCCCATCGATGTCGTGGCGCTGGACCAGGCCCGCGTACCCGACGTACGGCTCGTGGATCTCGGCATCCCGGCCCGGGCGCACGAGGGCGAGGCCATGCACCTGCGGGTGGTCACCGAAGCGACCGCGGAGGCCGAGATCGAGGTCCGGCTCTCCCGGGATGGGGAGGTCATCCGCAAGGGCACCGCCACGATCGCCCGCGGCGAGGACGTCATCACCCTGCGCGAGATCGCGCCCGGGCCCGGCCTGCATCGCTACGACGTCGCGATCACCGCCCGCGACCAGGAGCGCGACCAGGCCCCGGAGGACAACGCCGGCTCCGCGTTCCTGCGCGTGCTCGGTCCGGGGACGGCGCTGGTCATGGAGCACGACCCGGCCCTGGCCGCTCCGCTCGCCCGCGCGCTCGAGGAAGCGGCCTTCCGCGTCCGCACGGTGGGGCCGGGCGGGGTGCCCGCCGACGTCGCCGAGCTCTCCGCATACGACGTCGTGGTCCTGGGCGAGATCCGGGCGAGCGACCTTACGCCGTCCCAGCTCGACGCGCTCGCGACCTACACTCGCGACCTCGGCGGAGGCCTCCTGCTCATGGGCGGTGACCGCGCCCTGGGGCCGGGCGGCTACGCCAAGACCCCAGTAGAAGAGGTGAGCCCGGTCTCCTTCGACCTCAAGCAGGACCGGCGGCGGGCGAGCCTCGCCGAGGTCATCATCATCGACTACTCGGGCTCGATGGCGATGCGGGCCACGTCGAGCCACACGAAGCTCGATTTGGCCAACGAGGCCGCCGCGCGCTCCGCCGAGCTCCTCGGCGCCGGCGATCGCGTCGGTGTGATGCACGTCGACGAGGCCGTGACCTGGACCGTGCCGCTGGCCGCGGTCACCGACCCCAAGGAGATCGCCAAGCGCATCCGCGCGGTCGGCCCCGGAGGCGGCGGCATCTACGTCGATCTCTCGCTCAAGACCGCGTACGCCGCGCTCGCGCGCGAGCACGTGAACCTCAAGCATGTGCTACTCTTCGCTGACGGCTCCGACGCCGAAGAGCGGACCCTGTCGCCCACCCTGGTCTCCCGCGCCAAGGCGCAGGGGATCTCGACCAGCGTGGTCGCCCTCGGCAGCGGCCCCGACGTCCCCGATCTCGAGCGACTGAGCCGCCTCGGCGATGGGCGGTTCTACCTCATCGAGGACGCCTCGCGCCTCCCCGCCGTCTTCGCCCAAGAAACCGTCCTCGCCGCCCGAAGCGCGATCAACGAGGTCGCCTTCCGCCCCGTACTCGGCACCCCCGCCGCCCCCACCCGCGGCATCGACTTCGCCTCCGGCCCGCCGCTGACCGGCTACGTCGTCACCATCCCGAAGCCCCGCGCCCAGGTCCTCCTCCGCGGCCCGGAGAACGATCCAACCCTCGCCACCTGGTCGATCGGCATCGGCCGCGCCGGCACCTTCACGAGCGACTTTCGTGATCGCTGGGGCGAGGCCTGGACGAGCTGGACCGGCGCCTCGAAGCTCTTCGGCCAGCTCGGCCGCGATCTCTCCCGCCAGGCCGACGATCCGCGCGTGCGCCTCGAGGCCGACGCCGCCGCCGGCGAGCTCCACGTGCGGGCCACGGTCGTGGACGACGACGGCCGCGCCGAGAGCTTCCGCCGCCTGGTCGCCCGCGTCGGCGGCCCCGACGGCTTCCGCACCGACACCCCCCTGGAACCCGTCGGTGCCGGGGTGTACGCGGCGCGCGTGCCCCTGTCACGACCGGGCGCGTTCGTGGTCGCGGCCGTGGACGAGGCGACGCAGGCCGCGGTCGGCACCACCGGTGCGGTGCTGACGATCGGCGAGGAGCTCCGCCCAACCGGCACCGACCGCGCGCTGCTGCGGCGCCTGGCCGAGCTCACGGGCGGCAAGGTGCGCGACACGCTCGCCGGCGTGTTCCGCGACCGCGACGTGCTGCGGTTCGCCTATCGGAGCATCACGGAGACGCTCATCATCTGGGCGGCCCTGCTGCTCTTGCTCGCGGTGGCGGCACGAAGGCTAGCGATGCCGGAGGCACTCACAGCCCTGCCAGCGCGATGGCGAGCAACCCGGGCGGCACGGGCCGAGCGGCACGCGCGACGGCGGGCGGCGGCACCAATGGCGGACACAGACGCGACGACGCAGGTGCTGCTCACCTCGCGCCGGGAGGCGCGAGCGGAGCGTGCGGGTGCCGCGACCGGCGACGCACGGCCGCACACGGCGGCACCCTTGATGCGACCGCCGCCGGTCGCGGCACCTGTCGAGCGACCGGCGGCGGCTCCACCGCCCCTGCCGGTCGCCGCTCGGCAGCCACCGGCACATCCCGCAGCGAGCGCCGACGGCGGTGCCCCTCCGCCGTCGGCGAGGGCGATGTCGGCGGCGGAGATCCTGCTCGCCAGGAGAAGAGGGAAGCGGTAGCGTGGTCGGACGTGAGGACCTGACTGCCTCCTCAGGTTCGTCCTCCGCGTAGAGAGTCGTATGAACTTGCGCCTTGGGGCAATCCTGGGCTGGTTCTTGGTTGGAGGAACCGGGCCCGCGAACCTAGGCAGGGGCCCGCCGGCGCGGAGCAACACGAGCACCGGCGGCGTGGAGCCGCGCCCCACCGACGGGGGGCAGCAAGAGCGTTCGGGCGCGTGGCGGAGACAGCTAATCGACCAAGCTACACGGGGCAGCGCAGCATGGCGAGTGGCGGGCGCGTCTCGAGTCCTCGACGTGAACATGGGCCGCGCTATCGGGACGGCTCTTGCTGGCAACGCAACCTCAGAGCCGGGGTGACACTCGCGGCAGGTGAGCGAACGGTTCGTCTCGATACGCTGTATGCGAGCGAGGCGGCGGGCGGCGGCGAGGGGCGGGGCGACGGCGGCTGCGCGACGGATCCGCACGACAAGCTCTTTCGGGAGGCGATGTCGAACCCGAAGGACGCCGCGGCGCTCTTGCGGGCGCCGCTGCCCGCGGAGCTCGCCGCAGAGCTCGACCTGGAGGAGTTGCAGGCAGTGCCGGGGACGTTCCTCGACGAGGAGCTACGGCGCGCGCAGAGCGACGTGCTGTTGAAGACGCGGTACCGGGGCGGGGACGCGGACGTGTGGGTGCTGTTCGAGCACAAGTGCGGGGCTGACCGGTGGACGGTGCTGCAGGTGCTGCGGTACATGGTTCGGACAGACGCAACGGCGGGCGAGAGAGCACAGGAGGCTGCCGGATGCAGCAGTACCTTGAGCCTGAAGCACTTGCGTGGCCACTGACTTCGTGGGATGAGACCGCACCCTTTTTGCTCACCCCGGTCACCATCGATACCGCTCGTCTCCGTGACGGCACCGAGTTCTCTCTCGTGCGGAGAGGCGACACGTGGAGCGTTCGCGTGGGCTGGATGACGCTGATGACCAGCGAGACCCACGCGTCCGAGGAGGCGCTCGCGGAACGCGCGCTCGCACGGGCGACCAGGCTGGCCAGCGTGCTGGTCGGGGGGCTCGGTCTCGGGTTCACCTTGCGCGCGGTTCTGGACCGCGTGCCCGCCGCGACCAAGGTGACCACCTGCGAGATCCTTCCAGCCCTCGTCGACTGGAACCGACGATGGGTGGGAGAATTCGCGAATCACCCGCTGGCGGACCCGCGCAACGAGACGGTAGTCGGAGACGTCTTCGACCACATCAAGCGCTCCTGCCAGGCGTTCGACGTGATCCTGCTGGACGTCGACAATGGTCCGAGGGCTCTCTCGAGTGCCAGCAACCAGCGATTGTATGGTGACCGTGGCATCCGGGCCTGCCTTCGTGCACTGCGACCAGGCGGTGTCCTGGCCATCTGGTCCGTAGGCGCGAACGCGCGATTCGAACGCGCTCTCGGGGCCGCCGGGTTCGACGTCGAGGTGCTACGCGTTCCCGCCTTCAGACACGGACGCAAGAAGCACGTCGTGTTTCTGGCGACCGCGCCGGGCCCCGACGAATCATCTGGCAGCAGGGCGGCAAGCCCCCGGGGACAAGAGTGAAAACCCCCGGGACCCCGTCCTCCGTGGCCGACTGGGATCTGGCGAAGTCCAGCTTGTGTCTGCCGGGCTTGGGCTTGAAGCCGTGGTCGTCGAGCACCTTGGCGATGGCGCGCGACGGCCACGACTCTCCTTGAACAGTTGGGTCCGAGTTCCGGATCCGGTGCCGGGACCGATGCCACCGCGCGCGCTCGCGGCGGCGGCTCTGGTGCTCTCGACTGTGGTCACCACCTCGTGCCGCCGCGAAGACCACCGCCCCCGCCCGCCTTCCTGCAGCGGCGAAACGACGAAATGCAGGACGAATCGCCACGTAGGTAGCGTGTGAATTTGGTCGGGGGGAAACAAGTAAATGACCCACGCGCCTGTCGGAGCTGCACAGGCCCCGGGTCCCGCAGACAACCATCCAGCAGCCTCGTGTCGACCTCGGACGGTGCTGGCACTCGCCGCGTCCAACGCATCTTCACGCGGTGCGACCCCTCGCCTCGACCGTCGCGGCCGCAGCCAGCTCAAACGGCTGCCACCCAGCCCGGGTCGGTCCTGGCCCATCGCCGCCAGCGAGCACGACCAGTGACTCGTCCTGCTGGCACTCGCCGGCCCGCCACTGCCCTACATCGGATCGGAGCCACCCCGTCGATGCCACACTCGCCGGAACGACAGAGAAATTCCCCAATTCATGTAGTGTTCCTCGCTTTGGTACCTCGGAGAAGCCTCTTCATTGCTGCCACTGCCACAACCAGACACCACGACGAAAGCCGAAGCCAGCCCCCCGGCGCAGTCACCGAGACTGCTGGTGTCGTCACCGATAGCCTCGAGTCGGAAAAGCCGTCATCTTCGCTCGCGACGCAACCGCTCGTCGACCGCCTCCGAGAACTGCTGCTTCAGACTCATGCCCTGGCCAGCAGCGGTGGCCTTGGCCCGACGGAACAGGTCGTCGAAGAGCTCGCCAATAGCCTTCATGTGCCCATATGCCCATATTCTCGGCTACTCCGCAACACGGCGACCAGAGTCGATGGTCAGCGCTACCCGACAAGCTGGGGTCCGGAATCAGGACTTCGATGCGGCGGACCTGGTCTGGGACTTCCTGCGCACCACGGCAAAGTGACTCGACTCAAACGGCTCCTGATTGCCGTCGGCATCGTTCTGCCGCTCGCTTCCGGCTGGTCTCTCGGGCATGTTGGCCCTCTCTCCTGAGCGCGAAGGCTATAGTGGACGGTCCCTGGCACCGGACCGATTTCTTCGTGGAGAAGTCCACCCTCCGCGTGCTCCTTCGCGTCGAGCAGAAGGCCGAGGAGAGCGAACGGCGCAAGGAGGCGGAGCCCACGTTCCAGGACGGCGTCGTTCACCTCAAGGGGCGGGGTTGCGACTGGAGCATCGAGCTTGCGAGGTAGCGCTGGGGGGCGCAGCAGACCACCGAGCCGCCTGCCCGGCTCCTCGAGGCGCTCCGCGTCGATGGCGACACCTGCCGCTCGTCGGAGGCCCCACGGCGCACCGCTTCACATGAGCCACCCGGGGGGGAGCAGCCCGCCGCCGTCTGCACCGAGTGGATGGGCACCAGACGCCCGGGCCTGGCTTCGAGAGATCACGAGCCCGATCGCCGATGGCACGCGGTGTCGCTCGGACTGCAGGCGTGCGGCAAGGTCCGGATTCTCCTCGGCAGCCAACGCCGCGAGATCGAGGAGCGTCAGCTCCACACCGGCAGGCAAGCGGACCTCGATGCGGTCCTCGGGGGACGAGGCCGGCATGGAAGCGGAGGTCACCTGGACGGTGACGGGCGCACCCGCGGGGACCACGAGCAGGTCGAACGCCCCGAGCAGGGAGGCGCCTGCCTGCATCGTGCGCTCTTCAGAGGGACCCTTGAACGTCAACACCGTTCCAGCCGGGACGAGCACCGTAAGGGAGAGCCCATGACCAGGGGGGTGGGCGGCAACCTCGGCGGTGGCGGCTCGATGCCGCTGCGCAGGAGTGGGTTTCGACGGCGGAACTGGGGGACAGCGGCCGTGCTTGTACGGGCAGGAACCAGGAGAGAAAGACCCGGGTCTCTTCGCTTCCGGGACCCTGATGGTCGGTTCGAGCTGGGCCACGAGCGCAGCGCGCGACCACGGAGCGAGCTCGCGGAGCGCGGTCGCGAGCAGTACCCGCTCAGCGTCCGAGCGCAGCGCCGGGGGGCTCTGATCCAGAGCCCACTCGGCGAGATCGCGCCACCAGATGCTCGCCACCACCGGGAGGCGGAAGCGCGTGGCCTGCGCCGCGCGGAGCGCGGCCACCCGCGCAGTGAGCTCTCGCCCGCAACCGCCGCGTTCGAGCTCTGCGAGGTACGCGCCGAGCGGGTCGGTCCCCAGGCGCGCCGCGAGCAACTGGGTGGACGAGGGGGACGAGCCGCAGAGCTCCCATCGGTGAGTCGATAGCCAGTCCGAGAGAGCGCGCGCCGCTTCGGCCGCCCCGCTCGGGGTCAGGGCCGCGCTGGCCACGGCTCCCCCGGGGGACGGCGCGGTCGGTGCCGGCGTGGAAACGCCGGCGGAGGCCCTGAGCCCCGTCGCCGGCACGGCGCTCGCGCTCGCTGCCGTCGAGCTCGGCGAGGCGGAGTCCACAGGGACGGGCTCGGTCGCGCGCTGCGGATTGCTGCAGGCGCTGGCGGCGAGCCCGAGCCCTACCCCGAGGCGGGAGAGCCCACGCCTGGTCGTCCAGAGATCACGGAAGCAATGCCGTCCGTGGCGCCGCATGAGCCAGCATCCACCGCCGCAAGCATCGAGGTCGGAGCAGCTCGCGCAATCGTCGCGCGGGGGGCAGGCCGCGAGCGCCGCGAACCCGCGCGCCCAGATCTCCGCGAACGAGCCATGGCGCACGTTGCCGGCGCTCGTCGAGCGATCCGTCGTGGTGCAAGGGACCACCTCTCCATCGCTGAGGATGACGCAGGTGATGCGGCCTGCACCACAGTAGAAACGACTCTCGCGCACGAGCGGTTCCCAGGGTCCGCAGTATCCGATCTCGTCGGCCATCCCCATGGGCACCCCGCCCAGCCGACGTTGGGTGGCCACGAACTCGACCATCCTGCGGAGCTCCGCGCGCCGTGGGAAGAGGTCGGGTCGGTGGCGAGCGCGGCCCTCCGGGACGACGAGGTGAAGGCCCCAGGCGCTCGCCCCGATCCGCTGCACGAGCTCGTGGGTCGCGGCAAGCTCCGAGATGTTCTCCCGCGTCACCGTGGTGCCCGCCGCGACCTCCACGCCGAGGTCGGCAAAGTAACGGATGGCGGCGAGCGCCTCGGCGTGGCTCCCCGGGCGGCCGCGGATCCGCTCGTGAACCGCCGTGGGCCCATCGAGGCTCACCGCGACGAAGCTCGGCGGCCAGGCCTCGATGGCGGCGCGCTGCCGCGGTCCCGGCAACCTCGCCGTGTTCAAGCTCCACGTGAGACCGCGTTCCTGGATCAGCTGGAGGATGCGCGGAAGGTCGCGCCGTTGCAGCGGCTCGCCACCGGTCAGCAGGAGCTCCGGCACGCCCATCGCCCCGAGCTCGTCGAGCAGCCGGGGAACGACCTCGAGCTCGAGCTCCCGGTGACCCGAGGGTGGCGACGATAGGCAATGCGGGCAGGTGAGGTCGCATTCCTCGGTGACCATCCACTGCACGAACCAGGGCACGACCGCGCGCTCGCCCGTGCCCAACCGCGGCCCCGCGGCGCCGTCATCGAAACGATAGAAGCCACCCTGTTGCGTGCCCACGGACGAAGCGTAGCTTTCCGAATGAGGATGCTCCACCGCCTCGGCCCGCCCCTGGTCCGGCTCCTGCCCCGCGAGGTTCCGGCGCCACGGGTGACGCTCGGCTTCCCAGGTGTGTCGGGCGAGGGTCTCGCAGGGGTCGTCGCCACGAGGTGGGCAGCGAACAGGGGTTCGGGAATGGATGCCCACCCCCCGTCCGTGCTCGGCGCTCCGCGCCTGCGCGCGGCCGGCCCCTCCCCAAAGGACGTCTTCTGGTGCGACGACGGTGCTGCCAATGGTGAAGTGCTTCACGCGGACACCATCCCCTGCGGCGCCTACGTGTTCTGAACCTCGCCTCGACGCGCACGGCACCCCACCCGGATGGAGCGCCATGTAGCCGCACCGGCACATGGCGCCCCGGGGGACGGCGTGGTGGCCACCCGTAACCCCATGGATCTCGACGACCGCGCCCTCGGCAACGCGGGCGTCTGGTGGGTGGGGCGCCTGCAGACCGACGCAGATGACGAGCCTCGAGGAGCGCCTCCTCGAGGTCGTGCAGGCCGAGGCCGCGACCCTCAGCTGTCTCGAGTGCCGCGAGGACTGTCAGGGGAGCGTGGCCTGCGCCGAGCTCTGATCGGGTGACTCGGCCGAACGGCTCGGGTGCGACGCGCCCGAGCCGAGCTCCCAGCGACGGTCAAGGCAGATCGGTGCGGTACTGCGCCCACATGTTCTCGACGAACTCGTCCCAGCACTGACCCTGTCTCGCCCAGTCGGCGCTGTAGTCCTCGCCCGTCTCGGTGAGGATGACCGCAACCGCGTCCGTATCGTCTTCGGTCATCCAGCGGTCGACGTAGTCGAACCAGGCGTCATGGCTCCATTCTGCCTCGGCGTGGAGCATGCGAAGCGTGAGGGCCTGGCCAACCCAGGACAGGCTCGAACAGCAGCGTCGATAGCTCTCGCTCGTGATGTTGCCGTCGGTCCACTCGCTCGGGTGAAGGTGCTCATAGGGGCCCCAATCGGGCCGCGGGGGCTCGCCGGTCGACGTCTTGATCCCCGAATGCCCGAGGAACACGACGTCCGCACCCGTCCACGACGTCCCATATCCCGTCTGCTCGTCCTCCTGGAAGTCCACGGTCGGGTAGGTCACGGACGGCGAGGCCATGCGCAAATCGCCGAGCAGGATGCCGGCGAGCACGATGGGGAACTTCGCCCCGCTGTGGTGCCCACCCCAGGCCTCCCACCCCGTGTGCCCGCCCTCCAACATGCCCCAGCGATCGATGCCCACCTGCACCAACCGGATGAGCAGTTGCTCCCTCTCCTCCGCTGGGAGGTCACACATGAGCATGAGTCCGGCGATGCCGACGATGCGCCCCTGCTCACGCCCGTAGAGCGGCATGTTCTCTTCGGGGGCATCGAAGTGAAACCACCCCGTGTTCACCCAGGGACGTTCGAGGTAGCGGGCGAACTCATGAACGTCGGGGAGCGGCGCCGGGCAGTCGAGTCGCGGCAAGGCGTCGCGACGGAGATCGCTGGCTCGATAGTGAACCTTCTCGACGTCCACGAAGGCGGGGCGGAAGGTGTCGGCGGGCGGCGCCTGTTCCACGCTGGTCAGCACGGCGGCCACCCGCACCGGGCTGCTGTCACCCTCCTCGCGTCGACCAATCGGGCCGTCCTCGTTCGCGAGCATCTTGGGTACCTCGTCCGCCATCAGCATACTGATGGTCGAGACGAGCGAATCGCCCGGCTGCATGGCAACCGGTAGGCGCTGTACCAGATCGGGCTGGAAGTAGTTCCGAATCGCGCTGTCGTACGCGACATCGGTGTTGGCCGGCGGATCCAGCATGAAGCCGTTCCGCACGTAGGTCTGATCGTCCGCGCGCCACTCGGTTTCGCGGGGTCCGATCTCGCTCGCGGGGATCTCGTCGTCGTAGAGGGGCTCCGGCGTGATCGCGACCACGGTGACCGGACCGACGACGTAATAGTCGCCGTTCACGAACTGCCCGACGAGCGCCGGTTCGGCCAAGTGCCAGGTGATGCCGTACTGCGTGAGCGTGTCGGTGAGCACGACGCCGGCGGCCCCGGCCAGGTCGCCGCCTCCGGCAGCGCCCCCCGTCGGCGACGCACCGCCCGAGGTCGCGCCACCGAGCACTGCGCCCCCGTTCGAAGCGCCAGCCGGCGAGACACCACCGGTCGGCTCGGCCCCGCCAACGGCCCCGCCCGCACCTTCGCCGCCGGTCGCGCTGCCACCCGTGGTCGGGGCGCCGGCTACATCGTTCCCACCATTCCCGCCTGTGGCGATGCCGCCCGTGGTTCGTCCGCCGGTGCCGGCACCACCGATTGCCCCGCCACCGGTACCACGTCCATCCGTAGCACTCGCCCCTCCGGCCTCCGTTCCCGAGGCGCCGGCGGCGTGGTCCTTCTCCTCCTCCTTCGACGAGCAGGACCCAGCGAAGGAACCGATGGTAGCGAGTGCGATCAGGCCGAAACGAACTCCCACACGGTCCATGATTTCCTCCCTGGCCCCTCCTTGCACCTGCACGGCTGCATCGTCGCCTCGAGGGGGATCAACATGGTACCACGTAATACCCGTCCGAGTGAGGCGCGACGCGCTTCTGGGAACTCGGCCCAGAGAGCAAGACCGAGCGACTCATCACGGCCTGCTTCCCGTAGCGCCCCTCACGGTGGCTGCGTATGGACCGCCGGCGGTTGAACGCGCCGTCGATCCCACCTACGCTTCTCCGGTGACGCGGCGGGGTATCGGTGTGTTGGCGGCGTTCGGCGCGCTCGGGCTGAGCGCGAATGCAGCGGCGGCGGATTGGTGGGTCGACCAGGCTGCATCGGCCGGCGGCGACGGTTCGGAGGCGGCGCCGTTCCAGCGCATCAACGACCTCCTAGCGGTGCTGGAAACCAGCGACACGGTCTGGATCGCGGATGGTACCTACGAGGAGACGGTCGACTTCTGGCACGTTCCGGCGGGTTCCGGTGGCCGCACCACGCTCTGCGCCGCGCCTGGCGCCCACCCGGTGATCGACGGTGGCGGCACGGATGGAGTCGTGCTGCAGGCCGGGAAGACGCCGGACATGACCTTCCACGGTCTGACGGTCAGAAACGGCGGCGCCGGGATCGAGTTCTACCGAGCGGACGGCGGCGAGGTGACCGACTGCACGACGGAGTCGACCGATGATTGGGTCGAGCCGAAGCACACGCGGCGTCACGCTGTCCACGTCCTCTCGACCGAGTGAGAGCGCTCCTCTGAAAGGTTCCTGGCCTACGCCGCGGAGCTCTTGGGCGGGGTTTCGCGGGAGCTCGCGAACGCGGTCGTCGCCGGGGCCTGCGGCGGCGACACGGAGGACGGCGACGGCGAGGAGACCTGCTCCGGCGACGCCTGCGCCGAGCAGTGCCGCGACGGGGTCGACAACGACGGCGACGGGCGCACCGACTGCCACGACGCCGACTGCGACCAGGACGCCGCATCGGGGACGACTTCGACGAGCTGCCGTCCGACATCGCGGAGTGCTTCGGGATGGATCCGTGAGCCTCCCGCCCGATTTGGGGGATCACTCGGTCACCATCGCAGTGCCGCTGCTCGCCCATCCCTACCGTTGGCTGCTGTTCTTCGGCACGGTCTATCTGGTGGGGTTGACGGGAGCCACTGGTCCTCGATTCGCGGACGGCAGCGTCGCTGGGGGGCTGGTCATCGCGTTCGGACGTGAGAAGGCCTCAAACGTACTCCCAGGCCAGGAGCCATTCCGGACTCGAGACCGGCCCGCGTTGCCCTGCCGGTGCGATTGCGGTTCGTGGCAACTCTACGAGCGAACGCTGGGCGGTCCGCGACTGCTCGACCTCAGCGCACCGACTCCCACTTCATCTCGTTCACGAGGAGCCGCGGATGTGACACGAGAAGGTGCCACACCACGGCCTGGAACGCCTCCGTGTGAGGGGTGACGGTGGCGGGGTTCACCGTGGGGACGATCACCGCGGCGTGCGCGACCTCGCCGAGGTAGCCACCGTCACGCCCCACGACGCCGCCGATGCGGGCGCCGACCCGGACGGCGAGCTTGAGCGCCTCCACCAGATTCGGACTCACGTTCTTCGCGAGGTTGCCGCCGCCGACGGAGAAGACGACCACGAGGTCCAGCGGCGAGAGCCGGCTCACGACGAGCCAGTTCGCGAAGGAGGAGGCCCAGCCGTCGTCGTTCACTCGTGCCGTGAGCTCGGAGACGTTGTCGGTTGGGGCGTAGGCCTCGATCCCACAGATCTTGCGGAAGTCGTTGACGGCGTGCCCCGCGTTTCCTGCGCCTCCTCCGACCCCGAGCACGAACACGCGCCCCTTCCTCTCGCGAATGGCGACGAACTCGTCCACGAGCCGGTCGATGGCAGCGCGATCGATGGCGGCGACGATGCGTGCAGCCTCGTCGAGGAAGGTTTCCGTGTAGCTCATGGGCGGGTAGTAACTATCACGCCTCCTCGCCTTGTGGCACCCTCGGCCGGTGACGCCCCGCGCCGACCTTCTCTGGCTCGCCCGAGGCTGCCGTTGAGGAGCCCCTCCGCCCGCGAACCCAACTGCCAACGCCCCAGCGCGCGGAGCTCGGCCGTGACGTCACGGACCTCCTGATCGGTGCTCCAGGTGTGGTTTGGATCTGCAGCGTGCCCTCCCCCGCCGCTGCACCCACGCGGAGAGTCGAGGCCGCGCCGACGGCGCACCCCGAAGGCACCTCTCATCCGTACCGGCGCGGGGCGGTCGCTCACCCAGCGCCGGCGCGGATGACAGCGGGATCCGGACCAGCTCAGGGCCGAGCGAACCACCAGGATTCGACGCGCGATACACTCGTGCTGACGCACACCACACCGATAGTATGCACCTCATGGGTGGTGTGAGTCCGGAAATCGGCGGTAACCTGCCAGATGCCGTCCGATGGATACGTGTAGGCGAACAGGGGGTTCCCCGGGCCGTTCTCTTGAATGTCACCGTTTAACATGGCCATTCCGCCGACGAAACAGTTCCAGTCGGTTGTGGACACATACGTACTGACCGGCCCCGTGTTTTCGCCCATTTCCACGAGCTTCATGACCAGCGGGCTATCGCCGCCCACCGTCAAGGGCCCCTCGACCACCAGACCATCCTGACCGACCGTCACGGAAGGGGCCTCCATTGCGCCGGCGGTCACCGCGGCGGCCGACACCTGGTTGGCCGTGACGTCGCCCGTCGTCGCGATGTCCGGGCTGCCCACCATCCCGACCTTCTGCTCGAGCCAGCCGAGGATCTTGCTGAAGTTGCTGTTCACCTCCTCGGCGACGGCGGGCTCCCCGGCGGCGAACAGGCATAGGTCCATGCTCCCGGCGTCAGCGCAGCCTGCCGGGGTCTCGGACAGGGCGCTCATGGGCACCAGGAGTACCGCCAGGGCGGCGAGCGCACCGCCGGTGGCCGCCAGCGGTCGCTGCCGCGCTGCGCGACCCAGGCGCTTGAACCAGGAATTCCTGCCTGCGCTCGCGGCGTGCCGGAGCCCGTCCACATAGAACTTTTTCCAGCATTCGACCTCGGCCGGGTCGAGCCCGCGCCGCTCAGCAGCCTGAGCCACGGTGGTATCGCCGCCGAGGAGCTCCAGCACCAGTTCGATCCTAGCCTGTTCGTCCAACGCGTTGCGCTTCGTGCTGCTCATTGCTCGCTCCTTGCTCATTGCCAGACTCCTTGGTCGGCCCACCACATCTGCTCCAAACCTGGATCTCCCCCGTCGTACGGGGCCCACACCGCCACGAGATGGCAGCGGGGCTCCTGCTCCCCCAAGCACAATCCCGGCTCGTCGCAGGTGCCGTCCGTACGGCACCGGCAGCTCAGCGTCCCGACCGGGCAGGCGGTGGTTCCGGTGTCGCCGCCCGTCGCCGCACCCCCGGTGCCGGCGCTATTGGCGCCGGCGCTACCGCCTTGAGGCGCGCCACCGGTGCCAGGGAGGACGACGCCGCCCGCGGCGCCAGCCGTGCCCGCAGTACCGGCTGCACCGGCCGCGCCCGCGGTGGCGGCGACGCCGCCCGTGGTGACGCCGCCCGTGGTGACGCCGCCCGTGGTGACGCCGCCCGTGGTGACGCCGCCCGTGGCGGCAACGGTGGTGCCGGCCGCACCGCCTCGGGCAGGTTCTCCGCCGCTCGGCGGAGTGCCGCCCTCCGCCGCGCTTGACCCACCCCGATCCGAGGCGGCACCGGCTACCCCCGTGGCCCGGCCCCCCCGGCCGTCGGCGGCCCCATCGCCACCGGCGCCGCCCTGCTCTTGGGCGCCGCCCGAATGGGAGCCACCGCCGCAAGACGCGACCCAGATGGGCACGACCAGCGTCAAGACCTGCCAGATGTGTCTCACGGTCCTTCCCTTCCTGTGCTCCGGGTCACCGCGCCACGGACAGGTAGTCCAGGCGCAGCAGGATGTCGTCGACCTCGTCCAGGTTCAGCCCGTCGGTGTGGGTGCCGTCGCTCTGCTGGTCGCTGAGCACCGCCGCGGGAATGAACAACGCATACTCACCGTACAGGCCGCGAGCAGCCAGCTCGGAGGTGTCCCCGTTAGCGTACTCGTCGGCCTCGAAGTCGACGCGCGGCACGTTGAAGTACGCCTCGATGCGGGCCCGACTGTAGCGGGCCTCTTCTCCCGCCGCCGGGTCAAAGCCGTCCGGCGCGCCACGGAACAGGTTGCGTGACGGGCGCACGGTGGCGGTCTGGAACCGGCCCAGCTCGCCTGGCGGCTGGCCACACCACTGGCTGTAGAACGTGTTGAGCTTGAGCAGGTCGAGCCGGATGAAGGTTTGGTCACTGCCGCGATATAGGTCTTCGCGATCCAGGCTCCCCCCCTCGGAGCTTTCGGCGCCGCCGATGATCGACGCGTTGACCGACCACACGCGCTCGGCGCAATCATTCTCTGCGTAGAGTGGAATTCCGGTAGATTGCCCCAGCCCGAGTTCGGCGAGCGGCGCGAGCTGAAAGGGGATCCTCTGCCCCAGATACGAGCCGTTCTCGTCGAAGACTCCATAGGTCGGAGACTGCAGCAGCAGCTGGAAGCGCTCCCGTTCGGTGAGCTGAAGCTCGGTGTCCGGCAGTTGGGAGTGGTCCGCGAGCTGCAACAGCTGGTCCCGAAGACTCAACACCACCTTGAGCTCGGTGGGTCGGTTGCCGCGGATCGTGCGCGTGCCGGCGGCCTGCCAGAGCTCGGACAGGACCGACTCGAGATCACCCGGCAACTGAGCGGCCAGGGTTGCCTGGCGCAGGCCGCCCGAAGTGCCCGAGATCGACAACTGGTGCTCGTATTCCGTAGCGAGCACCGCGAGATACGTGAACCGCTTGGCCAGGCTCATCCGGGACTTGAACGTCTCCACCTGCTGGTCGACCCAGTAGTCGTACTGCTTGGGCCACACCGTGCGGCCGGCGACCGCTTGCTCGATGGCCCGCCCGGTGCGGTACAGCGCCGCGGCACTACGCTTGCCGTTCTCGAACTGGAGCAGCGTCGTCTCCATTTCGATCGCCGCTCGCTGCAACGCCAGCCCGGCGGTGCGGACCCCCACCAGCTCGAGCTCTGCGTCGTTGAAGCAGGACCGATCGGCGATGCTGTTCTCGATGGCCATCATCACCACCTCGTGGTCCTGCTCGGCGCGGGTCATGGCAGCTTCGTAGCCATGGGCGAACCCCATGGCCACCGCCCTGCCGACTCCGGCGGCACAGCCAATTCCTGCGGCCCACCCCGACAACGCCGCAACCGGTATGTTGATATCGGAGACCAGCTCGGCACAGGTCACCGCTGCGTCCAGCGCCTCTGCCGCGACGAGCGAATTCCGCCGGTCGTCTGCCAGCTCGTTCATGGTCTGCCGGTGGAGGTCTTGGGCAGTCAAGAGTTGCTGCCCGCCCAGCTGGCGGATGAGACAACCCTGCATGACGATATCGTACGCGTCCTGATGGTCCTGCAGCTCGGACCGGGCGATCTCCACGTCCTTGGCGATGGCGTGTACGGTCAGAGCGAGCTCCCCCAGAGTGCCACGGTAGCACTCGGCGCGCTGCTTCGCGTCCGCGTCGACGGGCAGGCCGGGCAGGTCCGGCGGTTCGCCGCAGAATTCCCTGACCTCGGCCAACATGTCGGCCGACGCCTGCTCGGCTGTGAGCAGGAAGTCCTCTGGCGTCTTGGCGGAGTAGGACTCTGGTATATAGGTGTAGTAGGTCCCGGGTGGTGGTGGGACCGTCGGCTCGGGCTCACAGCTGAGACACAGCGTAGGCCCTGGGCCAACATCTTCTGGACAGTCCGCCAGGACTGCTTCGCCGGACGCGGCCTCGCAACTCTTGCGCCAGTGCTCGAGGTCACCCCCGCGGAATCCCGCATTCGAGCCAGCCCGGTTGCTGAGCTCGCGCGCCATGCAGAAGAGGTAGTCGATGTCTTGCTGGTCGATCTCGGCGAGAGCGCGGGAGTTTGCCACTGCCTCCTCGGCCGAGGTACGACCACAGTCGGGGCTCTCGTCCCCGGTCAGGCGGTAGCAGGTCGCTGGATCCAGGTCGTCCGAGTCCAAGACCTGCATGGCGGTCGTTCCAGCGACGGCACCGCACAGCTCCTGCACGGCCTCGGCGTAGGGGGTCTTCACCCGGGCGATCTCCGCCGCCTGCTCACTCGCGGTGAGCTGCATCTGGAGCCCCCGATCCTGCTGGGCGAGCCACGCGGCGCGGGCATTGGCCAAGCTCGCGTCTGCCGCCGTGACGAAGCTCGGCGCCCACGCCGAGGATCCTAGGCCGTCCCCGAGCAGAAAATCGGAGATGGCGGAGAAGCGCTGGGTCGCCGAGAGATCGCCCCGAAGCTCCATGAAGTAGAGGGGCAGGTCCGTGTCCTCGATGCCCAAGGGGTTGCGTCCTTCGTGCAGCACCCGACCGGCGGCCAGGGAGCGGTCGAGCACGGCGGCGAGGGCACGTTCGGCACCCTGGTACCTCTGCTCCCAGGACAACACGGCGCCTCCGGCGGCGGCGACCGCGCGGTCGTGCAGCGACCCGGCTAGCGCGCGCAGGATCAGCGCATGGCGAAACGCGCGGCCCGCCTGTTCGAGCGCGGTGGGGTCCGCGATGTACTGCGCCCCTTCCAGCCGAACCTCGACCAGCTCCATCAAGGCCCGGGCGCTCTCCAGCAGGGCCACCGGTAGACCCACCGGCTGCTCATGGTTCGGGTTGCCAGGGATCGCCTCGTTGCTGATGACCCGCTCTCGATAGTCCGGGTCGGCGAGCAACCCATCGGGCAACGCGTCGAGTGCCGCCCCGATGCGGGGGTGGAAGACTGGACGCAGCGCGCCGAGCACCAGCTCGATGACCTCACTGGCGCCAAGTCCGGAGCTAGCACTGCCGCCCGAGGACATGCTTACGGCCGGGCCCAGCACCTCGCGCAAGCGGCTCTCCTTGGCCAGAAAGGTCGCGGTGTGCAGCCACTGCTGGACGAGCCGATGCAGGAGTGCCTGGTTGCGTGCCGGCGTGGGCCACTCGGATCCGCCGAGCAACAGCTCGGCGGCCGTGCCCATGGCAAAGAGACGCCGCCCCACGTCGATACAGCCGTCGGTCAGGAACAGCTGGGCCAGCCCCTCGGTGGGCAGGCCCGGCGCGACGGAGGGAGCCACCTCTGCCAGCCGACCAAAGTCGGTAGCGCAGGCCTCGAACATGTCCTCCGCCGTGAGCGGTTGGCCTCGGCCTTCCACGCCCACGCGCCCATCGGCCTCCACGCGGGCGTTCCTGCTGGTGCCATCGCAGGCCAGGTCTCCGGACAGGGGCGGCAGGCTGGTGGGCAGCGTCTCTTCGAAGATGGATGAGGTCGTCCCGTCGTAGCAGAGCGCGATTTCGGTGCAGTCGTACGGAATCCTCGGCAGGCGACACACCTTGCGCACTTGCACGGACCCCTCGGAATCTAGCGCGTAGTCACATGCATCGACGGTCGAGCTGGCGGTCACCTGCCAGTCGATCAGCGGACCCCATCCTCCCACCGGGGTCCGCAGGTCCACCACGTCACAGCGGAACAGTGACTCGAACACTCCACACATGTCCTCATCGTCCAACTGGGGCTCGAGGTCGCCTGCCCCACAGTCTTCGCTGGGTGTCATGGCGGGATAACTGAAGCGCAAGTGGCAAGGAACGGCGCCGACGATCTCCGCGCCGGACGAATCCGCGAAAGAGGACGGTATCGGGTCGAAGGTAACGGCGACAGCGGGATCGGTTCCCGGCATGGCCTGGGTCAGCGCATGGTGAACGACACCATCGAAAAGCAGACCCTGCTCCAAGGCCTTGTCGAGCAGAGCCTGGCGCTCGGTCGGCTTGCAGGTCTCGATGTCGCTGCGGTCGCCGATGGCCGCAACCTGCGCGTCCGCCCAGTCGGTTCCCAGCGCACTCACCACGGCAGCTTCCCAGGCCAAGGGCTGGGTTGGATCGACTGCGGTGACTTGGATCCCACTCGGGACCGACGGCGGGCCGGCGGTGACGGCCGCCTCGGAAAGCGACTCGCTCCAGGTCAGCGCCACCTTCCAGGTGACCTCAGTCGGGTGTGCGGGTGATGCCACGCCCCCAATCACCAGGGGTAATGCGAAGTGAAGGGTGTGGCCGGTAACCCCGCCGGCCACGACCGGTGTTTGGATGCGATCGACATGGGCCAACACCTCGTCGGTCTGAGAAATCCAGCCGTCGAACCAGGCGAAAGGCTCGACCGTCAGCGACAGCGAGGCAAGGTCGTGGTTGATATCACCGACCAACCTCGACGTGGGCAGCAGCCACTGCAGTTCGTCGTGCAGTACGATCCGAGCGGCCCCGTCACCCAGGTCGAATACCTCTGCGCGGACTTCCACGTTCGGACCGGCCACGCTCATGGCGCGATCGCCAGACGTCCCCACGGTGGTCAGCGCTGCCGTTCCTACGTAGATGCCGGGGACGACATCGCCATGGGATGAGCTGGTCCAAGTGAAGGATACTGCTTTCCGCTGCGTCTCCCCGGCGAACAGGCGTACCTTCCCGGACTCTCCGTGTGGTGGCGTCGCGGTGGGCTCAACGTACACCTCCTGCACCGAGTCGACCTGCACGTCTTGCAGCGTGCACTCCTCGGCGAAGCTCCCGTCGGGTCCACACCGGACCCGTACGGCTCCTTCGGCAACGACACGCGCCACGGGGATGGCCCGCCGTTGCGCTTGCACCCGGATCTTGCCGATTCGCTCGGTGGCGCCGATCCTGACGGAGGCTTTGTCCACTGCCAGCGCTCCCGCGGGCTCGCGGGACAGGTCCACGAGCGTGGCGTCGTCCTGGCCCCGGCAACGGCCGAACATGTCGCAGGCTTCATCGCTCTGGCAGTCATCGTCAGTGAGGCAGTCTGCCCGGCATTGGCCCAACGCGCAGTGCGTCCCGCAAGGGCATTGATCGGTTGCCGTACAGCCCGACTTTGTCATCCTCCGACCTCTGCTAGGCACGGAGGCGGCTGTGATTACAATAATTTAGGCGCACCGGCCCGCGGCT
>JAFGBI010000097.1 GCA_016933275.1 Polyangiaceae bacterium | reverse complement strand
GGCGACAGCGGCCTCGCGGTGCGGGTGGAGCCGGCCGCGGCGCCGAGCGATGCCTGACGCGAGCCTGCGAGCGCGAGCTCGACGACCCGCATCCGCCACCGAAGCCTACCGATCTCCGATTCCGCGAGTCCCTTGCGGTCCGATGCCGCCTCTCCCACGCCGCCGGAAGCCGGGGAGCCACTCCACCCGGCTGGGATGGGCGCCACTGGGTCGCCCGCCGGCATCGCGTAGGCGCCCGGACATGTTTTCTGCGCGCAGTTTGCCCATCCCGGCTGGGCAAGCAGCGCATGAGAAAGCATCTTCCGCTTGCGTTGGTTCTTGTTCTTGAGCAAGATGCCTATCGAGGATGTGCATGCCGCACGAAGAACACGAACCAACGAAGACTCTGGGCGCCCAAACCGCGCGTCTGGTGGCCGTGCTTCACGAACGGGGCCGGACCCTGTTCACGCATGCCGACGTGCAGGCGATCACCGGCCTGGCGGCAAAGTCCGCCCGCAACCTGATGGCGGGACTCGTGAACCGAGGTCTGGCCACTCGGCTCAAGCCCGGACTCTTCATCCTCGTCCCCTTCGAGCTCGGTCGAGAGCGCGAGTATCTGGGCGACCCGTACGTCGTCGCCCGGGAGCTTGCGAACACGCCTGACTACTACATCTCCCACGCCTCGGCGATGGCGCTCCACCAGATGGTCACGCAGCCGCAGCTCGCCGTGTTCGTGACTTCGTCGAAGGCGATCCGCCCGCGCACGGTGCTCGGCACCGAGTTTCGCTTCGTGCGCTGCAAGCCCGCGGGCTTGTTCGGCATCGCGGAGCACTGGGCAACGAAGACGGAGCGCGTCCGGGTGAGCGACCTCGAGCGCACCGTCATCGACGGGCTCAAGCAGCCCGAGCACTGCGGCGGCTTCACGGAGGTGGCCAAGGCGTTCTGGATGCGTCGAGACGCGATCTCCCCGAGCAGGCTCATCGACTACGCCCTGCGGCTCGACGTCGGCGCGGTCGTGCGTCGCCTCGGCTTCCTGCTCGAGACCTTCGAGGTGCCGGCGGCCACGGAGATCGAGCGGCTACGGCCGAGCTTGACCTCGAGCTACGCGCTGGTCGACCCGCTCCTGCCCGCCGAGGGCCCCTACCAGGCCCGATGGGGGCTGCGTCTGAACGTCGAACCAGACGAGCTTCGCGCCCTCGTGATGACCTGAACGATGATCCCGCAGCGCAACCTGTCTCTGCTCTCGAACCGCCTCGCTCGCGCCGGCGGCAGGCGCATCGCGGAGGCAGTGCTCGAGCGCGACTACTGCCTGGCCTGGTTCCTCGTGGGGCTGTCGCGCACGCCGCTTCGGGACGCACTCGTCTTCAAGGGCGCCACCGCGCTGAAGCGCTGCTACCTCGGCGACTACCGCTTCTCGGAGGACCTCGACTTCACGCTGGCCGAGCCGCGCGCGCTCGACGAGATCCTGGCGGGTCTCGAGGACGTCTATGCGGAAGTGCAGCGCGGGTCGGGTATTGTCGTGCGTTTCGCACGCGCCGATCGCAGGAGCCACCAGAACAGCCGGACATTCTACCTCGCCTACGAGGGACCCCTGCCCGCCGCGTCGCCCAAGGAGGTGAAGGTCGACATGACGATCCGCGAGCACCTCGTCCGACCCGTCGAGGATCGGCCCATTCTCCGCGGCTACCAGGAGTACGAAGACCTGCCGGAGGACGGGCGGGTTCGTGTCTACGCTCTGGCAGAGATCGCCGTTGAGAAGCTCGTCGCTCTGACCGACCGAGCGCGCAACGAGCCGCGTGACCTCTACGACCTGTGGTATCTGACGAGCGCGGGGCTGGTCGACCTCGCCGCGCTCGTTCCGGAGATCGAGAGCAAGCTGGCCTCGCGAGACCGCACGCGCGATGCCCTGTCCGCCGAGATTGCCGTCAAAGAGGCGCGCTACCGGAAGCTCTGGTCGGTCCGGCTCGGCCAGCAGATGGCGAGACTGCCGCCCTTCGAGGATGTGTTCAGGGCCACGCGACGCAGCCTGCGCGACGCCGGGCTGATCACGCGGTAGGCTCGCGCTTCCTCGCTGCAGTCCAGCTGACCGACCGCGTGGCGCGGCCCAGCCGGCACCGCAAGCGACAATCCGCGGCTCGGCGGTGGCGCCAGCACCGGCGGTCTCATCGAGACCCGCAACGCTCGACCCGCGGTGATTCCATCGTCTTCTGGGGCGTCAGGCGGGGTAGCGGGTCGTCGGCCCGAGTCCCGACCATCGGACCTCCCGCTGTCCGGCGGAAGGTCGCACGGAAGCGGGAATGCGCTCCAAGGGATGCGACAAGCGGGTAAAGGACGCGCCCGTTGGCGGACGCAGTGTCCGGACCGCGCCGGCGCGCGCGGCTCGGCCTCGCGCGGATCGTGGAGCTCGAGACCCGGAAGATCGCCGCGCGCCTCACCGACCGCGGCATCGAGCTCGTCCTCACCCCGGAGGCGACCGCGTTCATCGCCGAGGCGGGCCACGATCCGACCTTCGGCGCCCGGCCGCTCAAGCGCTACCTGCAGCAGCACGTC
>JAFGBI010000096.1 GCA_016933275.1 Polyangiaceae bacterium | reverse complement strand
GTCGGCGGTCGGCGGTCAGGCAGAACGAGGAGACCCTGATCGCTGACGCCAGATGGCTACCGGCCAAGAGAACATTGAAGAATTCTCTGCCAGATCCGGTCAAGATCCCACCGCTCAGGGACGAGAGCACCGAACCGCTACCAGGTCTCACCCGAAGCGCCGTTGGAGACGTACCCTGGCTGGGCATGGGTACGTCTCCAGCGGCGCCATTGCTGTTGGCAACCGGATCCTGTGCTCCAGGCCTTTTTGCTACCGGACGGGCTGCCTTGGTCCACCCCTGGCGCCTGGCGCAGCCGGTCGATCGGCAGGCGAGGTGCCCCTGCGTCGGCCCATCGGCCGCTCGCAAAGGCAGATCCCGACTGGTAACAGCGTTCGATCCTGAATAGGCTCTTCCCGCCTGAGCCCGCGGGGTCAGGCCCCGTGCTCCCGTCGCTTGGTCGCCCAAGCAGCGGGGCCGCCCGACCGGGTAGGAAGGGTCGCGTCGTGGATAGCGATCTCGCCGAGTCTCTGTCTGCTTTGAAGGATTCCTTCGCCCGTCGCCGGCTCCATGCGGTGTTCGGTCGAGGAGACGCCATGCTGGTCGAGAAGCTTCGCGCACGGCTCCATGTGCCGCGACGATTCCGCGACTTTCTCCTGGAGGCCGACCCCGTCGATGTGGAGACATCCACCCCGGCGGAGCGGGTGCGCCTCATCCCGAGCATGGATATCGAGCCGGAGCAGGCTGGGTTCGCGCTCACCGACTCGGGAGCTCGGATCGAGGCACCCACCCCGGCCGGGTGGCGGGCGAGTTGGATCATCATCGGGCACAGCGCCCTCCTTGGAGACCCGTATTTCCTGGACGTCGCCAGCCCGGATGCCGAGGGTGACTGCCCGGTGTTCACCGCCATGAGCGGCACCGAGTCCTGGAAGCCAAGATTGTGTGCTTCGAGCTTCGCGCTGTTCCTGCGGATCCTGGCGGTCGGGATGGAAGTGGCGGACGATTTTCCAGAGGAGAGCTTGGACGTGGATGACGAGCAGGTCTTCCGCGACGCGCTGGGGCCTCGGATCCGACAGCACGATCCGGCGGCGCTGAAGGCTGGACACTGGACGTGATGGATTCTGTCGTACTTCGCATCTCAGCAACGTCGGAGGACCGCGCGCGGGTCGTCGCGCAGCTCGAACGGCGGGGGGCGACCGATCTCGCCGCGGTCGAGCCCGCGGTCCGCGAGATCATCGCGACGGTGCGGGCCGAGGGTGACGCAGCAGTACGACGGTACGTCGAGCGCTACGAGCACCGGACGGTCGATGCTCTGCTCATCGAGGACTACGGCGGGGAGGCCGCACTGGAGCTCATCAACGACCACGTGCGCGACGCTCTAGTCTTGGCCACCGAGCGCATCCGCACATACCACGAGCTTCAGGCGACGCAGCTCCGATCGATCGAGCAGAGCAGCCACGGCATCCGGCTCGCGAGCCGCGTTCTGCCCCTCTCGCGGGTGGGGGTGTACGTGCCCGGCGGAAAGGCGAGCTACCCGTCGAGCGTCCTCATGACGGCCCTCGTCGCCAGTGTGGCCGGGGTCGGGGAAATCATCGCCGCTTCTCCAGACACCGGAACCGAGGTCCGCGCGGCCTGCCACCTCGCTGGCGTCCACGCCATCCTCGACGCGGGAGGAGCGCAGGCGATCGCCGCGCTCGCCTACGGGACCGAGTCGATCCCTCCCGTCGACAAGATCGTCGGGCCCGGGAATATCTATGTCGCAGCAGCGAAGCGGCTCGTGTTTGGCGACGTCGCCATCGATAGCATCGCGGGGCCGAGCGAAATCCTCGTCGTAGCGGACGACACCGCGGATCCACGCGTGGTCGCAGCCGACCTGCTCTCTCAGGCCGAGCACGACGAGGCCGCATACGCGCTGCTCACCTGCACGAGTACCGCGTTTGCGCAAGCGGTCGCGGAGGAGCTGGTCGGCCAGCTCGCCTCCTTGCCGAGACAGGCGATCGCCCGGGCGTGCCTGGCGAGGAACGGTCACGCCATCGTCGCGGAAGACGCCACGGGATTGGTCGAGATCGCCAATCAACTGGCGGTGGAGCACGTGGCCATCCATACGGCAATGCCGAACGAGCTCGCCGAACGGATTGAACGCGCCGGCGCCATCTTCATCGGCTCCGCGACGCCCGAAGCCGCAGGGGACTACGTCGCCGGCCCCTCCCACGTGCTGCCAACCGGCGGTGCCGCCCGGTTCAGCGCCCCATTGGGCGTGTACGACTTCGTCGCGCGGAGCTCACTCATCGAGTACGAGCTGGGAGCCCTCGAACGACAGGCGGGATCCATCACGGCGTTCGCTCGCGCCGAGGGGCTCGAGGCGCATGCCCGCGCCGTCGAGATCCGCCTCCGGAGTCGCTGAACCGCGACGCGCCCGGATGTCCGCTCGCGTCTCCGCTCCCCTGGGGCTCAGCTCGCTGCGGTAAGATAGCCGCGCTGGATCAACGAACGCACGATCTCGCTCGTCTCGAGATCCGGCAGCTTGCTGCGGTCGAGGAGCCCCTGGAAGTGCGGGGAGTTCAGCGCCTGTTGCAGGATGTCGAGGTGGGCAGGGTCGAGCTCATGCAGGGGGGCCTCGAGGGGCGTCCGCAGGATGAGTCGCGCGGTCAGCGCGGGCAGGATGCCCTTCAGCTGATTGAACTCGTCGAGCTGTCGGAACCCTTCCATCAGGACTTCCTGGACATTGGCGTCCAGCGGCGAGGTGAACGACCGCTGCTCAGCGGGATTGAGCTCGAAGAGTCCCTCCGTGAAGTGCAACATGCGAAAGAAGGCCTTCAGGGGCCCCACGTCGGGGTGCGCCTCCAGCTCCGCGTGCTTGATCACTCCCTGCTCGAGGTACACGCGCCCGACCCGGTTCTCACTGCGCAGCACGAGCACCCCGGTCTTCCGCGAAGTCCCGAAGAGCTGCATGAGATCCGGTAGCGGGATCTCCTGGAGGTCCCCGCTCATGCGTGGGCCCTCATCACCCCGAGCGCGCCGCGGACGCGGCATGGGCTTGCGGACGGACGGACGTTCTTGATCCGGCAATCCGGTTCCCTTCGGCGCCTTCTGGGTCAGCGCCACGACCTTGAGGATGCTCGTCCCAATCAGCACGCGGTCCCCTTCTTGGAGATTGGTCTGTCGGATCTTCTCTCCGTTGACGAACGTGCCGTTGGTCGATCCGAGATCCTGGATGGTGATGATCCCGGCCTTCATCAGGATCCGAGCGTGGCGACGCGACACCATCTCCTCGACGAGGACCATGTCGAGGTCGCTCGACCGGCCCACGACGACCTCCTTGCCCTCCTCCAGCGGATACTCGCCACCTTGGTACTTCCCCGAAATGAACCGGAGAGCGAGCGGCTTGCTCGCGGCCGGTGGACGAGGATTCGACTCATGTCGTTCGGACATCGAGAATTCCGGTGGTCTCTTGGCGAGTCCGGGCCGCGCGACGTGGGGGATGGCGAAGCGACAGGATATTGGGGGGGTCTCGTTCGGGTCAAGCAGACGGCCTCTCCAGACGACGGGTCCTCACCCGTCCCGTCGCTCCCCGGCCACGGGCCCGGCTGGCGATGACCCAAGGGGCCGACCGGAACTGCTGTCGCCAATGGCGAGCGGCCCTCGCGCAGGCGTGGCAGGTTCCATTGCTTCGCGGACCTCGGGCGGTCGAGGCGAGCTCAAGCGTTGCCGCAGCGAGTCGCCCGTTCCCGGCAGCACCACGGTGAAGGTTGCGCCAGAACCGGGCTGGGACACCACCTCGATACGCCCCCCCATCTCCTGCACCATCCGCTGGCTGATGGCGAGACCGAGCCCCGTCCCTTTGTGCTTCGTGGTCACGAAGGGCACAAAGAGGCTCTCGCGGACCTGTTTCGGTATGCCAGGCCCCTGGTCCTGCACGGCCACCTCCACCCAGCAGCCCGTACCACGGCTGATGCCAGCCTCGCCAGGGCGCGAGCGTTCCCGCGTGGACACCGTGATGCGACCACGCCCGTCCACCGCCTGAATCGCGTTGTGAACGAGGTTATATAAGACTTGGCGCAGGTGCTCCGCGTCGGCGCGCGCGAAGGGCAACGGCTCAGCCAAATCAGTCACCATCTCACAATTTTCCAGGCGGTCTGTGCCCATGACCTGGAGGGTGCGGCGAACCACGGCGTTGAGATCGACGGGCCCTGGGTCGCCCTTCGTGGGCCGCGCATAGTCGAGGACCGAGCCGACCACCCGATCGAGACGGTCGACCTCCTCGAGGATGATCGAAACGAACTCGGACGACCCAGGATCGAGCTCCGATCCCGCCGGCGGGTCGCTCAACAACTGCGCCGCGCCCTTGATCGCCCCGAGCGGGTTCTTCACCTCGTGCGCGAGACCCGCGGCCATCTGACCGAGCACGGCCAGGCGGTCGCGTTCCCGCATCCGCCGGTACTGCATGGAGTTCTCGACCACGACCCCAATCTGTACGGCGAGCTCCTCCAGCAGGACTACTTCGTCGGGCGTGTAGGCGTCAGCATAGCGATCGTCGTAGAGCAGCAGCCAGCCGAGGAGGAACGACCGATCGCCGTGCAGACCAACGCAGAGGGCATTCTTGAAGGGACCGAGGACCTCGCACGCCGCGAGCAGCCGCTGGTCCGCCTCTGCCTGGCGGGCCCAACCAGTGTGCCGCGCCTCTTCGACCTCGAGCCGAAAGTGCTCCAGGAAGACCGAGGAACCCGAGGTGAGGCGATCCACCAGCGGGACTACTGCCGCCTCCTCGATACGGGAGGGGGCCTCAGGACCGAAGGCTTCGAGGAGATCGAAGTAGGAACCCGTCGGGTCACGAAGGTAGAGCGCGCCCCCCGTCGCCCGCCCGGAGCCCTCGAGCGGCCCGAGCACCAGGCTCGCCATCTGCTCGACCTGCAGGGTGGTCGCGAGGTCCGAGCGCGCGCTCGCCACCGCCCGCTCGAGCTCGACCCGTTCACGGAGGAACGCCTTCTGGATGTGGAATTCGACCAGGCCACGCAGCGGTTCGAAGAGCACGAGAATGACGATCGACGCGAGGATGGCGGCGAGAAACGCCTGCTTGAACCCTCCGAAGAGCACCACGAGGAGGTAGAAGATCCCGGCTAGTAGGAACGCCAGGACGGTCGAAACCAGGATCTGCCCGACGATCTCGTAGATATCGAGGAGGCGCTGCCGAACGAGCGATTGGGAGAGCGCGAACAGGAAGACGATGCTCAGCACCGCGCCCACCGGCGGGAGCGGAGCCCCGAGGAACCACAAAAAGTCGGTGAGGCTGAAGGCCGCCGCGAGCGCCCCCACCAGCGCCAGGAACTGGATGCGCCGCCGAGTCGTCCGTGAACGGCTCCGCGCGCCACGGTAGGCAAGCGACCAGAAACCCGCGAGCAAGAGGCCGAACACGTACAGGAAGACCAGGAACCTGACGCGGGGGTGCTGGTGCAGTGGCGAGAGCACGAGCACCACCATGGGGACCATCAGGATCCCCGCCACCCGCACCAAGGTGGAGCGCCGCTCGAGCTGCGGCACGATCGCCTCGAATAGGTGCACGGCGAACTGCGGCAGGAACACGGCGAGCATCGCAGTAAACTGCGCCCACACGTCCGCCTGCACGAATAGGTAGAGCCACTGCGCCAGGTACCAGAGCCCAATATCCGCCGCGAACGCGAAGAAGAGGAGCTCCACTCGACGGGGGCGTCCGCGCAGGAGGATCGCGATCCCGATCGCGAGCGCGAGCACGCCACAGAAGAGCGAAATGCGCGTCCGGAGATCCACACCCCGCAGCGTACCACCTAGCGAACCGCGCTCGCTGGTCTACTCGCGATCCGCCCGTCGTCGCTCGCGGGCGAGTACGTCCGCAACCGTCGCCAGCCCCTCGGGGGGGGCATCCGCCAGTCGGCGTGCGGTGGCGAGCTGACGTTCGGCGAGCGCCAAGTAGAGGGGGAGCGTCTCGGGGGCCAAACGTCGAATGCTGGCGAGGTGCGCGACGATCCGCACAGCCTCACCGCGACGGATCGGACCGCTGAGGGAGCCGTCGAGCCCGAAGCGATCCAGGTTCTCCGCCACCGTCCTGAGGAGCGGCCCGAGGATCCGCTGTGCGTCGCGCGCTGGGATGCCGGCGGCGCCCAAGAGCTCTCCCGCCGCGGAGGCGAGGGCAGCCGCCCCGTTGGCGGCGAGCGCGCATGCGGTGTGGTAGCCGGGACGGTCGAAGCGTGATCGCTCGAGGGGGATGAGGCCAATTGCCCGTGCGAGCGTGGCCGCTCGGCGTACCGCCACCGGGTCGCCGCCGATGGTCATCACGGCTCCCCGCAGCTCGACCCCGGCGCGCGCAGCCGGCAAAGAAACGGCGGGATGCGCTTGCCCCACGCCTGCCGTGGTCGGCCGGAGCGGGGCGAGCGCCTCAGGGCCGAGCGCACCCGCGACATGGACGACGGCACCTCTTTGCGACACGCTCCCGGCCCGAGCAAGGCGCTCGGCCCACGCGGTGACCTCACCGTCACGCACGGCGAGCACCCAGAGCCCGGCGTGGGGCCGCGCTTCGGCCACGAATCGACGCGCCGAGAGGAGCTCGACCGGGTGGTGAGTCCGCGCGAGCGCGCGTGCGAGCGCCGTCCCCACATTGCCCGCACCCAGGATCACGACCCGCATCGATAGAGCCCTCTTCGCTGCACGTAGTCGAGAACGTCTGCGGGGACCAGCGCGGAGAGCTCCCGGTCCGCGGCGCCCACCCGCGCGCCGCGCAGCAGGGAGCGGACGTGGGAAGAAGACACTTCCGGCAGGACAGCGGGCGGCGCGATCGGGTGCGGATGTCCCTGACGCCCAAGCACGAAGAGTGGCGCGAGCTCCTGGATGCGCTCGAAGCAGTGCCACTTGTGCGTCTCGCCGAGCACGTCGGAGCCGACGACGAGCTCGAATCTCCACGTCGGATTCTCGAGGATCAACTGTTCGATGGTGTGGAGGGTGTAGCTCGGCGGGTGTAGACGCTCCTCGACCCGTGACACCTCGACCTCCCGCAGAGAGTCGAACGCGAGCTCGCACATCCGCACCCGTTCATCGAAGGGCGCGAGAGCCTTGTCGAAAGCGTGGAAATACACGGGGACCACGACCACGCGGTCGAACCTTCCGACGATGCGAAGGTAGACGACCGCGAGCACGTGGGCCACGTGCGGGGGATCGAAGCTACCGCCGTAGAGCGCCACGCGCATCTTCACCCTACTTGACCGTCATGCGGAGCCCGTTGTCGGCGAACAGGCGCTCCGTCCTGACCGGTCGGCAGAGGGTGTCGTACAAGGTCAGCTCGACGTCATCGCCGCACTCTTCCAACAGGAGAACCCCGAAGTCCTCGATGCTTCCTGGCGAAAGAAACCAGCGCGCGCCGATCCGGCGAACGACGGGCTCGACGCTGGCACCGAACAGGAGAAACGTCGCGGGAAGCATGTCCTCCTCGTCGAGGTCGTCCTTGTCATGGATCATGACGGCGACCTTGCCGGCGACAAGCTCGATGGTGCGGGTACCATCGCTCGGAAGCGCCTCGAAGACCTGGAGGGAACGTCGCTCGCGCTCCCGCGATACGAAGTCTTCTATCTCGGCCGCCGAAGCGGACATGCAGCGCTGAGCTCGCCGCCAGATCCCGGTTTCGCTCGGGTCGGGTCCGACCAAGGCGGCCGCCCAGCGCCGCACGACCTCGTCGAGCGCCCCGTCAACCCCGAGGTAGACCACCCGATCCACGACGAGATCGCGAAAGACGAAGCGAGCGGCTCGCTCCAGCGCTTCCGTGTTTCCTTCCGCCGGTCCCAGCAGCCCGAGTCGCATCCAGTCGGACCTCGCGCGGGAAGGATGCCCCTTTCTCGGCAGATCACGCAACCTCGGACGTAGGTTCCCACCCGGGCGGCTCCGGCCTGGCCCCCGCCCCTCGAAACCGACCGTGGCGTCGCAGTCGACGCTGCCCGGCAGGGGAACTGACTCCGGGGCCGACATGGTCACTCTTCGATCAGCACACCGAACAACCCCAGTCCGCCAACGGTGAACACCCCATCGAACAGCAAGATCAGGCCAAGATGGTCGGTGATCTCCCCGAGCGGCGCACCGTCGAGAACGACGCGCGTGGCCGAAACCGCGGCGAGCAACGTGGGAGCGAGGAGCGGGAACACAGCAACGGCGAGCAGGACGTTGCGAGCTCCCGACCGCGTCATGGTTCCGAACAGGGTCGTCGTGGCAGCGATGCCCGGAGTGGCACAGAGGGCAACGATGGCGACGGGCAGCAGGAGCGCCACCGAGTCGAGCGCGAACAGCAGCGCGGCCACGGGGACGACCACCGCCTCGATCACGAACAGGAACAGCGCGAGGGCCGCTGCCTTTCCCGCGAAGATGGCTGACCGAGGGACGGGCGCGACGAGCAGACCGCGGAGCGCGCCGTCCTCCCGCTCATGCTGCCACGTCTGCCCCACGGCCAGCACCCCGGCGAAGGCAATGGAGAGCCAGACGGCACCCGCCGCTACCAGCCGGCCCGTCGCGGGACCCCCGTAAAAGGCCATGCTGGCCATGATCACCACCAGGAGCGCGAAGAATCCACTCATCGTCGTAACCTCACCGGAGCGAAGCTCGAGCCTGAGGTCCTTCGCGACCACCAGGCAGGCGCAGGCGAGCCAGCTCGGACCGGTCCTCGGCGTTCGCCGTGCCCCGGGCTCGCCCGTGCCGAGAGCGGGACCGCCCAATCGCTCGCGGTCGCTCATTGGGCCCATGCTAGAGGGGATTTGGCAAAGACGCCACCGCAACGCGCTCCGCGGCCCGGTCCGCGAGATGCCCCCGCCCGCTCACCTCGTGACAAGCCCGAAGGCGGCGTTAGGATTGGCCTCCATGGCCGATGTCCGCCTCGAGCATGTTCACAACTGCGGTGTCGACACGTTCTGGAAGGTCTTCTTCGACCTCGAGTACCAGACCACCCTCTTCTGCGACGGCATGAGGTTCCCAAGCTTCGAGCAACTGTCCTTCGAGGAAACCGATCGCCAGATCCGCCGCGTGATCCGGGTCACGCCCCGGCTCGTCGGAATCCCGGGACCGCTGCAGAAAGTCATCGGCGATGGGGTCAGCTACGAAGAACACGGCGTGTTCGACAAGACCAGCAAGACCTTCAAGTACTCCATCAAGACGAGCCGCATGCCGGACAAGGTGAAGACGGACGGCGTCGTCTACTGCGTGCCCGCCGGCGAAGGGAAGAGCAAGCGGATCTTCGAGATGACCGTGGTGGCCAAGATCTTCGGCGTCGGAGCGATGATCGAGAAACAGATCATCCAGGACACGACGCGTGATTACGCCACCGGCGCCCAGTTCACGAACAAGTACCTCGCCGCAAAGGGCCTCGGCTGAGGATGGGGGGACGGTCTCCGTTCACGAAGTCCTGACCTGAAACGACCGGCCGAGATCCGCTCCGCTGGCGGGGCCCCGCGCTCCAGGACCCAACGTGGACCTGGGCGCGTTGGGGAGAGCGTGGGGGTTATCCCTGCACTCTCTGGACCCGCGTCGCCACGGGTCCCACGTTGCCATGGCAATGTGGGTGGCGGCGTGGGGTGCTCACGTACCCAAGTACGCTCCGCTCCCGGGACCCGCGTCCTCCGGGCCCCGCACTGCGGAGCACTGTGGGTGAGGGCGTGGGGTGCTCGTCGCGCCTAGCCAGCGAAGCGGCTTTCGGCCGGGGCGGCTGGGGCGTGAACGCATACGGGGGACGAACGTTCGAGCGGCGTTCCCCGCGACCGACAGTCGAACCGTACCCACGAACAGTCCCCCTTCCCCCGCGAGGTGTTCGCTAGCCTAGAGCACCGAACCGGCAGCAGGTTCCGCCCGAGACGCCGTTGGAAACGCACCCTCGCTGGGCATCGGCACGTTTCCAGCGGCGCCGTTGCTGTTGCCAACCTGATCGGTGCTCTACGCCTGGGCGCGGACCTTGGCCTGCGCCTTCTTGGAGCGGGAGGTCTTCTTCTTCGGCACCTTGGTCGGCTCGGCGACCGCTGCCGCACGCTTGTGACGTCGGGACGCCGAGCGGAAGAGATCGAGGAGGCGGGGCGTCGGGAAGGTCGCGTACTTGGTCCGCAGGCCCTGATCCTTCGAACGCCGGTCGAGCTCGAGGATCGTGTCGATCAACTTGGCACGGGACCCGAAACGTTCCTTCACCTCGGTCAAGATGGCGTAAAGACGAAGGAGCTTCTGGTTGGAGACACGCAGCAGGCCCTTGTCTTCGTTGAAGCGGTCGATCCAGAGCTCATCCGTCGCCAGGTGCTCGACCGCTTCGACGAGCTTCTCCTTCGTCTCGAATCGGTCCTTGACCTCGGCAAGCGGCGTCTTCTTCATGTTCTGGTCTCCAACGGAACGGGCGCGCCGCCTGGCGGATCGCCACCTCTCGAGGGGCATTCCCTGGACTCGCGCGAGCCCACAGGAGCGGACGAGGGCGCGGGCCGAATGAGAGCGGGGGCTTTTACCAACTCGCCGGGGGTCGTGCAAGCCCCGCCGGCCGCGGGACGCCGGCCCGGTCCGAAGGGGGACGGCTGCCCGCCATCACCCCGGCTTCTCTGGAGGAGGCGGGCCCCTTCCGGCAACGGGCTCGGGCCGAGTAGCGATTGGGTCGGAACTACCGGAGGGCCGGGCTGCCGGTGAGCGTGCCCTGGACATCCCGCTCGAACGCTGGTTGGCTCGCCTCCCTCCGCAACAACCAGCCGCTCCAATGGCACGAGCCCCGCGAGCGCTCTGGGCCGGGCGGTCCCCTCCGCGGCGGCGGCGCTTCTGCCGGCCTCCTCGGCGGGGCTGCCGCGTCCCTGGAGAGCCGCGTGGCACTTCTGTCCCCGTCCATGTGCGGGGAGCGGCCCCAGCCGAGCCATCCACAGGCACCCATCAACCATGACCGTCCGCGTTCGCTTCGCTCCGTCCCCTAGCGGGTACCTCCACATCGGCGGGGCTCGCACCGCGCTCTTCAACTGGCTCTGGGCACGCAACACGGGCGGAACGTTCGTGCTTCGAGTCGAGGACACCGACCAGGAGAGGAGCAGCCTCGACAGCGTCAGCGCGATCCTCGACGCCATGGAATGGCTGGGTCTCGACTGGGACGAAGGCCCGGTCAAAGGCGGCCCCTGCGGTCCGTACTTCCAGAGCGAACGTCGTGAACGGTATCGCGCAGTCGTGGACGAGATGATCGGGGCGGGAACGGCATACCGCTGCTACGCCACCAAGGAGGAACTCGACGCGGCGCGGACCGAGCTGAAGGCGAAGGATCCCAAGGCCCAGTTCGTCTACCCCGGCTGGTGGCGTGACCGCCGGGACTGGCCAACGAACGCCCCCTACGTGGTCCGCTTCAAGTCACCCCGAGACGGGCAGACGACGGTGAGGGACCAGGTGCGAGGAGCGGTCACGACGCCGAACTCGCAGCTGCAGGATTTCGTCCTGATGCGCTCGGACGGCTACCCTCTCTACAATCTGAGCTGTGTGGTCGACGACCACGATATGGGCATCACGCTCGTAGCCCGAGGCGATGACCACCTCATCAATACCGCGCCCCAAATCCTCATCCACGAGGCGCTCGGCTGGACCCCACCGACCTTCGCCCACCTGCCGATGATGCTATCTCCCAAGGGGGAGAAGCTCAGCAAGCGGCACGCCGCGGTGGCTGTTCAGGATTACCGAGCCCGCGGCTACTCACCGATGGGGGTCCTGAACTACCTCGTGCGGTTCGGCTGGTCGCATGGGGACCAAGAGGTCTTCAGCCGAAGCGAGCTGATCGGGCTCTTCGGGTGGGACCACGTCGGGAAGAGCGCGGGGAAGTTCGACGAGAAGAAGTTTCTTGACGTGAATTTCGCGCACCTCAAGGACGAACGCCTCACCGACACGGAGGCCTACCTCGCGGCGGTCGCACCGTTCCTCGCACGACGCGGCATCGTCGAGCCGGATCCTGCCCTCCTGCGCGCAGCGCTCCCCCACATCCGTGAACGAGCTCGAACATACGAGGAGGCAGCGTTCGCGCTCGACTATTTCTTCCGCGAGCTCCCCGAAATCGATCCCCAGGCCGCAGCCAAGTTCCTCACACCCGCCACGGGTCCGATCCTCGATGGCCTCGCGGTCGCCCTGGACGCGAGCGCCGAGTGGCAGGCGGCGGCCCTGGAGGCGCGATTCCGAGCGTGGCTCGAGTCCTCGGGACACGAGCTGAAGCTGGCGGCTCAACCGGCTCGGGTCGCCCTCACCGGACGCACGGCGAGCCCACCACTGTTCGACGTCATGGAGGTGGTTGGTCGCGCCCGCACGGTGAGGCGGCTGCGCCACGCTGCCCAGACGGCCGCGGGCGGCTAGCAGGATGGCGACGAGCGCCCTGGTCTGGCTGGCCGCGACCGCGGCCTCGGCGCCTGAGCTGCCGCTGACGCGGCTGCCCGAGACGAGCCTGTTTCACGCGCTGCTGGCATACGCTCCGATAAAATCGCTGCTCCCGATCCCGATCCTGATCGCCCTGGCCCCGCTGCTGCGGTGGTTCTTCGGCAAGACCTGGACCGAGGTCGACCGCGAGGCACGTGCAGAGCGTTCGGCTTCGTCCGAACCGAGGTCCACCCCCGCTGTCTCGACCGGCGCGCGGCGGCGGCGTCGTCGCGAAGCGCCCCGCCCCGTGGCGGGGCCGCGTCACCGTCCGATGGCGAGCCGGCCGCCGTGGATCGCGCGGTTCCGCCGGACAGCGGCGAGCCACCGATCGGACGGGCTCGTGGGGCGCCCCGATTCGCGGGGAGCAGCGGGCGAATCGTACCGCCTCGACTACCGACCGGTCGTCGTCCTCGTCGTCACGGCAATCGTCCTCACCTGGCAGGAGTACTACGGAGGAAGACGGTTCTACTTGGCGACCATCAAGCCCTGGCTCCTCGAACTCGAGTCGCATGGCCAGGTGGCCCTCATGATGGATCGCTTCGACGAACTCTACGGCTTCGGGTGGTGGACGCTCGCCCGGCTTCTCGGATACGTGGTCTTCCCCTTTTCGATCTACAAGCTCCTGTTCCCCAAGGACAGCCTGCTCGACATGGGGCTCCGGGTACGGGGGCTGCTCTCGCACGCCTGGATCTACGGGCTCTGTCTGGCGGTCGTGCTCCCCGTGATGGCGCTCGTGGCAAGCCAGCCGGATTTCGGCACGTACTACCCATTTTACAAGCTCTCGTCCCGGAGTTGGCTCGATTTCGCGCTGTGGGAGGCGATGTATTGGTTCCAGTTCTTCACCCTCGAGATGTTCTTCCGTGGGTGGATGCTCGGCGCACTGCGACGTTCGATGGGCTCGGCCGCGATCTTCGCGATGGTGGTGCCCTACTGCATGATCCACTTCGGAAAGCCGTACCTCGAGGCACATGGAGCCATCGTCGCCGGCGTCGTCCTCGGTTCCCTGGCGATGCACACGCGGAGCATCTACGCTGGATTCCTCGTCCACGTCACCGTCGCATTCCTCATGGACCTTCTGGCTTTGTGGAGGCTCGATGCCCTCCCCACTGCGCTCTGGCCCTGAGCGGGCGGAGCCGGAACCATTGAACCTGGATTTCGCACCTCCTAGAGCAGCAATCAGGTTGATTGCTGCGTCAAATCAACAACCTAGAGCACCGAACCGGTAGCAGACCTCTCCAGAGGCAGCGCTGAAAACGCATCCTCGCCTCGCACGGACACGTTTCCAGCGCTGCCGTTGCTGTCGGCAACCTGATCGGGGTCTAGTCCGCCATGCCGCACTCCCCTAGCCTCCGGAGGCCCGATCTCGCTTGAACCCACCCGACCGCGAAAGTAGCGTTCGCGCAATGGGCATACCCTCCGAGCGACCCTCGCGGCCTTCGATCCCGGCACCCGCCGCAGACCCCTGGTCCGTCGAGCGGAGTGCCTCCCAGTACCTGATCAACGGCTGGGGCGCGCCGTACTTCGGTATCAATGACCGCGGGCACGTCTCCGTCTTCCCCACTGGGCAGGGCCGCCCGGCGATCGACCTCTTCGAGCTCACGGAGAGCCTGCGCGCACGTGGCGTCGAACCCCCGCTGCTCATCCGTTTCGCGGACGTCGTAGGCCACCGAATCCAGCAGATCAACCGGGCCTTCGAGCAGGCCATCGCCGAGTATGGGTACCAAGGACGTTATCGAGGCGTCTACCCAGTGAAGGTGAACCAGGAACGCCACCTGGTCGACGAGGTGATCGAGTTCGGGAAGCCGTGGGACTTCGGGCTCGAAGCCGGGAGCAAGCCAGAGCTACTCATCGCCCTCGCTGCGATGTCCTCCCCGGGCGGGCTCATCGTCTGCAACGGCTACAAGGACGAGCAGTACATCGAGACCGCGCTCCTCGCACAGCGGCTCGACAAGACGGTGATCGTGGTCCTCGAGCGGCTCGAGGAGGTGGACATCGTCCTCCGCGCCTATCGGAAGCTCGGAATCCGCCCGCAGCTCGGCGTGCGGGCCAAGCTGACGGCCCGCGGCGTCGGCCGATGGAAGGACTCCGCCGGTGAACGGGCCAAATTCGGGCTTTCTACGGTGGAGATTTGCGAGCTCGTCGATCGTCTGGCGGCCTGTGGGCTCACCGACTGCCTGCTCCTCCTCCATCATCACATCGGCAGCCAGATCTCGAGCATCATCCCCATCAAGAATGCCCTTCAAGAGGCATCCCACATCTACGTCGAGCTCAAGAAGATGGGCTGCCAGATGGGCTACCTCGACGTCGGTGGCGGGCTGGCCATCGACTACGATGGATCCAGGACCGACTTCCACGCATCAACCAACTACGAACTGAGCGAATACGCCGCGGACGTCGTCGCCCACATCCAGGGCGCGTGCAAGGGCGCGGACGTCCCCGTGCCGACCATCGTGAGCGAGAGCGGGCGCGCCATCGCCGCGCACCACTCGGTGTTGGTGTTCGAGGTTGTCAGCGCGAGTACGGTGCGGCTCGGCGATCCCGTGGTGCCGCGCAGCGACGCACACCGCCTGCTCCAGGAGCTGTACGAGACGTACCAGGGCATCCTCCCCAAGAACGTACAGGAGTCGTGGCACGACGCGAATCAGGCCAAGGAGGAGGCCCAGAACCTGTTCAAGTACGGATATCTCTCGCTGCGCGAGCGTGCGCAGGCGGAGCGCCTGTTCTGGAACTGCTGCGAGAAGATCCAGGAGACGATGGGACGACTCAAGTTCGTGCCCGAGGAGCTACATGGACTCGAGCAGGCTATGAGCGCGACCTACTACTGCAATTTCAGCGTCTTCCAGTCGGCGCCCGACGTCTGGGCCATCGATCAGTTGTTCCCGATCATGCCCATTCATCGGCTCGATGAAGAGCCCCGTGTGCGCGCGACCCTCGCCGATGTGACCTGTGACAGTGATGGCGTGATCGACCGATTCATCGATCTGGAGGACGAACGGCGCACGGTCGACGTACACCCCTACCACGAGAGCGATCCCTACTACCTCGGCATGTTCCTCAATGGTGCCTATCAAGAGATCCTCGGCGACCTGCACAACCTCTTCGGCGACACGAACGCCGTGCACATCCGAGCGACCGACGACTCTTACCAGATCAAGCATGTGGTGAAGGGTGACAGCATCGCCGACGTGCTGCGCTACGTGGAGTACGACCCGCTGGCAATGTCGGAGTCCGTGCGAAAGCAGGCGGAGCGCGCCCTCGAGGAGGGCAAGCTCGACAACGCCCAGGTCCGCACCCTGCTCCGACACTACGAACATGCCCTCCGGAGCTACACCTACCTTACCTCGGACGACTGACGGCGCGGGGCAGCGAAGGGTTATGGCCGGAGAGGGGCCCGGCCGGGCGGTGGCGGGCTGGCTGGGCAGTGGCAAGCTGGCTGGGGCTCGCCCAAACCCCAGCTGATCGAGCGCTGCCTGGCTGGAGCAGCAATCAGGTTGATTGCTGCGTCAAATCAACAACCTAGAGCACCGAACCGGCAGCAGACCTCTCCAGAGGCAGCGCTGG
>JAFGBI010000095.1 GCA_016933275.1 Polyangiaceae bacterium | reverse complement strand
CCGATCAGGTTGCCAACAGCAACGGCAGCGCTGGAAACGCGTCCGTGCGAGGCGAGGACGCGTTTCCAGCGCTGCCTCTGGAGAGGTTTGCTGCCGGTTCGGTGCTCTAGGTCGTTGATTTGACGCAGCAATCAACCTGATTGCTGCTCTAGAGCTCCGGTGGGACGCGCCCGCAGGCTGCCCCTCTTCAGCCGAAGTGGAAGCGAGGATCGAGCGCCTGGTGGTGGCCCCGATCGCCTCCTTGCTCTCGTCGCCGCTCAAGGTGACGGCCTCCGTCGTCGTCGGGGCCGAGGGCTTCGAGATGAGCCTGGGCCTGCGCGACGCCGACGCGCCGCGGTCGCGGGAGCTCGAGCCACCGACCTGCGACGAGCTCGCCGACGCCACCGCGCCGATCGTGGCGCTCGCCATCGATCCCGAGCTCCTCTCGCGGCCGCCGGATCTCGCCCCCACCGAGCGCATCTGCCAGGTCTGCCCCGCCCTGTCGCCGCTCCCAGCGGCACCTCCCGCGCACCCGACTGCCCCCATCGCCCCGCGCGTCGTTCCTGTCGAGACACCGGCCGCGCCGAAGCCGGACTGCCAACCCCGAGCCCCCAGTACCTGGTGGGTAGCCGGGGTCGGTGCGAGTGCTTCGCTCGGAGTCCTGCCAGAGCCGAATCTCGACGTGGGTCTGCTCACGGCGCTCGAGCGCCGCCACCTGGGGGCAGATCTGGTGCTCTCGCACCAGGCCGCGTTCTGGAGCAGCAGCGGCACCGCTGAGGGCCGCTCCGCGAGCTTCGCGCTCTTGAGCGCGGCGCCCAAGCTCTGCTGGCTGGCATCGACGGCGGTGGTCGGGTTCAGCCCCTGCGCCGGCGTCCAGCTCGGTTGGCTGCGGGGCGCTGGCCAGGGGGTGGACCGGCCGGACACGTCCCATTCCCTCTGGGCGGCTTCGTCCGCCGGGTTGGTGGCACGTGCCAGACCCCGCCGGAGTGACGAGCTGATGCTCCAGGCCGATCTGCTGGTCCCCTGGCTGCCCAGCGCATTCCAGCTGGATTCCGAGCGCGTCCAACGGCAGCCCCGCATCGCCGACACGGTGAGCCTGTACGCTGGAGTCGCGCTACCCCGAAGAATGGGTGCAATCCGTGACGGAACGCCGATCGGACGAGCACACGGCGCCCATGCCCTCCGATCTCGCGCTGGACAGCGAGACCGGTGCGTCGCCCGGCGCCGAGGCGCTCACCGAGCTCGCGTGTCCCGTCGAGGCAGTAGCCCGCGCCTACGACGAGTTCTTCGACTTCGCCTGGCGCACGCTGCGCCGCCTGGGGGTGCCGCCCGAACAGCTGGAGGACGCAGTGCACGACCTGTTCTTGGTCGTGCACCAGCGCCGCTCCACCTTCCGGCACGAGAGCTCGCTCAAGACCTGGCTGTTCGGCATCGGCCGTGCGGAGCTGCTGAAGAACAGGCGAGCTTCGGGGCGACAGAAGGACCTGGCGGACATCGAGGCGATCGAGGCCCTGGCTCCCGCGCGACGTCGCTCCCGGGTGGCACGCGGTGGAACCAGGCGGCCACGTTGAGCCAGCAGAGCCGGGCAGCACCTCGGGTGGGGCTCAGCAGGCCAAGGCCCTCGAGCTGCTCGACCGATACCAGGCCGAGTTCCCGCGGGGGCTGCTGGCGCAGGAAGCCATGGCCAGCCGGGTGGTGGCGCGGTGCATGGCGAGCCGCACCGCGGACGGCCAGCGTTGGCGCGACGAGTTCGCTCGTCGTCATCCAATGCGCTTGCACCTGCGCTGCCGCCTGGTCCTACCAGGCCTGTGCCGCCGGCCCCAGTCCCGCTCGTGCCTCCGGAGTACCCTGATCCAGCGGCCCCGCCCGACTCAGAGCCTCCCACCGTCGGGCCGCTCGTGCCGCCAATGGAGGTCACCCCCCCGTCCCACCGGACGTCGTCGTCGCGCCGCCCATGGGCCTTGAGCGCGCTGGCCCTTCACATCAGGGCACTGGCGAGGAGGGGCGAGCGGCCTGCCTGGACCGGACAGGTTCCCCCATTGCTCGCCAGGCCTGGGCTCCGGCCCGGCAGAGGACCTCGTCGATGCCGAGATCGATGGTGACCACGTCGATCGAATGGGGGTCGCCCGCGAGCGCGAGCGAGAGCTTCTCGACGAGCCGCCCCTGCAGCGCGGCTCCCGCCGAGGCGTGGCCTCCCGAGAACACCAGGGCGTCGAGCCCGCCCACCGCCGCCGCCGCCGCCCCGCACGCAATCAGAAGCCGATGCGCGAAGACATCCCTGGCAAGCTGAGTCGACGGCTCCGTACAGGTGAGCACCTCCTCGAGGTCCATGTCTCGGCCCGAGAGGGCGGAGAGCCCGCTATGGTGCGTGAAGACCTCGTTGAGCTCATCGGGACCGAGCGCCTGCGTCTGCGCCAATGCGAGCACGATCCCCGGATCCATCTCCCCGGAGTTGTGCTCGCCCGGGAGCCCCTCGAGCGGGGTGGTCCCACTCGTCACCAGCATGGGGCGGCGACCGAGGATCCCGGCGACCTCCGGCTTCGACTCGAGACACACCGATGCGATACGCGCCGGCGCCCCACCGCCGAGGCCAGCTCGGTAGCGGGCGACCGCCTCGGCCGCTTCCGCGTGGAACAGGCCACGGAAGCCGGAGCGAGCGGCGTGGAGCTCCGCGCGCGTCCCGCGATCGAGGGCGTAGAGCCGCTCGCGGACCGGCAGCGTCGCGAAGAACGTCGACTCGAACACGAAGACAGCCGGGACACCGGGGAAATGCCGCTGGATGGCCGCTGCCGTTTGGACGGTCGGTGGCACGTGAAGCGGCGCCGCCGAAGCGGCCTGGCGCAAGGCCGAGATGGAGTCGCTGGTGACCATGGCGGGCCCCGCGAAGGTGTGACCGTCGTGCACGCCGTGGATCACGACCAGGTCCGGTCGTGGTAGCTCGCACAGATACTCGCCCAGGATCTGCGCCAGCGCCTCGTCGATCCCCGCACGCAGGTCCTCCGAGGGAGGGAGGTGGACCTTCCCTCGCACCGAGGGGCGTGACTCCTCGGTAGCGAAGGCAGCGAACCCGATGGCGCGAGGCCCGGGCCTGAGCGTCAGTGTGCGCACTTCATGCTCCTTCCGTCGCGAGGTCACCGTCAGAGACGGCGCGGGTGGTGCGAGCGATCGCCGGTCGTTCGTCGGTCGCGGATTCACCGTTCAGTACGGCGTGGGTGATGCGAGCGATCGCCAGCTCCTCGTTGGTGGCGATCACCAGCAGGCGCACCCGGCTCTCTCGCCGGGCCACATCGACAGGGAGCTCTTGGACGCTGCGGTTCGCGGCGTCGTCGAGCTCGACCCCGAAGGCCTCGAGCCCGGCGCAGAGCGCGGCGCGGACCGCGGGCACGGTTTCTCCGATCGTGTCCGTGAACACGATGGCACGCGCCGGGGCCGCGAGGGCAAGGTAGGCGCCCACGTATTTTCGCTGGCGCCAGAGGTATGTCTGCCCCACCTCGTCGAGCGTTCCGCCCGCACCGTAGCCGGCGAGCACGTCGCGGATGTCCGCCGTGCGATCGGAGAGGCCGAGCACGCCGCTCTTGTGGTTCAAGAGCTGCTCCACGGCCCGAGCGTCGCCGCCCGCGCGAGCGAGGAGCTGCAGGGTGAGCGCGGGATCGAGATCCCCGCAGCGCGTGCTCATGATGAGCCCCTGTAGCGGCGAGTACCCCATCGTGTTGTCGGCCGATTTGCCCTTGACGACGGCGCACAGGCTCGCCCCGCCGCTGCCGAGGTGGCAGCTCACGGCGTTGAGCTCCGTGAGCGGGACACCGAGCAGCCGTGCAGCCTCGCTCACCACGTACTGGTGGCTGATGCCGTGGAAGCCATACTTCCGGATCCCGAGCCCTTCGCGGATCGCCTGGGGGAGGGCGTAGGTACGGGCAGCGTCGCCGATCGTGCTGTGAAAACTGGTGTCGAACACCAGGACCTGCGGGAGATCCGGCGCTCGGTCCCGGCAGCCGCGAACCAGCTGGATCGCGGGCGGGTTGTGGATGGGGGCGAGCTCGGCGACCGCGTCGAGCGCGCGGTCGGCCTCGGGGGTGAGGCGGGAGGCAGCGCCCGAGAACTCCCGACCGCCATGCACCAGGCGGTGGCCAATCGCGTCCGGCCGGGGCAGTCCGTCCCGGGCGAAGAGCTCCCTGACCGCGTCGTACGCGGCCACGTGGCTCGGCATCTCGCGAAACACCGTCTCCAGAACCCCGTCCCGCCGATGGAGGATCCGGGCCGGCTCCGCCGTGACCGGGCCCACCCGCTGTGCTTCGCCCCGAGTGATCTCGCGCTCGCTCGGCATCTCGAGCAGGCTGTACTTCAGGGACGAACTGCCGCAGTTGAACACCAGGACGTGACGCGGCGCGGTGGCCAGTCCGTCAGATCTCGTCAGCAGACCAGCCATATACCGGCACTCCAATCAGGCTCTGGACCATCGCCGCCGTTCCGTACACCGACTCTCGGATCTTCTCCGTTTTGACATGCTCGTCGCGAGCGTGGGCCAGCTCCTCGTGCCCCGGCCCGTAGCCGATGGTCGCGATCCGGAAGTCATTGACCAGGGTGGAGCCGGCCGTGCCCATGCCGAGCCGCGACAGCGTCCACTCACCCGTGCGTCGCCCGCACTCGGCCGCCCCGAGAGCATGGTAGGCACGTCGAGGCAGCGTGCTGAACGGGTCCGTGTTCCAGGGACTCGAGAGGAGCCGCGTCGTTCGCTTCACGCCCGTGTAAAGCTCCTGGCGCTGCTCGGCGACCTCGACCTCGACGCCCACGCGTCCCGTCGCCTGCGCGCTGACCGCAGCGCGAGAGCGCACCTGCTGGATGACGTCACCGAGCGATTCGCCACGCAGGAGCCGCCGCTCGACCGGGACGACGGCCCGACTGCGCCCGTTGACCCCGACGACGCGGGGCGCGCCCACGTCGACCATCGCGCGCGTGACCGCCGTGTTCGCCTCGGCCGGTGCGGGGCCGAAATCGCGGCGGATCGCGTCGCCGGCGTCGACCACCTGGAACAGGTCCCGTCCCTCGACGTGGATCTCGAGATCCACCCATCCGTCGTGTCCGTAGTAGATCCCGAGATCGGTCGGCTCACCCAGGATCGCAAACGCCGGCGTGAGGTCGAGTTCGGGGAGCGTCTGGTCGAGAAGGTGGCGAATGCCAATACCGACCCCGTTCTCCTCGGCGACCGTCGCGGCGACGACCAAGGCGCCCCGCAGCGGGAGCAGGCTACGCCGGAGGATCACCGCCGCGTAGAGCTGGGCGGCGATGCCACCCTTGCAGTCGGCAGCCCCGACGCCCCAGATGGCGCCACCGTCATCGGTCGCCCCATACGGTGAGTGTGACCAGGCGTCGGCCGCGTCCACGGGCACCGTGTCCTGGTGACTGAGGAGCAGGAGCGCAGGACCCGGCTCGATCCCGAACTGTACACCCACGACGTTGCCGACCTCGTCCGCGAGCACGCGGTCGAACGCGCGGGACTCGTGCATCGCGCGAACCAAACGATCGGAGACGCCACGCTCTGCGCGGCTCAGGCTGGGGGTTCGGATCAGATCCTTGGTGAGGTCGATGACAGCGTCGGAGACGCCCTCGTTGCGCTGGCGGAGTAGGTCGTACATGCGGCTCCTTTGGGGGCGAACGATCGGGGTTCGTCCTGGTTCGCCGGGACTCCACTTCAAGACCCGTGCCGGGCCGAAGACGCGACGAAACACGAGAAGAACCAGGATCGCGGCAGAGCCGAGCATTTCGATTTGAAATATTCGATATTTCATAGTGAAATTGACCCATGAAGGCCTCGGAGCTGCGGTTGGAGGAGCTCGTCTCCTTCGGAGAAGGGCGGATCGACCTGCACGGCCGCCGTCTGGTGCTCCACGGGATGGACGCGATCGCCCAGTGGCGAGCCGATCTCGTGCGCATGGTCGGCAGCGACGCTGCGCGCCGGATCCTGACCCGTTTTGGGTACTTCACGGGGCAAGCGGACGCGGCGGCGCTCGAGCGCGTCTATCCAACCATGTCGCTTCGCGAGCGGCTCGCGGGGGGGCCGCGTCTCCATTCCCTCGCAGGAGCGGTCCGCGCCGTGGTGCGCTCGCTGACCGTGGACGCCACGGCCGGGAGGTTCTCGATGGAGATCACCTGGCACGAGTCCGCGGAGGCGGAGGAGCACCTCGCCCACCTCGGCCGCGCTGCTGCTCCGGTATGCTGGATCCTCGTCGGCTATGCCTCGGGCTACGCCAGCTTCTGCCTGCGGCGACCGGTGTTCTTCATCGAGTCACAGTGCCGTGCCGTGGGCGCGCGCGTGTGCAAGGTGGTCGGTCGCGACGTAGCATCCTGGGGACCGGAGCTCGACGCACACCGACCATATTTCGACATCGACGACATCCACCAGCGCGTTCAAGACCTGACCGAGGAGCTGCGGCGCATCACGCGCGAGAACGACGCGAACCGCGACCAGCTGGACCGAATCGCCCACCAGACGACCGCCTCGCTCGTGGCGGTCCACAGCCGCGCCTTCCAGCAGGTCCTCGAGATGGCGAGCCGCGCCGCCCATTTCGACGCCTCGGTCCTCGTCTACGGCGAGAGCGGGGTCGGCAAGGAGGTGCTCGCCCGTCACATCCATCGGTCCTCGCCGCGGGCAGAACGGCCGTTCGTCGCCATCACCTGCGGAGCTCTCCCGGAGACGCTCCTGGAGAGCGAGCTGTTCGGGCATGCCGCGGGGGCCTTCACCGGAGCGCGCGGAGCGCGCGCGGGGCTCTTCGAGGCAGCGAGCGGGGGCACCGTGTTCCTCGACGAGCTCACGGAGACGTCCACGGCGACGCAGGTCAAGCTCCTGCGCGTCCTGCAGGAGCGGGAGATCGTGCGCGTGGGGGAGAACACGCCTCGCAAGATCGACGTGCGGGTGGTGGCCGCCACGAACCGCGACGTGCACGCGGCGATCCGGGAAGGGATCCTGCGCGATGATCTCTACTACCGCCTCGCCGTGGTCGAGATCCGGGTGCCACCACTCCGCGAGAGGAAGGAGGACATCCTCGCGCTCGCGCGGTCCTTCGTGCGCCGCTCGAGCGAGAAGCACTCGCTTCCCCATCTCACTCTCCACGCCACGTGCGCCGAGTCGCTCCTCGGCTACCACTGGCCGGGGAACATCCGTGAGCTCGAGAACGCGATCGAGCACGCTGCGGTGCTCTCCAAGGACGGCGTCATCCGTCCGCGGCACCTGCCCGCCTCCTTGACCCAACCGTCGCCGCAGCCGAGTGCCACGCCGCCCGGGCAACCGCGCCCGCTCGCCGAGGTGGAGCATGACCACATTCGCGCAGTGCTCGCCTACACCAATGGGAATCGGGCGCGCGCAGCCGAGCTGCTCGGGATCGGCGGGGCCACGTTGTGGCGCAAGCTCAAGGCAGACCCCGTGCCGCGATTTCGCTCATGATCGGGTCTTCGGCGACCGTGGGACCCCGTGCCGGATCGTGATCCGATGGCGGGACGCTCACCCGTCGTCGAGCGCGTCCCATCATCGATGGTCGTTCCCATCCCTTCGTCGACCCGCTCCCGCCTGCCCGCTGCCGGACGCCGATCTCCATGCCCGGCCCGCTCCCGTCCCCCAAATCCTCGGCTCGCCCAGCGTGCCGCCGATCGAGGGTGGGCGAAGTAGCGCGGTTGTCGAAGGCTTGCCACAATGTGCTCGACTGGCGACACCAAAAGCGCACCCCTCTGCTTCGGCGACCACGATGGATGCTTGGCGACGTGACAATCGCGATGGCATAGGGATTGCATGGCAAGCTGGGGTGCGCCCGCCATCGAGAGGATCCGTCGCCCTCGCTCGAGCCCTGGCGACCGTAATGATGGGGATCGGTTGCAGCGACGATGCCTCGCCGCCGATCCAAACCGACCGTTGCGGGAGCTGGTTCAGTCAGTACTGCGTCAACAACACGCTCATCACCTGCCACGAGAGCGAGGACGTGGACGGGGAGATGAGAGACCCCTATTCCACCAGTCACGGCTGTCCCGCGGGAACCACCTGCGTCGAGACCTCCCCCGGCGAGGCAGGTTGCGCCTACCCACCCTGTAACGACGGTACGGTGAGTGTCTGCTTCAATGGCGAGCTCCACCTCTGCGAGGACGGCCACGTGTCGCCCCTCGGCGGCTCGTGTCTGCCGGGCACGACGTGCCTGAATGTCGTTGACGAAATGGGCATGCCGCGGGGTGTTTGCGCGCTCGACCCAACGCCCTGCTCCCGGCCGGGAGAGAGCCGAGAGTGTCGAGGCAACACGCTCACGACCTGCAAGGACGGATATCCGATCGAAGCGGTTCTCTGCCCAGCGAACCAGCGGTGCATCGACGATGGAACGACGACCCAATGCAGCTGACCCGCGGCGGTCCGTCCCTTCAACCTGGATTTCGCGCCGACGACGGACAACATGCCGGAATCCGAAGCAGATTCTGAGCCTTTTCCGCAGATCGCTTCCACTCAGGACGACACTTCCCCTGCAATTCTAGATGCAAGGGGGGAGACGGCAGGCCCCTCGGGTCCCGCCGATGCCGGTGATAACCTTCCCCTTGCCGCAAGGAGGGTCACCCATGAAGAGCACTTCGGCAGCGGTCCTGCTGGTGAGTCTGGGTCTCGCGATCACGGCTTGTTCGGCCAGCTCGGACCCGGCGACCGAGTCAGGCACCGGAGCGTACTCCACTGTCGGCGGTCAGCCAGCGTCAGGCGGTAGCGCGATGGACAGTGGCGGCACGAGCGCCACGGGCGGCGTGACCACGGGCGGCACCACAGCGACCGGCGGGGTGGCGACCGGCGGGACCGTGACCGGTGGGGCGGCAACGGGCGGCGTGGTCGCGACGGGCGGCGTGATCGCGACGGGCGGCGTGATCGCGACGGGCGGCGTGGTCGCGACGGGCGGCGTGATCGCGACGGGCGGCGTGGTCGCGACGGGCGGCGTGGTCGCGACGGGCGGCGTGATCGCGACGGGCGGCGTGGTCGCGACGGGCGGCGTGATCGCGACGGGCGGCGAGCTCGCGACGGGCGGCGAGGGGACCGTCGTCGGTCCCGATTGCGCGGCCAGCATGCCGCCCGGTGGCATTACGGTCGATCTCACCTCGTGGGTCAGTGGCCGGGCCGCCGACGGCCTCTCCTACGGGGGCTGGACGAATGGAAATGGGGGAACCATCACCTACTTCTCGGATGCTCACGCATTTGCCGCATCCTGGAACAACAGCCAGAATTTCCTGGCGCACCTGGGTCTGGATTTTGACGGCTCCCGAGTCTACACGGAGTACGGCACGATCATCGCAGAATTCGTCGAGCAGAAGCACGGGGATGCCGGCGGCTTCTCGATGATTGGAATGTACGGATGGACGCACAATCCCTGCGTCGAATGGTACATCGACGAGGACTCGTACCATGGTCTATACGGCAGGGGCGATGTCACCGCCACCATCGATGGCGCCGTGTATTACCTACGCATGAATGAGACGACCGGGACCGATGGCGCCAATGCTTGCGAATCCGGGCATACGGGCCCCTGGGTTCAGATGCACAGCACCCGGGAAGCGCCTCGTCAGTGCGGGACCATCACCGTGAGTGACCACTTCAACGCGTGGGCGGCCCAGGGCTGGACCCTGGGGAACCCGACCTCGATCCACATCAACGTGGAAGTTGGGGGTGGCGTTGGTAGCATCGACTTCCCGGTGGCAAACGTGACGACCAGCAACTGAACCGGCGGTGGAATAGTCCAGCGACTTCTCCTCGAAGAACCTGGCACATGACACCCCCCTTCGCGCCCGGTTCGACCCGTCCCACGGCGTCACCCACGACGTCGCGTCACGGCTCGTCGCGCGAAATGGACGGATCGTCCCCTGCACGTATCACGTGCGCCTCGGAACGCACGCTCGGACGCTCACGCCACTTGCACGCCTTGGCCTCGACGAGCCACGATGACGACTACGCGCTGCCCGAGGCGGCTTCGCCGCTGCCGCCGGTGGCGGGTTCGCCTCCCGTCTCAGGGGTACCACCGGTACCAGGCATCTCGCCGCCCGTACCCAGGGCACCGCCGCTACCTTCCCCGGCCGCACCGCCGTTGCCGCCAGATTCGCTGGTGCCGCCGGTTCCTCCGCTGCTAGCTCCGCCGGTCTCACCAGTGGTGCCGCCGGTCTCACCGGTGGTGCCGCCGGTCTCACCGGTGGTGCCGCCGGTCTCACCAGCGGGCGCGATCCGGCGGGACAGGATTCTTGCTTGATATCCGGGGACCTGGGCGGCGATGCGCGGTTCCTCCGCCGCGGTGGGCCCCTTCGAACCGATCGGTTCCACTGACGGAGTGCGTGTGCCGGATGGCGGTGGCTCCCCCCTGGACCGGCTCTTCAAGGCCCCGGAATCAAAGCCCTTCCGAGAAGCGGCCTAAGGGTCGGCAGCATGCGCTCGGCTCGCTGGGCGGGGAGCGGGCCGCCCCCCTACTCCACCTCGGTCGGGATGGCGATCCCGTCGGCGGGAAGACCGAGCGGACCGAGCGTGACGCGGAAGTCCGACGCACCCGCTCTGCATTCGGCGGTGGCGGTGACGCGCAACGAGCCCGCCTCGCCGGGCGTGATGACGAGGACGTACTCGGCGGGCGTGCCGGCGTGGAACGTCGTCGATTCGACGGTGCCACCGTCCACCGAGGGCTCGAGCGAAGCCAGCGAGATGTCGGGGGCGTCCGAGCTGATGGTGAGCTCGACTCGAAATGACCCGTTCTGGTCGATCCACCTCGCGGAGGCCGCGATCGAGCCCACCCAGATCCGGCTCTCGGTGCAGTCGGGCTCCGGTGCCGGATCGCAAGCGGTGTTGAGGAGGGGAGCGGCCGCGATGACCGCGAGGGGAGCCAGGCTCTGCCAGCGCTCGTAGACCCGCTCCCGGACGCTGCGAGCTCCGCGCGTCGCGGCAGCAGAGCCTGAGCGGTCGGGGGATCCGGACGAGGGAGCAGGGCCTTTCCGTTCTTTCATGGGCGCCTCAAGCAAGGGTCGGGTTCCGTTCGCGAGCGACTCGGTTGACCTCACAGACCGAAGCCGCTTCACCGATACTCTCGCTCATCTCGCGGGCGAGCGCCAGGATCCCTTCGAGCACCGCCGCATCGACTCTACGAGCCTGGCGGGCAAGGGCGTGCACGGTGTGTGGTCGCTCTTCGTCCACATCGGCGCGCGCGAAGGCGACGAGCGCGTGGAGCACGGCAACCGCGTCCGTGGTGACGGTGCGCGTGAGCGCCACGGCCCGCTCGTGCCACGCGGGGCGGAAGCGATCCGGGTGGAAGAAGCGCGCGGCCTCCACGTCCATGCGGAGCACCCAGAGTCGCTGGATGGCACCCTCGCCGCTGAAGTACCGGTCCCGCTGGCAGGCCATGAATCGCCGGAACAACCGCTCGAGGCGCGGTTCGATGAGGTCATAGTTCCATCGGAGGTAGTCGCCGCGGCACCGCCCCTCCCGCTGCAGGCGGGCCAACAAGGGTGTCCCCGCGTAGAGCTCCACCCGCCCGACGCAGAACGGATAGTCGAGGACGCGATCCAGGAAGGCGACGTTTTCGACGAAGGACTCGAGCGTCGCGTCCGGATCGAACGGCAGCACGTTGAAGCAGACGTAGAGACCAAGCTGCCGGGCGACCGCCATCGCGCTGTCGTTGTCGCTCGGTCGCGCGTTCCGCGCGAGGGTGAGGAGGCCGGAGTCCGCGTGCGACTCGATGCCAACGTAGGCGCGCAGGCAGTGGAGGCGTCGAACCAAGGGCTCGAACAGCTCCGTGCGGACGTCGTCGGCCCGCGCCTTCACCATGGTCGCGAAGTGATCCACGCCGCGGGCCGCGAGCGCGTCAGCGAGGCCGTGGATGCGCGCCAGGCTCGCTTCCGGCCGCGGTAGGAAGAAGTTGTCGTCCTCGAACAGGAAGATCTCGATGCCCCGGCCACGCTGCAGCTCCGCCATCTCGTCCGCGACGTCTGCGACGTCACGCAAGCGGAAGCGTCGGCTCGACGACGCCGCGTCGTGCCACGCCGCGATCGAGCAGAAGCTGCAACGTCCGTAGCAGCCGCGGCTCCCGACCAAGGGTGCGATGGCGTGACCGAAACACCGTGCCGGCGCGCCACGCCGGTCGGGCCACGGCAACGCTTTCACGTCTGGCAATCCGCGCGGTGCGGTGACCTTCACGACGCCGCCTCGCCGGAGTACGAGGCCGCTCACGTCATCGAGCGGCCTGTCCCGCTCGAGAGCGCGGACGAGTTCGACGATGGTAGATTCCGCCTCGAATCGGCAGATGCTATCGAGCTCGAGGAAATCGCGCAGGAGCTCGTTCGCCGCGAAGGTGCCGAAATGCCCGCCACCGGTCACGTGCCCACGGTACCCGCCGGCGCGGAGCGCCATGGCCAGCGCGAGGAATTCCTCTGCCCGCCACTGGAAGGCGAGCGACAATCCGACCAGAAGCGGCGGTACCGGTGCATCCAGGATGGCCTTGGCAATGCGCGAGAAATCCTCGGGTGCATTGAATGCGTGGATCTCGCTCCGGATACCGCTCTGTGCCAGGGCAGCGGCCAGGTACCGAAGGCTGAGGTTCTCCTCGACCTCCGGTCCTACCAGGGCGACCCAGGACTGGCTCATGGCGAACCAGCATACCCCGCGGAGGGGACAGTCCGAACCGAAGCTCGTTCCGCGCCCCGCGCCTCCGCCGGCGACCAGCGCGACGTGCGCCAATCGCCGAAAGCAGGTGGGGACACCCGCGGCTGACCCGAGGGAGGTGGGCTCCCATGGTGCGGGTCGTCGCTGGCGCTGGTCCGCGCCATGGCGAAACGAGCCGCTACCGTGATTCCTCCCTGAACGTCCCCACCTTCCCGATGCTAGCGTTCAGCCCGTGGCAGCGCGGTGGAGACAGGATCACGAGATCCCGGCAGGATGCTGGCGGCGGGCGACTCGTGAGCGACGGCCGGGGGTTCGCGGCGGGATCGGCGGCCTGGCTCTGGCGCTGCTCGGTGCCTGTGGTGCGCGCTCGGAGCTGGTGGACGACGCCGCCGAAGGGCGGCGTATTGGCCAGGCGGGTTCGCCCGCCCGCGGCGGCGGCGGACGTCCCGGACATGGAAGCGGGGGCTCGCTCGCCTCCGGCGGCACGCGGGCGATCCCGTTTGGTGGCTCGGGTAGCACCTCGATCCCCGGTGGCGGCGGGGGCACGGCCGCCGACGGGACGAACGCCGGGGTGCCTGCCCAGGGTGCGGGCGCGGGATTTGCGGCGGGGGCGGCCGCCGGCGGCGTGGCTCCCGAGGGCGGCGACGGACCCGCGGCTGCAGGCGGATCCGGCGCGCACGGAGGCGGCGGCGGACCCGGCGGCTGGGCTGGAGAGCCAACGCCCGTCGCAGGGGGCGGCGGCGGAGACGCGGGCGCCGCCGGACAGTCGGCTGTCAGGTCGCTCACGATCGAACCCGACGCCCTGGCAGATGCGCGACTCGGGCGGGCCTATGCGGCACACCTCTCGGCCCGCGGCGGCTCGAATGACGGCTACCGCTTCGCGCTCGGCGGCGGAACGTTGCCGCTCGGCTTGATCCTCGGCGCGGACGGAGCGGTCGCCGGCACCCCGAGCGAGGCCGGTGATTTCGCGTTCATGGTGACCGTGACCGACGCGTTCGGCGCGCAGGTCTCCGAGCAGGTGACGTTGCACGTGGATCGAACCCGCTGGATGTACGCGGCGGCGTTCCCGTCGTCAGCCTCGAGCCAGGTGTTGATCCTGATCCAGGACCTCCTGAACGAAGGCTCGCCGATCGTCACGCTCGACGCTTGGACCAGGGGCGGCCGGGGCTTCTCGCCGGACGGGCGGTGGCTGTACTACGACCACCGGCGGGACACGATGACGGAGATCTTCGTGATCGACACATCCGGCGACAAGCTCGGGGACCCGATCTCACTCGGCGAGGTCACGGGCTCCCCCTCCTGCTCCTGGTCGCCGGACTCGACCCAGCTCGCCTGCGCGGCATACGCCACCACCGAAGTGCGGATCATGGTCTTCGATCCGTCGCGGTCCGGAACTGCGCCAGTGGAGTATCTCGCGGCGGCAGGCCGACCTCCCTCCTGGGTGGGCGACCGGACCTTCGCGTACACCGATCTCGCCGAAGAGATCCAGCTCGTCGACATGAGCGACGCCGCCATCGAACCCCCGGCAGCGACCGGTGTTCTCGGCAAGCTCCACCAAGTGGGGACCGGCGGCGACCGGGCCGTCGTCGAACGCGTGCCGGAGGACACGACGACGATCGAGTGGGGGCTCATGGATCTAGCCACGTTCGCTCACGGCGCGCTCCCCGTGCACGACGGCTGGGTGTTCTCCCCCTCCCTCGAGGCGGCAGTGGCGGCAGATTTCGGCGCGAGCGCCGCCGAACCGGCAACGTACTTCTATTACGCCCTCGACGGCATCCGTGCCGAACTGCTCGGCACGCGCGAGGTGGCGGAACCAGAGAACAGTTACCGGAGCGGCTCCCCGTCGGGCAAGTTCGCTGGCAAGCGCTTCTTCGAGCTTCGCAACGGGATCCCGGCGGTCACGGCCTTCGATGCGGCCGACCTTACCACGATCCTCTATGCTGACGAGCTGCCGGAGGTGGACGAGCTCACGGCATCTCCCGACGGCCGCTGGCTCGCCTTCAGACGAGCCGGGGCGCTTCCGAACGATCCGGACGCGGGTACGTGGTGGATCGCCCGGGTGCTCGACGACTCCATCGAGCCGGCAACCGCGCTCGAGCCCACCGCCGTTGGCGCATACCTGCGTTTCTCTCCGGACTCGTCGAAGGTCATCGTGGTCGGTCACGACACCTACGGGGCTCAGGATGTCGCTCAGCCGGCCATGCTCCACGACCTGTCGAGCCCCAGCGGGATCGCCCAGCATCCGCTCGCTCTCCCCTACGATCGGTCCATTGCCGGATGGTCCAGCGATTCGTCCTACGTCGGTTTCTTGGGCACCGATCCCCTCCGATCGGCCCGCGCTCTGTACGTCGTCGATGCACTGGATCCTGGGCTAGCACCCCGGCTCGTCCTCTCGTGCAGCTCGAACCCGGCATCGCTGCCGGGCTGTCCGATGGGGTTCGGCTTCCAGCCGTGAGCAGGAACCCCTCCGGAGCACCAATCAGGACCCCACCAGGACCCGAGCCACCGCGCCTTGACCGGGGAACTCGACTTCGGGCAAGCTCGGTTGCCACGCGGCGGCCGGGAGTCGGTGTGTGGGGGCTGGCAGCGGTGCTGCTGGTGTGTCGGATGGGTTGGGCCCAGGATCGGGCGTCGGTCGCGACCGCGCGGGAGCTCGGCGAGGAGGGGCTGGCCGCGTGCGACGCTGGAGACTTCGAGGTCGCTGCCCAGAAGCTCTGGCAGGCCTACGAGGTCGTGAAGGTACCCACTCTCGCACTCCACGCGGGTCGCGCTCTGGAGCGACTGGGCAGATGGGTCGAGGCAGCCGAGCTCTACCTCGAGGCAACGCGGCTGAACACGACGGGAAGCGACGCGGCGCTGCAGGACGCGGCGAGGAGCGACGCCGCGGCAGCCCGCGAGGCGCTGCTCCCCAGGATCCCACGCCTGGTCATCGCGCTCGAGGGCGCCGCTCCGAACGACGTCGCGGTGACCATCGACGGCGTGCCTGTGCCACCTTCCTTGTTGTCCGCTGGGAAGCTGGTCGACCCTGGCGAGCACCAGGTCGCGGGCAGAAGGGGAACGAAGGCCATCGAGACACGAGCGACGACCATCGAAGGTCGGACCGCAACGACGACCTTGCGCTTCCCCAGCGACGCCGCGGCGGCCCGGCAACCCGGCGCCGGGACACCGGAACTCGCCCCGTCATCCCGCGGTGCCCCGCCGGACGCGGACCGCGCGACGCGCGGCCGAGGGCAGCGCGTCGCAGGATGGATCTCGGCCGGCATCGGTGGCGCGGGGCTCCTGCTCGGTACGGTGGCCTCCATATCCCTCGCCCAACAGAAACAGGATCTCGAGGAGGGTGACTGCATGAACGGCGAGTGCGGCCGAGACGAGCACGATGCCGTGGATCGCTACAACACACTGCGGCCGCTGGCGACGACCGGCTTCGTTGCCGGCGGGCTCGGCATCGCTGCCGGCACGGCGCTGCTGGTGACCGCCCCACGCGAGAGCAAGGCGGGACGCCGCATCGCGCCGGTCATCGGTTGGCGCTCGCTCGGCGTGGAGGGGCGGTTCTGATGGCTCGCGGTCGGTCGGGTGGTGCGCTCGGTTTCGCGTTCCTTGGCGCGGCGTGGGCCGCGAGCTGCGCGTTCCCGCGCTTCGAGAAGATCGAACGATCGCCGTTCGATGATGGCAACGCGGGAGCCCCACGGGCGGGCGCCGCCGGGAGCGGAGACGTGGCCGGCGCGGTCGCGAGCGGCGGCGTCGCCGGCACGGTCGCGACCGGTGGCAGGGCCGGTGCGCTCGCGAGCGGTGGCGTCGCCGGCACCGAGGATCGGCGGGGTGTGCAGGTGCCCGTCCGAGCAGGAGGACTGCTACGGCACCTGCGCCACCGTAGGATCCTGCTGCCAACCCCCTTGCACGAACGGTCGGATCTGCTCGAACGGAGCCTGCGTCTGTCCGGAGGGACAAGTCCTCTGCGACGATGCCTGCGTCGAAGGCACCACCTGCGAACCGAGCTGCCACCGCCCACTCGGGATGATCTCCGACTTCGAGGAGGGCGCTGGCGCGCCGGTCGTGATCCCGCAGGACGGCCGTGCAGGTGCCTGGGAGCGAGTCTTGGAGAACGATGTCCCCTCGTTCCAGGTGGCGGTGGAGGCATCGGAGACCAGTGACGCGTGTGACGAATGGGCGCTCCACGCGACGGGCTCGAGCGCGGCCGGCTGGGGCGACCGGGTCGGGCTCGAGATCCATTTCGGCGAGGATCGGCCAAACCCTGCTCTTTGCGAGGCGAGCCGGTACACCGGAGTTCGCTTCAGGGCAAGGAGAGGCGCAAGCCACGATCCGAATTCCGCAGTCCGCTTCAACCTATCCATCCCGGAGACCGAGGGACCGGGCTCCGGTGGCACCTGCGTGGACCTGCCGGAAACCGCCGACAAGGCAGCCCGCCCCTGCTACCAGCACCTCGGCCGGTTCTTGCAGGTCGCGAGCAACATCGACGCGGACAACGAGCTCTCGACTGACTGGAGGGAGTACACGTACTGCTTCGACCGGGATTTGTACCCTCTCGCGCCCCCGAGCAACCTCTCCAACGCCGAGCGCGCGGCGCTCGCGTCTCGAGTGCTCAAGCTGCAGTTCTTCTTCAACCAGGGCAAGGACTGGTACCGCGGCTTCGTCCCCAATGGGGACAACCAACGGATGGTGGCAAGCCTCCCCTTCGGTTTCTGGGTGAACGATCTCGAATTCTTCGAGGGGAAATGCCCGAACACGCAACTAGGTTTCTCGTGAAGTCTCCGCGCTGTCTACATCGCCTCCTCCTCACCCAGGCTTTGCCTGGCGCAAAAGTGATGGAATTCGCTTCATTCTTCCTCCATCACCGGCCGCGCCTCGGTCCTTGCTGGTCGCCAATCCGCTCCGGTCGTCGGTCCGATGCATCCAGTGTCGCCGATGCGCGGCCGGTGATTCAGCTCGGTCTGGCCGACTGTGGGAAGAGCAGATCCACGAAACGCTCGGCGGTCGGCTGGGGTTCGTGGTTAGCGAGCCCGGGGCGTTCGTTCGCCTCGATGATCCAGAATTCGGCCTGGTCGAGCGCGGGGACGATGAGATCGAGGCCGACCACCGGGATCTTCAGCGCCTCGGCGGCGCGCTCGGCGGCCTCGACCAGTACCGGATGGATCTCGGTGGTGACGTCGTGGATGGTGCCGCCGGTGTGCAAATTGGCCGTCCTGCGCACCGCCAGGGTGACGCCGTCGGGAAGGATCTCATCGAGCCCGCGGCCTGCCGCGCGGATGCAGCGCTCCGTTTCGTGATCGATCGGGATCACGCTCTCGCCACCCGTCGCGGCCGCGCGCCGTCGACTCTGCCGCTCGATCAGCTGGCGTATCGAGTGCTGACCCGTCCCGATGACCTGCGCCGGTCGCCGTACGGCGGCCGCGACCATCTTGTAGCCAATCACGATGATACGAAGATCCGCACCCTCGACCATTTCCTCGATCAGGGCTTCGCCGCCGGGGCCGCGGGCGGCGGCGATCGCCTGGTCCATCTCCTCTTCGGTGCAGACATCCACGGCGACACCCCTACCCTGTTCGCCGCGAACCGGCTTGACCACGACGCGCCCGAACCGCTCGAGAAACTCACCGTTCTCGGCAGCATTCCCCGCCACCTTCTGCGCGGGCATCGCCAACCCGATGCCGGCGAGCACCCTCCGCGTGACCCTCTTGTCGTCGCAGCGGCTCATGGCAACGGCGCTCGTGAGCTCGGTGAGCGACTCACGACAGACCACGCTGCGTCCACCGCAGGTGAGCTCGAAATACCCCCCCTCGGGATCGATGACATGAACCCGGATGCCCCGCCGCCTGGCTTCCCGAACGATGATCTCCGCGTAGGGGTTCAGGCTCGCTTCGGGGACATCACCCACGAAGAGCGGCTCGTTGATGGGGTTCTTGTGCTTGACGGCGAAGACCGGGATGCGCTGAAAGCCGAGCTTCTCGTAGAGCGCGATGGCCAGCTGGTTGTCGTGCATCACGGACAGGTCGAGCAAGCTGCGCCCGCGTGCGATGTAGTGCTCCGCCAGGTGGGTCACCAGTGCTCTCCCGACCCCCGGATGGCGGGCACGCGGATCCACCGCGAGGGCCCAGAGGCTGGCTCCGTTCTCCGGATCCTCGAACGCCTCGACGTGATCGATCCCGAGCGCCACACCGATCACTCGACAGTCGCTTGCGTCCTCGGCCACCAGGTAGGTCATCACTCTGTTCTTGCGCATACTCCAGACGAACGCCGGGTCGGGTGCCACCATCCGACGTCGCTGGTAGATCTCGCTCATTGCCACCGAGTCACCGCGGGTCTGGAGCTTGCGAACGGTGAAAGGAAGGCGCTCCGGCCGCTGTCGATACTGCTCGAGGTAGAGTCGATAGGTATGGGACGGGTCGAGGAAGAGATCTCGAGGAGCGAGAGCGAGCACGACGTGCGGATCACTGAGGTAGAAGGCGATGTCCCGCTTCCCCGGACGCTCCTGCAGGATCGCCTGGGCGATCGCCTCGTTGTCCGCGAAGGTGTGCCCGAAAATGAGGCGACCCCACCCGCAATCGACCACAGTGTTGGTGCGCGACTTCCCGTGGGTTCCATGCCGCCAGGTCTTCACGCTCGCCGCACACTCCCGGTCCAGGCGGTGCCGTTGGGTGATTCGCAGTTCCACACTCGTCGAGCTCATCTCGTCTCCTCGGAGTCTAGATCCCGTGGGTCTGTAGCCAGAGCTCCAGCAGGGCGAGCTGCCAGAGCTTGGAACCGCGCAGCGGCGTGAGGTGCGCGTCCGGCACCGTTAGCATGTCGGACACGTAGGCGGGACGGAAGAGCTGGCGCTGCCGGCACTTCGCCGAGCCGAGCACGTCGCGCACCAGATCCAGATAGGGGCCGCGCAGGCGTTTCAGCGCCGGGACCGGGAAGTACCCCTTCGGGCGATCGATGACCGCCGCCGGGACCACACGACGGGCCGCCTCCTTCAGAACCCGCTTCCCTCCGCCCAGCACCTTGTACTCGGCGGGGATGCGGGCCGCCACATTGACGAGCTCGTGATCCAGGAAGGGGACCCGAGCCTCGAGCCCCCATGCCATGGTCATGTTGTCGAGTCGCTTGACGGGATCCTCGACGAGCATGACCGATGTGTCGATGCGCAGCGCCTTGTCCACGACGCGCGCGGCGCCGGCCTCGCCGAAGTGCTGGACGACCAACGCGCGGGAGTGGTCCTCGCCGACGAGATCCGGGTGGAGCACGCGCTCCACCTCCGCGTGGTCGCGATCGAAGAACGCGCGCGCGTAATCGGCAACCGCGTCCGCGCTATCGAGCAGCGCCGGATACCAGTGGTACCCCGCGAAGATCTCGTCGGCGCCCTGGCCGCTCTGGACGACCTTCACGTGCGGGGCGACGTCCTCGCTCAACAGGTAGAAGCCGACGGCATCATGGCTCACCATGGGCTCGCTCATGGCGCGTATGCATGCTGGCAGGCTATTCAAGACCCGCCGCGCCTCCACCGAGATCCGGTGGTGGTTGGTGGAGAACCGGCGGGCTATCGCATCCGAGTAGGCAAACTCGTTGCCTGACTCCCCGTCGACGCTATCAAAGCCGATGCTGAACGTCTGCGGCGAGTGGCCCGCCTCGGCCAGCAACGCAACCACCAGACTGGAGTCCAGCCCGCCCGACAGGAGGACACCCACCGGAACGTCCGCGACCAGACGGCGCCGGACCGCCCGGCGAAGCGCCTCCAGGGTCACCTCCTGCCAGTCCTCGAAGGAGTAGCGCGCGTCCTCCTCGTGCGGACCCACACGGAGTTCCCAGTAGCGCCACTCGCGCCGCGAGCCGTCCCGGCCCAGGGTGAGCACCGTCGCTGGTGGCAATTTGCGGATGGCGCTCACGATCGTGCGGGGCGCCGGGACGACGGCGTGGAACGTGAGATAGTGGTGCAGCGCGATGGGGTCGAGGTCGACGGGGGTGTCGGCCGGCGCCAGCAGGGCCGGTAGCGACGAGGCGAAACGAAACCTCGACCCGTCATCGGTGAAGTAGAGAGGCTTGATGCCGAGGCGGTCGCGCGCGAGGACCAGGCGCCCGGTGTCGCGCTCCAACAAGGCGAACGCGAACATGCCAGCACAGCGCTCCACGAGTCGCTCGCCCCAAGCGTGATATCCCTTGACGAGGACCTCCGTGTCTCCGCTGGAGAAGAAGCGATACCCCTTGGCCTCGAGCTCTCCGCGAAGCTCGCGGTAGTTGTAGAGGGCGCCATTATAGACGATGGTGAGCCCGAGCTCGCTGTCGACCATGGGCTGTTCTGCTGCTTCGCTCAAGTCGATGATCTTCAGGCGCCGATGGCCGAGCACCGCCCTTCCGCGTCCGACCATACCCCCAGCGTCCGGCCCCCGCGGCTCGAGCGCCGCGGTCATCTTCACGACCGCCACTACGGATGCCTCGACGCCGTCGCGACTTACCTCGCCGCAAATGCCGCACATGGGAACCCCATTCTCCTCGTTCGTTGGGCCAATCTCCGCTGAACACCGCATGTTGCCATCGGCGTCCGTCGTCCCGCCTTCACCCCTACCAGGCAGGTTGCATGATGCAAGCGCTTGGTGCACCAGCAATAGACATGCCAGTTCGCAGCCATTTCTGGCGGAGAGAAGCAGACACCGCCTGTGGCGACAGCCCGCCTGCAGTGACGGCGAAACCTCGCTCACGCAATTCTTCCACAACGCCGGCGGCACAATCGCTGCATGTCGTGGACCACCGCACATGGACTCGAAGTGGCCCAACCCACCCGGGCGCCCACCGCGGCGGAGGCCCTTGGCGCGTCTCACGCCAATCCGCGTACCCGAAGGAGCTCGCGCCGAGGGTTCGCGCCAGACTCCAGCAGGCATCGGACTCCTCGATCCGAACGGCCTCCGAGAACGTCACCAGCGTGTGGTCGTTGGCAAGCCGCCGCACGTCGCCGAGCGCGTCAGAGTGGCTGTTCTGTGCTCCCGCACGGTTCTCCACCTGGGTGACGGTCATGAGGTTCTCCGCCGTGTTCGGCGCGGACGCGTACGACCGAAGCCACGGCGCGGGCGGGCTGTCGTTCGGCGAACGCACGATCGTTCGAGTCCTGCAGAACGATGTTCGTGACGGCAGGATCGATGTCCACCTCGCGCATCGCCGAGATCGACTGGAACGCTGCGGCGTCACCACCGTCGAGCACCGCATAGCCCTGTCGCACGAGCACCCAGAGCGCGATTCGTCGCCTGCCCTCGTCGTCCTCGATCGGCAGATCCTACAACGGGGGCACGAACGGACCGTCCTTGAACAGCATCCATGACGCCCAATCGCTGCGTCGGCGCTCGGTCGCGTCGCGCACGATCCGGAGCGTACCCCCTGCGGCACCAGGACCGACCGACCAGTCGAATCTGCGGCGCGAACCGCGGGCGATGACCTCCACCCTCCCGCGCTACGCATCGCCAGCGGTCGCACCACGCGTGGCCGGGACCGTCTTGGGCCGTTAGCACGGCGCCCGGCCCTGTAGTATGGTCCCGCCGCCATGAGTCCCCGGAGACGCGTCGTTGTGACGGGCATGGGCCTGCGCTCGCCAATTGGCAACAGCCTCTCGGAGTACGGCCAGGCGCTTCGGGAGGGTCGCTCCGGCATCCGGGTCATGCCCCATTGGGCAGAGATCGAGGGAATGCGGGCCCGGGTGGCGGGGACGGTCGAGGACGGCGTGAACGCGGCCGCCATCCCCCGCAATTCCCGGCGCAGCATGGGGCGGGTCGGCATCCTCGCGGCGCTCGCTGCGCAGGACGCATGGCAGGACGCGGGGCTCACCCCCGATGATCTACGGGGGCCGCACGCGGGGGTCGCCTTCGGGTCCACCGCGGGCAGTGTGCAGGCAGAGCAGGAGTTCATCCTGCAGGTCCTCCAGCGGCGCTCGCTGATCGGACTGCAGTCGAGTTTGTACCTCCAGTTCATGACCCACACCTGCGCCGCCAACCTGGCGGTCTTCGCCGGAGTCCAGGGACCCGTGATCGCGCCCTGCTCGGCCTGCACGTCCGGTTCGCAGGGGATCGGGGTGGGCTATCAGCAGATCCTGCTTGGCCAGGCCGACATCATGCTCGCTGGCGGCGCCGAGGAGATGCACTTCGTCGCGGGCGCCATCTTCGATCTTTTGCGAGCCACCTCCGGCCGCCAGGATCCCACGACGACTCCGCGGCCATTCGACGCGGATCGGGACGGGCTGGTGGTGAGCGAGGGCGCGGGCTGTCTCCTCCTCGAGGAATACGAGCGGGCGCGCCACCGTGGCGCCAGGATCCACGCCGAGATCAGCGGCTACGGCGCGAGCTGCAACGGTGTCCACATGACCAACTCGGATCCCGTGGGGATCCGCCTCGCCATCGAGGGAGCCCTCCGTGACGCGAGCCTCGCGCCGGAGGCGATAGAATACATCAACGCGCACGCCACGGCGACCGACGTCGGGGATCGAGCCGAGGCCGAGGCGACCCACGCGGTCTTCGGTGAGGGGGTCCCGATAAGCAGCCTCAAGGGGCACATGGGACACACGCTCGGAGCGGCCGGCGCCCTCGAATCCATCGCGACCATCCTCATGTTGAACGACGGGTTCCTCGCGCACACGCGAAACCTGGAGCGGCCGGATCCAGAGCTTCGTCCCCTCGCTCACATCCTGGGAGCACCACGTGACCAGCGGGTTTCGTGCGCCATGAACAACAACTTCGCTTTCGGCGGCATCAACACGTCGCTCATCTTCAGGCGCGTTGGATGACCCGGGGGTTCGCGGCGTTCGTGGTGCCGCTCTACAACCACGCTGCCACGATTGGAGAGGTCGTCGAAAGGGCGCTCACGCTGGACTGGCCGGTGTTCGTGGTCGACGACGGATCGACCGACGGGGGACCGGCTCGGCTTCCGCGGGATCCGCGGGTCCGGGTGCTGCGCCACCCGGAGAACCGAGGCAAAGGAGCCGCTCTGCTCACAGGCCTCGGCGCGGCGGCGGCGGTGGCCGACTACGCCGTGGCGGTCGACGCCGATGGGCAGCACGACCCCCGCGAAGCGGTCCGGCTGCTCGACGCCGCCCGCATGCCCGGTCGACCCATCGTGATCGGCGCGCGCGAGGGCATGGACGGCCCCGACGTGCCGTTCGGCAGCCGCTTCGGCCGGCGTTTCTCGAACGCCTGGGTCACCGCGAGCGGCGGGCCCAGCATCTCGGATTCCCAGAGCGGGTTCCGTGCCTACCCGATCCCCGAGACGCTCTCGCTCGGGGTTCGGTCGCGCCGGTTCCAGTTCGAGGTCGAGCTTCTCGTGCTCGCACGCTGGGCAGGGATCCCCGTAGTCGAGGTGCCCGTCTCGGTGGTCTACCAGCCGGGCAGCGCCCGCGTGTCGCACTTCTTGCGAGGACGGGACTCGCTCCGCAACGGCGCCGTCTTCGCACGGCTGATCGCGCTGCGCGCGCTCGGCGGCGCCTTCTGGTATGCGGGACGACGGAAGCCGCCACCTGCACTCGGCGGCACGGTCCCGCTCCCATGAGCCGCTCGAGCTCGGTGCGAAACGCCCTTTCGATCGGCGCGGCGGCGGTCCTCTCCGCCTTCGCCGCGGTGGTCGCCGCCGGCTACTTCGCGTTCCGGCCAGCCCGGCGACGCGAGTCGATCCGGCTCTACCGGATCCTGTTCCCTCGTGCCTCCTTCGTGACACTCCTCAACCTTACCTGGCGGCAGTTCCAGAGCTTCGCCCGCATCTATGCGGAGGAACGCCTCCTCACCGTGCCGGGGTGGATCCGCATGGAGAGCCAAGGAAGGGAGCACATCCTCGACGCGGTGCGTGACCACGGCGCGGCGGTGCTGGTGATGTCCCACCTCGGCAGCCCCGCCCTGGCAGCGCGCGTGCTGGCCAGCGTCGGCACGTCGCTCACCATGGTGAAGGGGACCCGCCAGGCCGCCGAGGCGGAGCGGACCGCGTCGGACGAGCACGGGCTGCGGGTCGAGATCCGCCCTCCCGCCGCGGGGAGCGCCACCATCGTCGAGCTACTCGATCGCGTGCGTTCGGGCGAGGTCGTGTCGCTCGCCGGCGATCGCGCGTGGGTCGAGGGTTCCCGTCAGCTCCCGGTGGTGATCGCGAACCACGTGGCCCGGGTGACCGCGGCGCCCTTCGCGCTGGCCATGACCGCGCGGGTCCCGGCGCTCGTCTGCTTCGCCGTGCGCAGCGCCCGACGAAGCTATGCATTCGAGTGCCTGCCCCCGCTGCGGCTCGGTGGGGCCACCCCGGCCGAGCGCACCGCCACGCTCGCGCGAGCCGCCGCAGAGTACGCCGCGGCGCTCGAGGCGCGAATACGTGCCTTCCCGGAGCAATGGCACACATTCGAACGATTCCTGTTCGAGCCCGCCGCGGAGGCGCGGCCCACAGCGTCGAAACGAGAATGACTCCGTGGCGCGCGGCGCGACCGTTGGCGAAGCCTACGACCGATGCGGCCGCTACGGGGTCCCCCCCGAAGCGCCCCCGGCCCCGCCCGTGCCACCGGTGCCGCTCGGCTCGATGCACACGGCGTTGTCGTCCGGCGCGATGACGCTGTCGGCGCAGAAGGTGCCCTCCCCGGCGCAAGAGCCCGCGTCGCCGCACCAAGTACAGTACTCTGAAGTGGGGCCCACGCAGTCGGGATCGAATACGCCACAGCCGCAGTCGCAATCGGGCGTGGCGTCGAACCACAGTCCCGCGTCGCAAGTCCAACCAGGAGGCGCCGCGCCAACCGGTGGCATGCACACCCCCCACTCCTCATCGCCGATGAACAGACCATAGGTGAGGTCCACACATTCCTCACCGGCATTTGGACAATCCGTGTACCCCAGGCGACAGGTCGTGAGGCAGATCGGGCTCTCCGCGTCGGACCAGAAGAGACAGGTCGTCCCCGCGACGCAGTCGGAGTTCTGCCAACAGTAGCCGTAGGCCGACTGCGTACCGACCAGATCGGTGCAGGTCGCGAGCGACCCGTCACCGCGTTGTGGAACGCACACCCTCCCCTCACCGCAACCAGGTTCCGGGTTGAACGGATCGCACTCGACGCCGGTGCGCATCCCGCAGTCCGTGCAGTCCGTGCCGAAATCGCAGACGTTGTTCAGCGCGTCCGGGCCGCCGTCGTCGCACTCGCCGTCATCAGGCCATGCGCAGGTGTCCTCGCAGCGTCGCTGGCGCGGTCCGCAATCCGTGCAGTCCGTACCGAACGTACACACAGCGTAGTCGTGACCGAAGGCACCATCGTCACAGGCACCGTCACCGACGTAGCCGGTTCTATCCGACTCGTCGCCACACGCATCCTCGCAGATGATGCCGATGTCGATGGTCCCCCCCAATCCGCCGGTCGAACCGCCACCGGCACCGGCCGCGGGAACCCCGCCCTCGCCGCCCCCGCCGGTCGAGACGACGCCTCCCCCCTCGCCGCCCTCTCCGGCCTGAGGAACGGGGAGCGTCTCGCCCCCGCTCGGCATGCCGGCGCGGCCGCCTTCCTCAGCACCGCCATGCCCCCCAGTCGTCGCACCGCCATCGCCGGGACCGGCACCGCCAGGAGGTTCTCCCCCATGCTCGTCCTCGCCGGACTCCACCTCGTAGTCACTGACGCCCAGGATCTGCCCGCACGCCCCGAGGGAGAGCACCGTGCTGAGGCCGATGATGACGGTCCTGGGTCGAAGCGCTCGCTGTGCCATCGTGCTCCCCATCAGAACTGACCCCTCAAACCCACCCCGTCGAACCCGACGAAGCCGCGCACGCTCGGTGCCCGACCCCCCTGCTCCGCGGCTGGCTCGTTGGGCGTGCCGCGCGGCCGGGACGTCACCACGAGCACCGCGCCGAGGACCGCCATCCCGAGCCCGGCACCGAAGCCGACGGTGGAGAGGGTGGCCGACGTCTTCATCGCATCGATGTCATCCTGCGAGCTCTCGGGGCATCCCTTGGACTCACAGTCGGCGTCGAGCTGCGAACGCTTGCTCATCGCCCGCCCTCCGAAGATCCCGCCCACGATGACCCCGGCGGACCCGGCCCCGATCAGGACGTAGCCGACCGTGCGCAGAGGTCTCCCGTCGGAAGCCTGCTGGTCGTCGCTGGGAGACGGCTGGGGCGCGCCGGCGGTCGTGCGGTCCGCTGACGCGGTGGTCGAAGCGGGGGGTGGGGCGGCCGCGGCCACGACGGTGAGCGCCACGGACTCGGCGACCCCGTCAGCGAGTCTCAGGTTCTGCGAGGCGGGTACGACGCCCTCGCCCCCGATGGCCACGACATACTCGCCAGGATCGATGGGTCGCTCGACGCCAACCATCGCGGCCGGGATCGACTTTCCGTTGATCGTGACCTCGTACTCGACCCCGGGTGGAGCGGTGACCTTCACGGTAAGCTTCGCGATCCGCGGCTGGGCGAGGGCGAGGACCTTCCGCGCCCGCTCCTGCGCGTCGACATAGGCTGGCTGGGGGTGCGGACCGAGGTTCTCGCGCACGACGCGTTGCAGGTTCTCCGTACCCACCACGATGCGCCCGAGCTCGACCTGACATTCCCCGAGACGGCCGAGGATGGTCGGTGCATGGTAGAGCGCCTCGGCGCGCTCGAGCTTGTCAACGGCCTCGGCGCACTTGCCCTCCATGGCGAGCGAGACCCCCTCGACTCCCAGCGCCCGCGCTGCCGCGATGTTCTCCGCCTCCGTCTGAGCGAGCGCCGACGCCGCGAGGGCGAGCACGAGCACCCCTCCCACCGTAGCCGCCGCGAGGCGGGCGCGGAGCCCCCGGCCGTACCCCATCCGTCCGTTCTTCATATGACGCTCCCAGCGCGGGCCAGAGTAGCTTGGCCAGGAGTCCGCGCTGATGACGGACCCCATACCGGAATCCGGGGCAGAATTCGACCCCGATCCGCGGACGGCGGGTAGAGGAGCACACGACCGATCCCGGACCCGGCGGGCACAGCCACCGGGGATGAGCCACGCGAGGGTGCCGGCACGACCGGCGAGCCGACAAATCCTGGCTCAGAAGCCGATGTCGACGGCGGCCGGACGCGACGGGGGTGCCGCAGGTTCCGATGGCTTCGCCGCGGATGCGGCGGCGATTGGAGCGGGAGCATGGGCCGCGCCAGCACCCTGCCCCCCGCGCAGTGGGGTCGGTGGCGGCGCAGGTGGCGGCGCCTCCGAGTCGGTTTCGGTCCCCGCCGCCGAGGCCGAGACAGACGGGGGCGCGATCGCCAAGGGGGTGCTAGCCGGTGCGATATCCGGACTGACCAGGGCCACCGATGGCGGGGGGACCGCCGGCAGCACGTTGCGCGCAGGCTCGGCCGGCGGCGAAGACGCAGCCAAGAGGCCCGCGCTCAGGCCACCGACCACCAATACCGCGACGGTAACGAGACCGAGCACCATCCCGATCGCCACCAACCAGCCCCAGGGGATACCTCGTCTTCGTGGCGGCTGGGTCGCCTGCACGACGCCGGCACCAGTAGCCCCCACCGCAATGGTCCCCGCCATCCCCCCCATCGAGGACTGCTGCCCGAAGGCCGGCATCAGCGCCGACGGCGTGGCGACCGAAGCACGACCATCCCCCCACCCGCGCTGGATCACCCCCGAAGCGAGCAGGACATTGGGATTTACCTGCGCAGCCTCCACGAGGGCATCCACCAACGCGTCGGCCGAGGCGAAACGTGCCGCGGGATCGCGGGCGCAAGCCTGGAAGAACCACTGGTCGAGCGCGAGCGGGAGCCCGGGCATGGTCGCGGCGAGGGACGGCAAAGGATGGGTGCAGATGGCGATGATGAGCTCACCCAGGGCCTCACCAGCGAAGGCGTATCGCCCGGTGAGCGCCCAGAAGGTGACCATCCCCAGCGAGTAGATGTCGGCTCGGTGGTCCACGGACCGCGAGCCCCGAGCCTGCTCCGGGCTCATGAAGAGCGGCGTACCCACCACGGCGCCCGTGGCCGTGGAGGAGACGGCGGGTGCCGAGCGCTGGATCTTGGCAATCCCGAAGTCGAGGATCTTCGCCACCTCCTCGCCGTCCTCGGACTGGGTGATGAACACGTTCGCGGGCTTGAGGTCCCGGTGCACGATCCCCTGCGCGTGCGCCCGCGCGAGACCACGGGCGACCTGACCGATGTACTGCACCGCCTGCTCCAGGGGGAGCGGGCCCTGGCGCTCGACTCGCGACTCCAGCGGCTCGCCGACGAGATACTCCATCACGATGTAGGGCACCCCGTCGTCGGTGATCCCGCTGTCGTAGATCTGGACGACGAAGCGGGAGTGAAGGGCCGCCGAGGCCTTGGCTTCGGCGTCGAAGCGCGACCGCGCCGCCTCCGAGTCAGCGAGTTCGGGGAGGATCAGCTTGACGGCAACACGCTGGTTCAGGTTGAGGTGCGTCGCCCTCCAGACCGTACCCATCGCTCCTTCGCCGATCAGCTGCTCGAGCTGGTACTTGCCAGCGACGATCCGACCGGGGCGGGGGTGGATGGAGTCACACATGCCCTAGCCCCGAATGGATCCCCACCGCGCTGGGAGCGATGGCGCACTTTCTCATAGAGAAGACCAACATACGGGCCGCCCCTTCGGCGGTCAAGGCAGCGCTCGGGCAACGCTCCCGCGCGGGTCGCGGGCGTTCGCCAAGGGTGTCTCCACGGTCCTTCGATGCGTTCTTGGCGCTCGGGGCTCCTTGGGCGGGCATCTCGGGGCCCGGGACTCCGGGCGCAGCCGTCAGGTTGATCGCTTCGACGAGTCAACGACCTGGGGACCCGCGTCCGCCGGGCCCCACACGGTGCCGGATTTTTCGCAACGTTTTCACTGAGCTCAAGAATCAGCCGCCGGCGTCCAGGGTTCGCGGTCTTTGCCCGACGGCTGATCGCTGACCGCTGTTCGCTGATGGCGTTTCTCGGTTCCGGCTCCCGGGGCTGCAACCACGGCGCCGCCCGGCCCGATCTCCGCATCCACGACCATGCCACCCCCTGGCTTGACCCCGACCCGCACTGCGGCCGCCCACCCCGACCCGCACCGGGGCGGTGCCGGGCGCCGTCCCCCCCGCCTCGTCGAACCACACCCCAGGACCTGCTGCGGGACGTGGTAGGACCGTACCCATGGTCCGACGCTCGCCTCCGCTTCTTGGCTCGCTCCAGGCGGTCGTGCTCCTCCTCGGCGGGCTCGCTGCGTGCGATATCGAGGCGGTGGAGGAGGAAACACCCCCCTCGGACGGCTCCCTTGGAAGCGAATGCGAGGAGAACGCGGACTGCGACGACGATCTCGCGTGCCCCGCCGGTGGTCACCTCGCCGAGCACTGTGCGGCGACCTGTGGAACGGACTCCGACTGCACGATCGCCGCCGGCAACTCGTACTACTGCCTGCTAGGGCTCTGCACGCGCGTGTGCGCCGACACCTGTAGCTACGGCGCGAGGGTGGTGGCCTGCGCGGCCTACGAGCGTTGCGTGGCACAGAACCGCCTCGAATCCGGGGCGACCGACTGTTTGGCGTGGTGCGTGCCACGGTAGCGGGCGATCCCCGGCACCGCGCGGCCTCCTCCCGCGTCGGGAGACCCGCACAGGGTCGCTCCGGGTGGTCACCGGGCGCGAGATCGGCGGCGAGTGGGTCGCGCTCGCGACGTGGGCACCAATACCGATCGGGAGGCGACCTCGCGCAGCACGGCCGCGATCTTGCGCAGAGCCGGAGCGATGGGCGCGCGTTTGCGCCAGGCAAGCACGATGGTCCGCGCCGGCGCGGGCTCCGCGAAGGGGCGCACGGCAAGACCAGCGCGGAGAGCCTCGGCGGGCACCGCGACCCTCGGGAGGAGAGTCACGCCGGTGCCGCCAGCGACCATCTGCACGAGGGTGGCGAGGCTCGTGGCACGGAACTCGAGCTCGCGGGCCTGCGCCCGCGAGCAGTACGCGAGCGCCTGCGCGCGAAAGCAGTGCCCGTCGTCGAGCAGCAGTACTTCGACGTCGGCCAGGTCGCCGAGTTCGGCCGGGGCGGACCGCGCGGCGAGGGGGTCGTCCGGCCGCATCGCGAGCACGAAGGGATCCACGGCGACGACCTCGTGGTCGAGCTCCCCGATCTCCGCTTCGAGGGCGAGCAGCACCCCGTCTAGCACACCGGAGTTCAGGCCCCTGACCAGGACCTCCGTCTTGTCCTCGACCCACACCGTCGTGAGGCGCGGGAACTCTCGACGGAACGCGGGGGTCGCGCTCGGTAAGAGGTAGGGTGAGATGGTCGGGATGACCCCGAGCCGCAAGCGACCGGCGAGGGGGTCCCGAGCGCGCTGGGCAGCGCCGACGACCTCGTCCGCCGCCACCAGCGTCTGTCGTGCTCGATCGACGAGCTCCTGCCCGGCCACGGTGGGCAGCACGCGGCGCTGATCCCGCTCGAACAGCCGGACACCCAGGGCGTCCTCGAGCTGGGCGAGCTGAGCGCTCAGCGCCGGTTGCGAGACGTGACACCGCTCGGCGGCCCGGCGAAAGCTCAGCGTCTCGGCAACCGCCACCGCGTACTGGAGCTGCCGTAGGGTGAAGGGGTGGAGGGCGAGATTCATAGACGCAGCCTATCATCGCCATCTGGAGGATGTCTTGGAGTCCTCCCGGAGAAGGCTCTAGAGGTCGGACCGAAGACAAGGGCTGACACGCGTGCGGAACCCGACCTCCGCCCCCGGAAACGTGCCACCGACATCCCAGGAGTGGACCATGAGCATCATCAACTCGACCATCCCCGATTTCTCCGTACAGGCCTACCACGACGAGGCGTTCAAGACGGTGACCAGGCAGGATCTGCAGGGCAAATGGGCCGTCTTCTTCTTCTACCCGGCCGATTTCACCTTCGTCTGCCCCACCGAGCTCGGCGATCTCGCCGACAAGTACGATGAGCTGAAGAAGGCTGGCGTCGAGGTCTATTCGGTCAGCACCGACACCCACTTCGTGCACAAGGCCTGGCACGATGCGTCGCCGACGATAAAGAGGATCAGGTTCCCGATGCTCGCCGATCCCACCGGAGCGCTCAGCCGCTTCTTCGGTGTCTACATCGAAGAAGCCGGGCTCGCCTATCGGGGGACCTTCGTCGTCGATCCCGAGGGCAAGGTGAGGATCGCGGAGATCCAGGACAACTCCGTCGGACGCAACGCGGAGGAGCTCGTACGCAAGGTCCAGGCTGCCCAGTTCGTCGCCAGCCACGATGGCGAGGTCTGTCCGGCCAAGTGGAAGCCCGGGGCAGCAACCCTCAGGCCAGGCCTGGACCTCGTGGGCAAGCTCTGACCGGATCCGAGGATGGGGAAGCGGCTCGGCGCCCACGACGGATGGGCATCGCGCGGTTCCCCGTCCTCGGAGGACGGCGTCCCTGCGCACCACCTGCGCTGGTTCGCCGCACGGACCGACATTGCCCTCCCAATCTGCAACGAAGTGACGATCGAACCATTCACTCGGGGCTCGATGGTCCGTCACCAGCTCGGTCGGTCCCACCTCCAACCGGAAACCGAGCAACATGACGGACCAAGGGCGAGTCTGCCCCAGTTGTGGGGTAAGTATCGAATTCCCCGGCGCACATTTCTGTACCAGTTGTGGCGCGGAGATGGTCACGGCAAATCGGGGCGCGGTCACGCCGCCGCGCCCTCCCCCGTCGCCGGCTTCGCCGTCTCGCAGCCCCGCGGTTCCGAGCGGTCCTGCCGCCTCGGCCGGAGCGCACGGCGTGGAGAAGCGGACCAGACCGACCACAGCCTTCAGCCCGCTCGCCCTGTCCTTCGGTGACCGCCGAGCCGAGGTCGCCGGACGCGACGCGCCGGCCACAGCCGATAGGGCGACCGGGCCAGCGCCGAGGCAACCGGTCCGGGAGGCAGACTGGACCGAACCGACCCCAGCCGCGCCCCAACCACCGGGTGCGCTCGACGCCGCGACGGTGGTTGAGACAGCGACCACCGTCCCACGGTCGAGCGGCTCCGCGAGCGAGGTGGAAACCGAGTCCCCCGTCACGGAATCCGCGGCTGCGGTGGGGGCGGTGGGTAGCCAAGAACCACCGGCTCAAGGAACCGTGGAGAGAGACGACGAGGACGACCGGACCATGCAGGAAAGGAAGCAGCAGATGGGCGACAAGGCGGAGAAATGCACGTTGATCGAGGAAGGGACCAAGTTCAAAGGTTCATTCGAATCCACGTGCCCGGTGCTCGTGCGCGGCCGGGTCGAGGGTGAAGTGGAGACTCCGTCCCTGACGGTGAGCGCATCCGGCGCCGTGCACGGCCAGGTGAGAGCCGGAAGGATCCAGTCGGAGGGCGAGCTATCGGGCGAGTTCGACGCGGATTCGATCGAGCTCGCCGGCGCGGTCAGGGACAACACGGTCGTCCGCGCGCAGTCCCTCAAGGTCGAGCTCAAGGCCCAACAAGGCAAGATGCAGATCATGTTTGCCGAATGTGAGTCGAAGCCCGAAGCGAAGAGCCCGGCCGCGAAGAGGGAAGGCAACGGCAACGGCCAGAGTCAACGGCCACCCGCGCGGCACAGCGAGCCGCCGCCGCCGGCGTGAAGGGAGGCTCGCGTGGGCTTCACGCGGGCTCGAGGCCGCGCGCGGCGTACCGGCGATACCCCCCCAGAGCCCCCAGGGATCTTCCGCCTGGTCACGTCGAGCTACGCCCGACGTCCCTCATCGTGGCACGCCCGTCCGAGTGTTCGTGAGCCCCGCCCCGCGATCATTCCCCGGCGCGCTTCCCCCACAGCAGCTCCCGCAGCCCCGATGCCCGATCCGCCGTGCGGGTCACGGCAGCGCGCAGGCTCTCCGGCGCGGCGAACAGCGTGACCCGCTCGCGTGCGCGGGTGACGGCAGTGTAGAGTAGCTCGCGGGTCAAGAGGCGGGAGCTCGATTTGGGGAGCACCACGGCCACCTCGTCGAACTCGGAACCCTGGCTCTTGTGGACGCTCATCGCGAACACGGTTTCGTGAGCGGGGACACGGGCCGGAGAGAGGACGCGGGCCGTTGCGTCCCCCGTCGCGAGCCAGATCCGGGGATGCTCGTCGCCTGCTGGGGCCCAGACGACGCCGACGTCGCCGTTGTGAACCCCCACCTCGTGATCGTTCTGGGTCACCAGCAGCGGTCGACGGTGGTAGTGGCCGCCGAGCGGACGGAGCCGCCGCAGCCGCACTAGTTCCCGCTCGATGCGCTGGTTGAGCCCCTCGAGCCCCTCCAGGCCCCCCCGATGGGCGGCGAGCACGCGGAACCGGCCGAGCGCCGCGAGTGCGGCCTCGGGATCGCGCGCCTCGAGGTAGGGCGCGAACCCGGCCACCGCGAGGCGAAGAAACCCGGGCGCGAGCTGCCCGTCGGGTCCCGGCGGGACGAGCGAGACCGAGCCGCCCCCGCAGGCGGCGAGCGCTCCGTCCGGATCGCCGGCGAGGATCGCGGCGGCGAGGCGGCCGATGTCGCTGGCGCCCTCGAAACGATGGCTCACCCTGAGCTCTACGACCGAGTCCGCGATCCCGCCAGACCCGTCGACGGCGCCGGGGAGCGGCTCGCCGAACGCGGCGCTCACCGCGGCGCCGAGCGCCGGCGAATAGGGAGGACGAGGTGACGGCCCGCAGAGATCCGCGAGGACGGCCCCCGCGTCGACGCTCGCAAGCTGTCGGTGGTCTCCAAGCAAGACCAACCGTGCTTCCGGCGGGGTGGCCGCGACGAGGCGGTGCATGAGCGTGAGATCGACCATCGAGGCCTCGTCGACGATCACGAGATCGGCGTTCAGCATCCGCGGTGGTCGGGTGCGCGACAAGCCGTACCGCGTGACCCCGAGGGTGCGGTGGATCGTCGCGGCTTGCTCGGGGATCCCAGCGAGCACCGCGGGCTCCACCGCGAGCCTGGCCTTGGCGCCACGGATCGCCTCGACGAGCCGAGACGCCGCCTTCCCGGTAGGAGCGAGCAGGAGTACCCTTGGCGTCGTGCGGCCCTGGGCGAGCGCCTGTTCGATGACGAGCGCCACGATACCCACGACGGTAGTGGTCTTCCCGGTACCCGGTCCGCCGGTGATCACCGTGAGGGCGCGCAGCACGGCCAGCTGGGCAGCCACTCGCTGCCAGTCAGGCGCGTCGGTCGAGCAAGGGCCGAAGCACCGCTGGAGGCTCGCCCGCGCCACCGCAGGCAGGATCGACACCCCGAACGGATGCGTCCGCTCGCGCACGGCAGCGGCGAGGGCCTGCTCGTGTTGCCAGAGTCGCCGCAAATACAGGCGACCGCGATCGAGGACGAGGGGAGTGGCCACCGCGCCGTCTCCAACGAGGGGGCTCCTCCCGAGGAGCCAAGCGAGTTCAACCACGTTGGGGAGCGGGAGGGAGAGCCGAACCCCCTGCGGGTCGTGGAGATCGGTCGCCACCAAACGGGAGAGGGAGAGGCAAGCATGACCGTCGCGGGTGGCGCGGCTGACCAGCGCCCCGGCGACCCGCACCGGCTCCGGAGTACCCGGAACGAGCTTGCTCAGGACCTGAGCGAAATACAGGTCGATGGGGGCAATCGCGCCCGCCTGCACGAGCGTGGTGAGGCAATCGCTCATGGATCCCCCTCCGCGCTCTCACCGTCGAGCGCGCGTGACAAGCCCTCGACGAGGGCCCGTGGGGGATGCTCCGCGAACACCCCCGTCGTCGGACCGCGCTCGGCACACATGCCCCGGAGGAAGAGATAGTAGACCCCGCCGAAGTGGCGATCGTAGTCGTAGTCAGGCTGCCGACGGCGGAGGTGCCGGTGGAGGGCTACCGAGTAGAGATAGGCCTGGAGGAAGTAGTCGTGCTCGACCATCGCCATCGTGAGCGCCGGTGACATGTAGTCGCGCCACCGCTCACCGAGGAAATTCGACTTGTAGTCGACGATGTAGAACCGTCCCGCGTACTCGAACACGAGGTCGATGAAGCCGCGAAGATGGCCGACGAGCGCGCCGAAGCCAAGCCCGGCGATGCGCGCGGGATAGGCGGACGGCATCGCGTCGCCTCCGTGCGCGGCGAGCATTCGGGCGAGGATCGACGCGTCGAGGGCCCGCTCAGGGGTGGAGCCCGCCACGCGGGGACGCACGGGGAGCGTGAACTCGACCTCGCAGCGCCACGAGCGCGGCGCCAGCTCTGCGAGCCTCGGACCGCCTGCAGCGAGCGGTGTCTGCACGATCTCGGCAAGCGCCGCGGTGACCAGTGCGCCCCAGGCCTCCCGATCCAGCCCATGTCGTTGGAGCTCCAGTTCGACGACGGGCTGGGCCAGCCCGGCGACGGAGCCGGCGAAGTCGACGCGCTCGAGCATGGCGTGCAGGGCATTGCCGGGCCCAGTCCCTCGTGGGAACGCTCCGAGCAAGACCGGCTCGTCGAGGGCTGCCTCCGCGGCGGAAGGCGGGGCCCCACCGCCCGCCTCGGCGATCGGGATCGCGGCGGGGAACGGCTCCGCCATGGCTGCGAGTTCATCGTGATCGGGCTCGTCGACACCGCCGTCGTCCGGCGCCCGCGCGACCAGGCCCGTGTAGCTCGTCAGACGACGCACCAGCGCAAAGCGGCGCCGCGTGGGCAGCACCGTCACCTCGAGCTCGGAGCGAGCCGGCACCGGCGCTGGCGGGTCGGTGCCGTACTCGGCCGGACGCACACGGATGGTCGCGGGGTCGTCGCCGGCGAAGCGGTGCAGGTCGGCGAGGAGCGCCGCCTGCTTCTCGCTGGCGACCTGACGGCGGCCCGCGCGCTGGGGCGGCTCCAGCTCGCTGGTCCGCGAGTGCAGTAGGTAGCCAAGGGGCGAGCTCTCGACGCCGGCGGTCACCCGGGTGATGGCGGTCACCTGATGGCGCGCCCGCGTGAGGGCAACGTATGCCAGTCGGAGCCCCTCCGCCAGCGCCTCGTCGGCCGCCGCCGTGGCCGCCCGATCCCACCCGGATCCGCCGAGGTGCAGGCGGGGCCGGTAGTCCTGGTCGGGATCGTGGAAGAGCACTGGCCCCGATCGCGAGCCGGAGTCGGACGGGGGTGAGCACAGCGAAGCGCAGACGACGATGGGATACTCGAGCCCCTTGCTCCGGTGCATGGTGACGACGCGCACCGCGTCCGCGTCGCTCTCCAGGCGCACCTGCGTCTGGTCCGCGACCTCGACGTCACGCGCCAGCGTGTCGTGGCGCACCGCGGAGAACCATCGCCCGAGCGCCAGTGGACCAAGGTGGCGACGGGTAGCGATGTCGTGCAAGAGCTCGGCCAGGTGGAGGACATTCGTGAGGCGCCGTTCACCTCGTGGCTCGCCGAGCAGGCGGGGGATCACGTCGAGCTCGTGCAGCAGCGCGCGGAACGCATTGATGAAGCCACGCTTTCGCCAGCGCTCGTGCCAGCGGACGAAGCGACCGGACCAGACCTCCCACAAGCGATCGTCGGTGGCGAGCCGGGCGAGCTCGACGCCGTTGACACCGACGAGCCGCGTCGCCAGCGCGGCGCGCACTCGGCCCCCGTACAGGGGCTCGGACAGGGCCGCGAGCACATGCCCGACCTCGACCGCTTCGGGCGTGTCCAGCACGCTTCGGTCCCCATAGAGCACGGAGGGCACGCCGAGCTCCGTGAGCTCGGCCTGCACGGTCTCGGCCTCGAGGTTGGTCCGCGTGAGCACCGCGAGATCGGAGGCGCGGATCGGGACACCGTCGATGGCGGCGCCGGAGTCTAGCCATCGACGGACCTCGGCGGCGGCCGCGGCGAGGAGAATCTCGCCGGACGGGCGCGCCCGCGGTGGTGCCTCCCCCGACCCCACGACGACGAGCTCGAGCGCGGCGTGCTCGGCCCCAGGGGTCGCCAGCCGCTCGGTTGCCCCCGGACGCGGCGTCACCGCCTGGTACCGAACGGCATCGAGCAGGAACGGCGCGCGCGAGCGGGTGAACACCCGATGGATCGCGGCGATGAGCCGCGGATCCGAACGGTAGCTCGTGTCGAGCGTCTGCGGCTCACCGCCCGCATCCCTCACCGCCGCGAGGTACGCAAACAGGTCGGCGCCGCGGAAGGTGTAGATGGCCTGCTTCGGATCGCCGATCAGAACCAGGGTCGCGCCCGGACGAGCGTAGATCCGCCGGAAGATCTCGTACTGGACCGGATCGGTGTCCTGGAACTCGTCGACCAGGGCCGCCGGGTACCGCTCGACGAGCGCGGTCGCCAGCCGATCGCCCCCGGGGCGGGCCAGGGCGTCCCGCAGCCGGAGCAGCAGATCGTCGAAGGTCACGATCCCTGCGCGACGCCGCTCTGCCCCGAGGACGCCGCGAGCCCGAGCGACGAGTCGTTGCTGGAGGGAGATGAGCCAACCCTGGAGAGCGAGCATGGCCACCCCGTGAGCGGCGATCAACTCCTCCGCCAAGGGGAAGAATGCGTGCTCGGGCGGGGCCGCTTGCTTCTTGCAGCCTTCGACGAGGCCTTGCCGAGTGAAGCGATGGGCTCCGTCCAGCAGACCAGCGTCCACCGGGAGGGTGCCCATGAGCAGTTCGTCGACGGCCGAAATCCAGTTCGGGATCGACGACAGCCGATACCGGTTTCGGTTGAGCCCAGGATGGCCCAGAAGGAGCGCCAAGATCCCTTCGCGGTCCACCTGCCAGACCGCCCGAGCCCGGGCCTGCACGGCCGCCCAGGTCTCGGCCGCAGCGGCGACGTTGGCTTCGACCGCAGCCGGGACGACCTCGATGTCCGGCTGCGCGGCGGCGCGACGAGCGAGGGCCACGAGGCTGGAGAACGGGGCGTGCTCTCGCAGGTACCGAACCTCGGGCGCGGCAGCGCTCGCCACCTCCTGCGTCCAGAAATCCGCCACCAGCGCCGTCAGCGAGGTGTGGTCCTCGGCGACCGCTTCCACCTCGAACGGACCCCCGCTCTCGAACGCGTGCTCCCCGAGCGCGCGGCCGCAGAAGCCGTGAATGGTGTGGATCGGAGCCTCGTCGAGCTCTCGCAGCGCCATGACGAGGCGCCGCCGATCGCGCTCGCGGTGCTGGCTCCGCCCGAACAGCGCGGCCACCTCCTCGTCGCCGCCGAGGTGCGCCGTCTCGAACGCCGCGACCGCGCGGCGGAGGCGCGCCCGGATCCGGTCCCGGAGCTCCGCCGCGGCCGCCCGCGTAAAAGTGACGACGAGGATCTGACCGAGATCGAGCCCACGCTCGAGCAAGAGGCGCAGCACCAGGGTCGTGATGGTGTAGGTCTTGCCGGTCCCGGCGCTCGCCTCGATGACCTGGGAGCCCACGAGCGGAACGCGATCCCAACGGAGCTCGGTCACGACCCGGCCTCCTCGTCGCCTTCTTCGTCGCCGTCTTCCTCGCCCCTCGCCGCCAGCAAGGGACCGTAGACGAGAAGAGCGAGCTTGGCGAAGCTTTCCACCAGAAGCTCGGTGGCACCCGCGCTCCCCCAGGTCCGAGCGTCGGCGCCGAGAGGATCGGTGTCCCCGAAGAGCCGCACCACGTATGGATCGGCGTTCGCTGGCCGCGCTGACCAGCGCGGAGCGAGGCCGAATTCCCTCCGCGCCGCCGCGAGCGCCGGTGGCCCGGCGTCCGCCTTTCCCTTGGCCGTCAAGGCCAGGTACCGCTTCGCGTAGGTCCGCGCGGCGCGCGGAAAGAACGGCAGGGGCACCCGCCACGCCAACGAGCAGAGCTCGACGAGTTCGGCGAGGTGGGAGCGAGCTGCCTCTGGCTCGAGCGGGCGAAAGACCGCCGCGGTGGCCCCGCCTCGCGACGAGGGTCGCCCGACCAGCACGGTGCGCCGCGGCAGCGCGATGGCCCTAGCGTCGGCGGCCGCGATCTGTAGAGCGAGGTGCCGCACCCACGCCTCGAGCTCCGGGGCTCCCCCTTCCCTGGTGAACCGCGCGGCGACCTGCGCCGCGGGCCAGAGCTCCTCGAGCAGTCCGACGACCGTCCCCCCCGCCACGGTGATCGTGATCGGCACCGGAGCGAGGCACTCGCCGTCCCGATGCCGCTGCGCCTCGTGAACGATCGCGGTCACCTCTGTCGCGATGGCTTCGAATGCGCTACGCCCCGGGGCTCCGAGCGGGAGGCGGCCGCGAGCCCGCTCGAATTCCCAGGTTGCCGCGGCCCCGGGCGCCTCGGGAGCGGAGAGCGCCAACGTCAGCAGATCGTGGCCGATCTCCCAGCGCTCGAGGGAGTCGAGGTCTATCGGATCCCCATCGCGCAGCGTCACATGGTGATCGTCGAGATCCACGCCGAGCCGCCTGCGGAGGAGAGCGCGCGCCGGTGCGACCAGGGTGTCCACCAGCTCCTCGATGGAGAACTCGTGCTGGTCCCGCGGCGGGAGGGGCTCCGCGAGGAACGGGACGGCGCGCTTGGAGCGGGCCGAGAGAGCGCGGGCACCCGCCGCCGCGACGACGTCGTGCGTCGCGGCACCCGACGCGAAACACCGCAGGCTGAAGCGCTGGATCGCGTGGTGAACAACCCGCCGCGATCCGACCCCGATCGCGCCGTCGGGAGCGGATAGCGGAAGAGGAGGCGGCAATGCCGCGACGAAGGCCTCGTCGAGGACCTCGATGAGATCACCCACCGCCACGGACGGTGCGCGGACGGTGTCGTCGTGCATGCTCCGACCGGAGTAGGTAATGACGAGACGCTCCCGGGCGGAGAGCAGGACCTCGAGGAACAGGTTCTCGTCTTCGCGACGGAGAGAGCGATCGCCCGGGCGCGGCCGATCCAGCATCCGATCGAAGCTCGTGCGGCGGCGGGCTCGCGGGAAATCGCCGTCGTTCATCCCGAGCAGGCACACCACCCGGAACGGAACGCTACGCATGGGCAGGAGAGCCGAGAACGTGACTCCTCCGGTGAGGTAGCCGGCGTTCGAGCCCAGCTCGGGCAGACGCGCGACGACGAGATCCCGAAACACCTCGAGCGGGATGGGCGCCACGAAGCCGGTCGCCGCGGCGGACTCACCGAGCGCCGCCACCACGTCACCGAGCAGCTTCAGATCCCTCGTCCCGGCCGGGCCGGGATCCAACAACTCGGGGAGCATCGCCCAGAACATCGATGCGTGCTCGGCGATCGGACGAGGCGATAGCCAGCGTTCGCGCCAGGTGACCAGCCGCGCGACGAGGTGGTTGACCTGCCCAACGAGCGTGGCCGTGTCGCCTTCAACCCCGTCGACGGGAGCGACGCCAGCAAAGAGCTCGTGACCCCCGCCGGGCATCGCGTAGCCCAGCAGCAGCCGTTCGAGGCCGAAGGACCAGGTGTGAGGGTGGACCGGCGGGGCACCGTGCGCAGAGCGATCCGTCGCGTCGACTCCCCAGCGCACACCCGCCGTCATTAGCAGCTCGAGCACCCGCGGCACCCCAGCCGCCTCGATCCCGAAGCGCGCCTGGATGGGTTCGGCCTCGAGGAGCCCCGCGACCTCACTCAGACTGAAGCGACCCGCGAGGACGGCGAGCACCCCGAGCGCGGTGCGGATGGTGGGGCTCACGTCACCCGCCGAGCGGTCAGCAATCTGGTATGGAATAGTCGCGGCGCCCCCCTCCCCGGTGCCAAAGACGGCCTCGATCAAGGGGGCGAACAGCTCGATGCGCGGCGCCATGACGAGCACGTCATGGGGCTCGAGCGTGGGGTCTGCCTCGAAGGCAGCGCGAAGCACGTCGTGCAGCACCTCCACCTCGCGAAGCGGACCATGGCAAGCGTGGATCTCGATCGACCAATCCTCGTCCGCCACGCGAAGCGGGGGCAGCGCGAGCGACTCGAAGGCGACCGCGCGCCCGTCATCTTGACCGAGCTGCGGGCGCCGGGTGACCAGGTGGAGGATGTCGTGCTGGACGGCGTGGAGCAGGGTGTCGATGCCAGGATCGACGAAGAGCTCGCCAGCCGGCTCCTGGTAGTCCGTCGTCTGCTCCAACACCTCCTCGAACTCGCGATTCAGCTGACCGAGCCTCGCGAGCAGGGGGTTGCCCTCCCAGAGGTGGAGTGCGACAGCGTCCAGGTCGTCGGCCCGACGAAGCTCGCGCAGGATCTCGCGAGAGGAACAGAGCTCGGCCACGTGCTCGCGTGAGGGTGAGAGCAAGAAAAGGTTCACCTCGATACGCTCCGCCAGCGCCGCCAGGATCTCCAGGTAGACCGGGGGGAGCGACGCGATCCCGAAGAGCGACACGCGCCGCGGGAGGCTGGCGGGCAGGTCCGGAAGGGCGCGGAAGCACGGACCGAAGCGGGTTCTCCGTCCGGCGACGTGCAACGCAGCGTCGGCGGGGATCCCCGGCCGCGAGCGAAGGCGCGCCATGACGGCCCGCCACAGGATCGCCTGCCATTCGTCACCCTCCCCCTGCTCCCAGCCAAGGACGAGGTCGGGGCGGTAGACGGCGTACTGGTCGAAGAGATCGGCGATGCGGGCAGCCAGCGCGAGGAGATCGCGTCCGGTCTGGTCATCCCGAAGGTAGTCGGCCACCGCGGCGAGCTCCGGGCGATCAGCAGCCTCGACGAGCTCTCCGGCGACACAGAAGGTGAGGTTCTCGCGCGAGAAGATCGCGGCGCTCTCCTCACCGAGCACGCTGGCCATCACTTCGTCGATGAAGGCGCGGGGAAACGGGAACCGAACGCCGAACCATACCCCGAGCTCGGAAGCGAGGAAAAGGGACAGCCACCGTTCCATGCCGCGGCTCTGCACCACGATGGGCTCTTCGTCGAGGATGGCTCCAGCCCCGCTCGAGAGCACGCTGGCGAGGATGCGGGCCAGGACTTCGGCGCGGTTGCTGCGAAAAACCCTCACGGGCCATGAGCGTTAGCCGCCACCAAGCGCTGTGGCAAACTGCCTCCCGGCCGTCGCCCTCACCCCGCCCGAACACCCCGCGCCGGGCCTCGGTCTTCGTCGCCAGAGGGACCTCGAGGGACCGAACGTTCGTGCAAGAATCCTGCGCTGCGCGCGGCCGGCCAACGAATTCCGCCGGCGAGCGCCGCCCGAACACCGACCGGGAAACGAGCCGCCCGAGGATCGCGAGCCACGAAGGCTTTGACGGAATGAAGGAGCCCCCCTAATGTGAGGTGACGCGCGTGGGGGGGGTGCGGTGGAGCCCCATGCCCGCATCGGACCCGCCTACCCCACTCGAACGGATCGAGGTGCTCGAACGTGAGCTAGTCGCGGCTCGGAGCGAGCTCCGCGCGACTCGCGAGGCCCTGGAGAAGGAACGGCGCCACCGCGACGTGCGCTTCGAACGGGTCGCCGTCGGGGAGACCCTCGGGGTCCTGGCCGCGGGAGTAGCGCACGATCTCAATAACCTGCTCCTCAACATCATCGGCAACGCAGAGCTCGTACTACGCGCCGTCGACCCGGAAGGCCCACTTCGCTCGCGGGTCAGCGCCATCGAATATGCAGCCAGCCGTGCCGCGGAGCTGGCGCGGCAGCTGCGAACGGTCGCCAGCGGCGAGGTCGTCGCGTTGACGGAATGCAGTCTCGCGGAGCTGGTAGGGGACACCGTGAGCCTCGTCATGACCTCCCTGCCGGAGTCGGTCCGGGTGCGGTTCGAAGTGACGTCGGCGATGCCGGCCATCTGCGGCAATGCCACCCGACTGCGTCAGGTCGTCATGAATCTCCTCGCCAATGCGGCCGAGGCGATCGGCGACCGGACCGGCGAGATCGTGGTCCGGGTAGGCGTCGTGCACGCCGACGCGCCGCTCATCGCGTCCTTGCAGGGCGGCGCGGAGCTTGGGCCCGGCGACTACCTGTCGCTCGAGATCTCGGACGACGGGTGCGGGATGACTCCCGAGGTGATGGCGCACGTCTTCGATCCACTCTTTTCGACCAAGCGTGACGACCGAGGACTCGGCCTCGCCGCCGTGCTGGGGATCGTCCGGCAGCACTCCGGTGGGATCCGGGTCAGCAGCGAACCAGGAAGGGGGACTCGGTTCCAGCTCCTCTTGCCCCCCGCCGAGCGGGTCGGGCGGGCGCTGTCCGGACTGCGCGCTCCATCGGGCTCTCGTTCGTCTCGCGGCGCGATCCTCGTGGTGGAGGACGAAGACCCGGTGTGCGCGACCGTGCGGCTCGCGCTGGAGTACGCGGGCTTCTCGGTGCTCGCCGCGCGTGACGGTCGAAGCGCCCTCGACCTCTTCGAGCGATGCCACGACGACGTCGTCGCCGTCCTGCTCGACCTGACGCTCCCGACCGGGTCCGGAGCCGCCATCCTGCGGCGGATCCGCGAACTCGCCCCAACGGTCCCCGTCTTCCTCACCGGCAACCACGGCGAGCAGGAGGGCAGCGGCGCGTTCGTCGGATTCACCGTCGACGGCTACTTCGAGAAACCCTATGCGCTCGAGGCGCTCACCTCCCGGATCGTCGAGGCCATCGAAGACCAGCGGCGTGCCGGATGAAGGGGCAACCGCGCACCGCGGTCACGACGGGCACGAGATCGGTCATGCGCGGGCCCACCCCTGGACTGGGGGTGCCGCGCGCAGCCGCACCCCGCGGCGAGCGCCGCGATCCTGTTGCGTCGCTCGCTTCGGACGGTCAGGATCTGACCGGCTGCCGCCCGCCCCCGAGTCTCCCAGCCCCATGCCGCGAAATGGTAAGGACACCGACGCGCTCGACTCCTACCTCGATGATCTGTCGCGGGTGAGCACCCTCTCGCGGGAAGAAGAGCTTGTGCTCGCGCTCGTCATCGAGAACGCGTACGAGAAGGCCCGCGCCTCCGTGCTCACCCACGCGCCAAGCCTGCGGCTCCTGGCCGCGATCCTCGAGAGGGTCGGGACGGACGAGGTCCACGCCACCGAGATCGCGAGTGATCCCACCGCGGCCGGTCTCTCGGAGGAGGAGCTCGGGGGGCGCCTCAGGACCGCCGGCCAGCGCCTGACCGCTCTGCTCGACATGCCCGATCAGTGCGAGACGGGGGGAGCTCCTGGCGCCGCTGTCGAGGCCTACGCGGTGGCCGCCGCGCTGCCGCTCAACCGCGCTACGGTGCGCTCCCTGTTCGAGCAGGCCCGCAGCGAGCCCACCGACGCGACCAACCCGAAGCGCGACACCCGGTGGGTGGAAGCAGCGCGAGCCCATCGCGAGGCGGAGATCGCCAAGCGCAGGCTCGCGGAGCACAATCTGCGGCTGGTCGTGACGCTTGCCCGCCGCTACCTCGGCCGCGGCTTGCCGCTCGACGATCTGATCCAGGAGGGAAACCTGGGGTTGCTGCGCGCAATCGACGGTTTCGATCCGAGCCGCGGGTTTCGGCTCAGCACCTACGCGGTCTGGTGGATCCGACAAGCGATGCAGCACGCGCTCGCTGAACAGACCCGCACCATCCGCGTACCGCGACACGTGGGCGAGGCGGCGTCGGCGATTGGTCGCTTCACTCGGGGGTTTCGCCAGGAGGTCGGACGCGTGCCAACGGCGGAGGAGATCGCCGGCGGCCTGGGCGTTCCCGTCGCCCGGGTGCACGCGGCCGCCGAGATCGGTCCCGACGTGATCAGCCTGGCGACGCCGCTCGGAAACGAGGAATCGTTGGAGCTGGGCGATGTCATCGCGGACAACGAGGGACCGAGCCCAGCAGACGTGCTCCTCGTCAAGGACTTCGCCAACCGGACCCGCGAGGTGCTCGAGACGCTCTCCGACGAGGAGCGCGCGGTGATCGCGCTCCGCTTCGGCATCGACTCCACGGGAACCCACAGCGTGGAAGAGGTGGCGGCGATGCGTCGCCTGGGGACGGAGCGCGTGCGGCAGATCGAGGCTCGCGCGCTCCGAAAGCTCCGTCACGCCAAGGGTGCGCGCCACCTCCGCAAGTACAGCCAGGACTGAATCACCGTTCCATCATCGGCGACAGCGGATCGCGCGGACAGGGGTTTCGCTGACCCGATGGCGTTCCGCGATGGCCGGATGGAGGACGGGAAGCGGCCATGGCTGGGGCTCCGGCGGCGGCAAAGGGGGTTCGGCGGCGGCAGCCGAAGACCCGCCGCCCCGGCCGGTGCCGAAGCCGAGGCCAGCCTCGACGTGCTCCGATGCGCTGCAGCACACGGGTCCTGGTCGTCAAACTGAACCGCGTTCCAGTCTTCTCCTGCACCACTGGAAGCAGTAATGCTCGGGTCCAGGTGGGCCGCGGGTAGCCGAAATCCAACGGCGATGGCGCCACCAACTCGTCCACCAGCGCGTCCATGCGCCCGTCGGCGATGCGGCGGCCAGAGCTCCGACAACCATCACGAAGACCTTCGCGGGTGGCCTTGCCGAACCGCTGCGCCACTCGGTACACATGCGAACGGCTGCACCCAACGGTGTCGGCAACGCCACGGGCGGTGGCCTGCGGATGGGCGACATAAGCCAGAATCTGCGCTCGCCGTGCCGCTACTGGATCTCCGCAGCGCCGCGCCCACTCGAGCAACGACCGCCGTTTCTAGCGACGCAATGGACGCCCTCCAATCATGCCCGGCTCCTCTCGGTTCCGGGTAACGGGCCGTATCCACCGAAGCCGACGGACTCAAGGCCATCCTCCAAGCAATCGAAGTCGCTTTGTTCTTCCTCCATCACCGGCAGCGCATCGGTCCTCGCTGGTCGCCAATCCGCTCCGGTCGTCGGTCCAACGCATCCAGTGTCGCCGATGCGCGGCCGGTGATCTAGAAGCCCGGGTCGGTGACCAGCCTCGGTGGGACCACCGGCGGCGCTGAGGACGTCGCCCTCGGCGACGCCACGGTCCGAGCCGCCGACGGAGCAGAAGCCCCCGAGGCTGCGGGCGCTCCCCCCACCCGAATCGGATGGGCGGTACTGGCGCTCGCGGAAGGCGGAACGGACTCCTCGGTCGACACGCTTCGAGCCCAGGAGGGCGTCCGGGCAAGGCGTACAGTGTACGCTCGTTCGCCAACCGCTGCCATGATGTCCGACAGACGTTCCGTGGCGGCCTGGCACGCGGCACATTCCTCGCTCGCCCCAACCGTGCAGGGGTCCGTGATGCTCGCCGCCCAGAGCGAGGGGAGGGAGCGAGCGTCCGCGTGGACCTCTACGTCGTGGAGCGCCGACGCAATGGCTCGGCACCCCTCGGCGTTCGTCATGGCCAACACCGCGCGGAGGGTCGGCGTCGCGCGGGCGCCGACGTCCTTGGCCGCGAGGAGCTCCCCGGCGAGGGTGCGTACCTCGACGCTACGTGAATCGTCGTGAAGAGCCTCGTAGAGGAGGTCTGGGCCGATTCCGGCGGGCATGTGGGCGAGGACGGTCAGCGCATCCCCCAAGTACCGCGGGTCGTCGAGCGCCGCGTCGATGTGCCCCAGTGCCAACGAGTCGAGCCCCCGCTCCGGCTCCTTGGCCAGGCTCGCGCTGAGGTCCGCCAGCGCCTCTCGCTCGCGAGCCACCCGTCCGCTGCGCAGCGCCAGCACCTCCTCGGCGGTCCGCTCCGCCGCAGGCTTGGTCTCGATGGCGGCGACGGCGAGGAGATCCCCCTGCGCCGCCCGCGTGCCAAGGCCAGGCTCGGCTGGGCTCATGCTCGCAGCGACCGATGACGCCGCGGGCAGGGCCGAAGACGACCCTGACGGCCGCAGAGGGGCGTTCGAGGAGGGAGCCACCTGCCTGGCGGGTGCCGTCCAGCGACCCACCGCGAGCCCCACGGCAAACAACCCAACGATCCCCGCCGAGAGCGGAATGGCTGCCGACACGACCCAACCGAAGAAGCGAAGACGGCTCCGCAAGAACCGGCCGATCGGCAACGCCCTGTCCCAAGCATGCCGCAGCGAGGCTTCGGATCGCAGCTGCGCGAAGCCGGTGAGTGACATGAGCAGATTCGAGCCGCTGCTGGTGCCGGTTTCCACCGCGTCATAGAGCTCGTCGTACGGGAACCGCACCGAGCCGTCGACCTGCGCGAACGAGGGCTTCTCCACACGGGTCGTGTCCCCCTCCTCCGGATCGGATGCCAGTCGGGAGCGGGGCGCCGACCGGGGCTTGGAGCCAACCCCTTCGGCAGCGCGGCGCGATGGCGACGGCCGAGGTGAGAGGGGAGCGGTCTCCGCTCGGGGCGACGTCGGGCGCCGAGGATCTGTCGGCTCGGCCACAGACAGATCCTAACACTCCGAGGGTCCACTGATGGGAGGCACCAGCCGGGGCGGGTCTCCTCGCGGGTAGCCGCGACCCTCCAGCTCAGTTTGAGGTGGGTCAATTTGATACGACAGGGTTCCATCGACCCTGAATGAGACATCTACCCACCTCGCCACCAGGTTCCCATGGACTCCCATATCTCTCCGTCTTTTTTGGGGAAGGGTGAATTTCGGCCCGCCAGCTGACTTCATCCAGGCGCCGTCCCGGAGTTGGCGCGCGGTTTGCAGTGCCTCCCATTGCCCACCAAGAACAGAGCATGGAGCAAAGAGACATGGAGAATGGCGAACGCGCACTTGTGACGATCCTGGCTGATGACCCAGCCGTTCATCAGAGCCTGAAGGCACTGCTCGAGGCGGCCGGCTATCGTGCCGGTGATGCCAGCGAACCGTCCGTCAGCACCGTGACCGTGGCGGTGGAATCCGGGGGGGTCGTACCCCTCGCCGAACTGGAGCAGCGCGCCATCGAGCATGCGCTGCAGGTCACCGGTGGTCGGGTCGCCAAGGCGGCCAGATTGCTCGGCATTGGTCGCGCCACCCTCTATCGGAGGCTCGCCGCCCGCCCCGCGATGGTTCCTGGCGCTGGCCCCAACAGCACCCCACCCGAGCCCCACGCGGGTTCGATCCACTGACCTTGGTCAAGAAGGCCAAACCGAAAGCTAGGCCCCTCTCCAGCCCCCCTGCCCCGCACGTCCCTCCCCTGATGTGCGGCCCCCCCGAGCGCGCCACGCCCCCCCTCCCGTGGCGCGCTCGCTTCCTTACTCCCCGAACGACGACCAGGGCTGTGCAGGCCCCCCGCGCGCAACGGTCGGCGTCGAGTCATTGCCTCCCTGGCGCGGGACAGGCCGGAAACCCACGCGCGGCGGCGGATCGTGCCCGCGCTAGCACACCGATCGGGTTGCCGACAGCAACGGCAGCGCTGGAAACGCGTCCGTGCGAGGCAAGGACGCGTTTCCAGTGCTGCCTCTGAAGGGGTCTGCTGTCGGTTCCTTTGGGTTGTTGATTTGACGCAGCAATCAACCTGATTGCTGCCCTAGGTTGCTTTTTCGCGGGGGAGGCGAGCCCTCCCCCGCATCGGCCGCGACACGCAGCCTCCCCCTCCTCGCCGCTCGATGAGCGACGGGCGCCTCCGGCGCCGATCTGCTGCGCTCCGAGGATCCGCCGGTGGCGCGCGGATCCTCGAACCTAGTAGATCAGGGTTTCGCGTTCGCGGCGACCAGCCCGTAGCGCTTGAGAAGCCGGCGGAAGTTCGAGCGATCGACGCCCGCCAGACGCGCGGCTTCGGCCGTGTTGCCCTCCGCCCTTCGAATCACCTGCTCGAGGTAATGTCGCTCGAAGTTGGCGCGTGCCTCGCCGAGCGGCCGCACCGAGCCACCCACGTGGGATGCCGGCGCTGAAGCGATCGCTGGTCGAAGGTCCGCGGGAAGGAGCTCCGGCGTGATGGTGTCCCCGCGTGCCAGCACCACTGCCCGCTCGATCGCATTCTCGAGCTCTCGGACATTCCCCGGCCAGGCGCAGGCGAGGATCCTCTCGAGAGCTTCGGGGTCGATCTTGGTGACGGCTCGATCGAAACGCACCGCGGCCTTCTTGATGAAGTGATGGACGAGGGCCGGTAGATCCTGCCGGCGCTCGCGGAGGGGCGGTAGCTTGAGGGAGACGACATTGAGTCGATAGAACAGATCCTGTCGGAAAGCCCCCTGTTGCACCTCGTTCGCGAGATCGCGATGGGTCGCCGCGATGATGCGGACATCGACCCGTCGCGAATCATTGGCACCGAGCGGCCGGATCTCGCCCTCCTGGAGCACGCGCAGCAGACGCACCTGGGTGGCCGGGGCGAGCTCTCCGACCTCGTCGAGGAACAGCGTCCCACCCGAGGCCTCCTCGAACAGTCCGCGGCGCGAAACGACGGCGCCTGTGAACGCCCCCCGCACGTGCCCGAAGAGCTCGCTCTCGAGCACCGACTCGGCGAGGGCTGCGCAGTTGATGGCGATGAAGGGACGAGATGCGCGGTGGCTTCGAGTGTGGATGGCTCGTGCCACGAGCTCCTTGCCCGTCCCGCTCTCGCCTGTCACGAGCACGGTCACATCGGTGGGCGCGACGCTCTCCACCATGGCGAAGACGTCGGCGAGGGGCTTCGACGAACCGACGATCCCCTCGAACTGCGCGGTGAGCTCGAGCTGACGTTCGAGGAACTGGTTTCGATCGACCAATCGCTTGTGGTTGACCGCGCGGTCGACGGCGGCCACCACGGTTTCTAGCGGATCGAAGGGCTTCACCAGGTAGTCGAACGCCCGAAGCCGCATGGCCTCCACCGCGGAGCCGATCGTCCCCCGCCCCGTCATCACGATGAAGGCGATCGTGGGCCACTCCTCGTGGACCGCCCTCAGGAGCTCGAGCCCGTCGATGTCGGGCATGTGTAGGTCGGCCAGCACCACGTCAACGTCACCGCTCACACCCCGGAGCGCCTCGAGCAGCAGAGGTGATGACTCGAAGCCACTCACCTCGAAGCCCGATCGTTCGAGCTTCCGCGTCACGACGTTGAGCACGTCGGGTTCGTCGTCAGCGACAAGGATCCGTCCCCGGGTCCGGCTGACCGCCTCTTCTCCCTCCCTCGCCATCGATCCAGGAATGAGCCTCCCCTCAACCGACCGCGCTCGTCAACGGCAGGTGCACCAGACCCGGTCCATGCGGCCAGGTGCGAACGGTCCCCGCGGAGAAGTCCGGGTCCAGATCGGGCGTCGGCGTTGGCCAAACCCGGTGTTTCCCCGGGTCCTAGCGAATGTCGGGGCTTTGGTGGATCGCCCCAGAGAGACCGGTCACCCGACCAACACAGCTGGAGCCCTGCTTCGGGGTCGGGCAAAGCCTTGGGCTGCGAGCACGAACCGCTTGGGACACCCGCCGGTCCGGTCGGGAGGAAGCGCCGGAGGCGGCTTGGCGGCAGCGACTCGCGAACTAGGTATCCGGGAGAGGAGGGTTCCGCTTCTCCCGCGGGGAGGAGAACCACGGAGACCCGAGCTGCGACCCGAGAGGAGAACCAGGGGATGATCGACAGAATCCGAGAGCTGCTGGGCCAAGATGCGAAGCTCCTCGAGCACGAGTGCAAGACGATCCCGAAGGAGCGCCTACACCTACCCGGCCCGGATTACGTGGATCGCGTGTTCGCAGCGACCGACAGACCAGTCGCAGTGCTCCGCTCGCTGCAGTCGATGTTCGATCACGGCCGCCTCCGCGAGACCGGCTACCTCTCGATCCTCCCGGTGGATCAGGGGATCGAGCACTCGGCCGCGGCGTCCTTCGCGCTGAACCCGGACTACTTCGACCCCGCGCGCATCGTGGAGCTCGCCATCGAGGGAGGGTGCAACGCGGTGGCCTCGACCCTCGGGGTGCTCGGCACGGTGGCGCGCAAGTACGCGCACAAGATCCCTTTCATGCTGAAACTCAATCACAACGACCTCTTCGTGTACCCAGCGCGAGCAAACCAGACGATGTTCGCGTCGGTCCGCCACGCCCACGACATGGGCTGTGTCTCCGTCGGCGCGACCATCTATTGGGGTTCGGAGGGCTCCGCGCACCAGCTGGAGGAGGTCCGTGACGCCTTCAAGGCGGCGCACGAGCTCGGAATGGCCACGGTGCTCTGGTGCTACGTGCGCAACCCGGAGTTCAAGCGCGAGCAAGACTACAACGTCTCCGCCGATCTCACCGGCCAGGCCAATCACCTTGGAGTGACGCTCGAGGCCGACATCATCAAGCAGAAGGCTCCGGAGAACAACGGCGGCTTCAACGCCGTCAAGGTCGGCAAGACACACCCCAGGATCTACACGGAGCTCACCAGCGACAATCCGATCGACCTGACGCGCTACCAGGTGGCGAACTGCTACATGGGCCGGATCGGGCTCATCAACTCCGGCGGGGCGTCGAGTGGGGCGAGCGATCTCGGCGAGGCCGTGAGGACCGCCGTCGTCAACAAGCGAGCGGGCGGCATGGGACTCATCTCCGGGCGGAAGGCGTTTCAGCGACCGATGCGCGACGGCGTGGCTCTCCTGAACGCGATCCAGGACGTCTATCTGACGAAGGAGGTGACGATCGCGTAGGGCGGCTGGCTATCGGCGCAATCGTCTCTTGGCAGCGTAATCTTGACCGAGCCTGCCAGAAGACCTCTCGGGGCGGTCGTTTGCTCGGGTGGACGAGGACACGATCGGGGTCAATGTCTCGAGCTCCGCGGACGCGCCTTCCCCTTCGAGGTGAGCCGGACCAAAGCGGTGGAATGGCCCCGGGGCGGAGCTTCCGGTGTAGGCTAAGGCAATGGCCCAGCGGCCGCGGCATGTCGACCCACGCCTACGGGTGGCGCTCGTCACGGGGGCGTGCTCCGGGATCGGTCGGGCGTTCGCGGAGCGCCTGGCCTCGTTCGGCTTCGAGCTGATCCTGGTCAGCAACCGCGCCGCGCCGCTCGCGACCGCCGCTCGAGAGATCGTCGGCGCGCATGGAGTGCGGGTCCACCAGCTCGTATCCGACCTGTCTCGTCCGGAAGCCGCCGCGGAGCTCCATGAAGGCATCGGAAAGCGTGGCGTCGCGGTCGATGTCCTCGTCAACAACGCGGGGACCTTCTTCTTCGGTGAGGTGGTCGATACCGACCCCGGACGGGCCCGCGCGATGCTCGAGCTGCATGTCGTCACGCCGTCCCTGCTGACCGCTGCGTTCGGTCGGGACATGCGAGAGCGCGGCTATGGCCACATCCTCATCGTCTCGAGCATCTCGGCGTGGCGCGATTTCCCCGGGATCGCCCATTACGGGGCCAGCAAACGATACTTGCGCGGGTTCGCCAGCGCCCTCCGGAGCGAGCTCGGCGTCTACGGCGTCAAGGTGACGTGCCTCGCTCCGGGCCCCACCGCGACGAGCCTCTTTGGTGCCAGCGACGCCACCAGAGAGCTCGCGAAGCGGCTCGGGATCATGGTGGAACCGGCGACGGTGGCCGACGCCGGACTGCTGGCGATGTTCGCGGGACGAGCGGAGCACATCCCCGGGATCCTCGCGCACCTGATGGCGTGGGGTGCGGCGTGGACCCCACAGTGGGTGGTCGACCTCATTCGCCGGCGCGCTCCGTGGCTGCCGGTGCGAGGAGGCGTCCGATGACCGACCCATTCTCTCCGTTCAGGCTGGGGGGGCTCACCCTCAGGAACCGCATCGTCAAGACGGCAGCGTTCGAGGGGATGTGCCCCCGCGGCGACGTGAGCGATGCCCTCATCGAGCACCATCGCACCATCGCGGCGGGCGGGGTCGGCATGACCACGGTGGCATATTGTGCGGTCGAGCCCGACGGTCGCACCTTCCGCGACCAGCTGCACATGCGGCGAGAGGTGGTCCCGGACCTCCGCCGGCTCACGGCCGCCGTCCACGCCGAGGGGGCAGCCGCCTCGATCCAGCTCGGCCACTGCGGCGCCTTCTCGAACAACGCCGACCTAGGGCGTCGGCGGCCGATGGGACCGTCGCGCGCGCTCAACCTCGTCGGTGCGCTGAGCGGGCGCGTCCTCGCCGACCCCATGACCGCTGACGAGATCGCCGAGACGACGCGGCGGTTCGCCGCGGCGGCGCAGGTGGCCCGCGAGGCGGGTTTCGATGCCGTCGAGGTGCACCTCGGCCATGGCTACCTCTTGAGCCAATTCCTGAGCCCGCAAACCAACCGCCGTCGAGATCGCTACGGTGGCTCACTCTCGAACCGGGCGCGCTTCGCGCTCGAGGTCGTCGAACGCGTGCGGGAGGCGCTGCCACCTGAGATCCCGGTGCTCTGCAAGGTCAACCTTCGTGACGGCTTCCGCGGTGGCCTCGAGCTGGAAGAGAGTGTCAAGGTCGCGCGCTGGCTCGAGGCACGCGGCGCCGACGCCCTGATCCTGTCGGGGGGGTTCGTGAGCAAGAACCCGTTCTACTTGTTCCGTGGCGAGCGTCCGCTAAAGGAGATGATCGCGGTGGAGAAGGAGCTCCCGCTCAAGCTCGCCCTCCTCCTGTTCGGTCCGTTCGTGATCCGGTCCTTCCCGTTCGAGCCTCTGTACTTCCTCCCGCTCGCGCGCGAAGTCCGCCGTGCGGTCCGGATGCCCCTGGTCCTCCTCGGCGGGATCAAGTCGCGCGCGGACCTGGCGCTGGCGATGCGCGAGGGGTTCGAGCTCGTCGCGATGGGTCGTGCGCTGGTCCACGATCCTGCGCTCGTCGCCAAGTATGCGACCGGCGAGTTCGACGACAGCGGGTGCATTCCCTGCAACCGCTGCGTCGCCGAGATGGATCGCGAAGGTGGGGTCTGCTGTCCACTGGTGAAGGCGCAGGTCGACGCACGCGCGGCCCGCGTGCTCCGCGCCCGGAGGTCCGGGGAGGTGGCGCAGCTCGTGCGGGCCGCGACGAACGGCGGAGAGCGGGACACCACGAGCACGGGTGAGAGACCGTCGCCGTAGGCGAGCGGATCGCGTTCGAGGCCCGGTCCGGTCCGATCCCGGAGTGATGGCCAGAGAACGACGGGAACGAGCCGTGCTCGGCCGCGGATCGCGCGAGACGGCGTCCGGCACCGCGCGCTCATCGGCGTGGAGGCCTGCAGACCACGGGTCGCGAGGAACGCCAGCACGTCGCGTCGGTCGCACCGGGAGATCCGGAGCTCGACGGGATCGGGCGAACAGAGCGGCCAAGGCCACACGAAGAGCCGCGAGCGTACGCCCGCGCTGCCGCATTGCGACGGGACGACAAGGAGGTTCGTGGTGCTCGCGGCGACCACGACACCGTCGTTCTCACTATTCGATCTCGAGCGCCATTTCCGAGAGGTGCCCCTGGCAAAAGCCCTCCGAGCGAGTGAGCCCCAAGCTCCCTCCCGGTGCGACATCACAGCCGTTTTTGTCAGCGTTCCAACCCGCCTGCGTTTGACAGATCCTCCACTTTTCGCCATCGTTGTGGCAGGTGTCGGCGAGGATGCTCGTACCATGAATAGAATCTCACATCGGTCTTCAATTGCGGTTCCGCTCGCCGTTACGTTCTTCGCTTCACAGTCGGCGTTCGCCGCGTGGCAAAACGGCGTAAGCTACGGCGGTAGCGGGCTCGGGATGGACCTTTACACGCCGACCAACCCCGACCCATCACCGGGGATCGTGGTCGCGATCCACTACTGCAGCGGGAACTCTGGAGCCGCCCATGGATGGTTCCAGTCGCTGGCCGACCAATACGGCTTCCTCATCGTCACCCCGGATTCCGCGGGCAACTGCTTCGATGCTGCGCCCGGGCGCAACGGCGAGAGGGCGACCATCGTGCAAATGGTCGAGTACGTGCTCGAGCAACACGACGCCGACCCAAGCAGGGTCTTCGCTGCAGGAGCGTCGTCGGGCGCGTGCATGACCAATGCGCTGATGGCTTCGTACCCAGACGTGTTCGCCGGCGGTTCGGTGCTGGCTGGGGTGCCCGCCGGGTTCTGGAGCGGAGGGACCGAATGCGGCGCGTGTGGTCAGAATCCACCCAACAACAGCGCCCAGCAATGGGGCGACATCGTGCGCAATGCCTCTGGCAACTACAGCGGGCCCTGGCCCCGAGTCCAGCTCTGGCACGGCACCAGCGACACCACGCTCAACTACTCGAACCTTGCCGCAGAGGTATTGCAGTGGACCAACGTGCTGGGCGTGAGCGGAGGGACCGAAGGGGCCGGTCTCAGCGGCTGGGAACGAACCTCGTACGAGGACGGAGGGGACGTCGTGTTGGAGGTGAACATCGGGCAGGGCAAGCCGCATGATCTGACTTCGGTGCAGCCGTCGCTGTGGCCCGATGTCGTTCGCTTCTTCGGCCTCGACCGCGACCCGGAGCCCGGCACGGGCGGGGCGGGCGGAACCGGCGGGGCGGAGTCCGGCGGCACGGAGAGCGGTGGTGAGATGGCGGGCGGTGCACCGACGGGTGGGGTGTCGACTTCGGGTGGCATCGTCACGGGGGGAGCCCCGCCCACCGGCGGCGTTTCGCCGACCGGCGGCGTTGGCCCGACGGGTGGCCGTCCAACCGGTGGCCTGGGCCCGACCGGGGGCACGGGTGGCATTTCGACCGGCGGTGTCGGCCCAACTGGCGGCACGGGTGGCACCCCAACCGGCGGTATCAGCCCGACTGGCGGCACGGGTAGCACCTCGACCGGCGGCTTGAGTACGACGGGTGGCCGATCCACCGGCGGTAGCACCGGCGGATTGACCACCTCGGGTGGCGCGCTGACCGGTGGCGCCTCGAGCGGGGGTACGGGAACCGGTGGCTACGGAGCCACCATCACGGACCCCGGTACCGGGGGCAGCTTGGGCACGGGTGACGACGAACCGACGGATGAAGGGTGCAGCTGCCGTGTCGCTGGCGGCAGCGATCACCAGCACCGGGGAAGCCTGGCGGCGCTGCTCTTGGCAGGGCTAACGGTGATGCTCCGCCGCCGCGGGCGGGCAAACCCGTCACGTTGAAGAACCACCGCGAGCCCCAACGACCCGGCGAGCGCCCCATCGGGATGGGATGGGGTGACCGCCCGGGTACCGGGGCCCAGTGCTCGACCCGATCGCCGCCCGCGCGCAACCCAAGACCTGGATCGCGCGCGGCGCCGGGCGTGGTCACGCGTTGACGATACCGGCGAAATCGCTGGCCTTGAGCGAGGCACCACCGATGAGGCCGCCGTCGATGTCGGCCTTGGCGAGGAGCTCCTTCGCGTTGTCCGCCTTCATGCTGCCGCCGTACTGGACGCGAAGCGCGGCCGCGACGTCCGCACCATAGAGGCGCTGGAGCAGGCCACCGCGGATGAACGCATGGACGTCCTGCGCCTGGTCGGGTGTCGCCACCTTGCCGGTCCCGATGGCCCACACGGGCTCGTAGGCGATGACGGTCTTCATCGCGTCGGCGACCGACAGCCCCGCGTAGGCGCCCACCACGTGATCCTCCACGACCGCGTTGGTCCTCCCGGCCTCCCGCTCGGCGAGCGTCTCACCCACGCAGATGATGGGCAGAAGCCCCGCAGCGAGCGCAGCCTTGACCTTCTTGTTCACCGTCTCATTCGTCTCGTGGAAGTACGTCCGCTGCTCGCTGTGCCCGATGATGACGTACTTCACTCCAGCGCTGAGGAGCATGTCCGAGCTCACCTTCCCGGTGAACGCGCCGCTCTTCTCCCAGTGCACATCCTGTGCCCCGAGCGCGACGTGTGTGCCCTTCACGACCTCGTTGACGGCAGCGAGACACACGAAGGTCGGACATACGACGACCTCCGCGGCCGTGCCCTTCGTCGCCTCGACGACGCCCTTGGCGAGCTCGATCGCCTCGGGAATGGTCTTGTTCATCTTCCAGTTGCCGGCGATGATCCTCTGTCGCATTGCTTGTGCTCCTCGGTTTCGGGGATGTGGCGGGAGGGAACCGCGGGCGCCGCTGCCTGCAGCGCTCGCTGCCGATCACTCGCCGGCCAGATCGGTCGTCGAATCGCTCACTTGTCGGTGAGGGCGACCACGCCCGGGAGCTCCTTGCCCTCGAGGAATTCGAGGGAGGCGCCGCCACCGGTCGACACGTGGCTCACCTTCTTGCTCAGGCCCGCCTTCTTGATGGCAGAAGCGCTGTCGCCGCCGCCGATGACGGTCACGGCCCCGCTCTGCTGGGTCGCGTCCGCGAGCGCCTGGGCGATCACCATGGTGCCCTTCGCGGTGGCGTCGATCTCGAACACCCCCATGGGCCCGTTCCAGACGACGGTCTTGGCCCCGCGGACGACCTCGGCGAACAGCGCTTCCGACTTCGGTCCGATGTCAAGGCTCTGCTGGTCAGCGGGGATCGCTTCCTTCGCCACCTCCGTCACCACGCCCACCGTCCGCGCCTTGAAGTCGAACTGGGGTGAGACGCGACAGTCCACGGGCAGCACCAGCTTGTCGCCACCCTTGGCGAGGAGGCTCCTGGCGAGGTCGATCTTGTCGGCTTCGACGAGGCTCTTGCCGACCTCCAGGCCCTGCGCCTTGAAGAACGTGTAGGCCATGCCACCGCCGATCAGGAGCTTGTCTACCTTGGGGAGCAGCGCCTCGACCACGTCGATCTTCCCCGAGATCTTGGCACCACCGATGATAGCGACGAACGGACGCACCGGGTTCGAGAGCGCGTTGCCGAGGAAATCGAGCTCCTTCTTCATGAGGTAGCCCGACGCGCACTTGGCTAGGTGTTTGGTGATCCCCGCGGTGGAGGCGTGCGCCCGGTGCGCGGTGCCGAAGGCGTCGTTCACGTACACGTCGGCGAGGGACGCGAGCTGCTTGGCGAAGGCCGCGTCGTTCTCCTCCTCCGCCGCGTGGAAGCGAAGGTTCTCGAGCACGAGCACGTCACCCTCCGCCATGGCCGCCACCGCCGCTTCGACCTCGGCGCCGACGCAGTCCCTGGTGGCCGCGACCGGCTTGTCGAGCAGTTCCCCGAGACGCTTCGCGACGGGCGCCATCCGCATGCCCTCGACCACCTGACCATCGGGTCGCCCGAGGTGGCTCATCAGGATGACCCTCGCGCCCTTGCTGACCAGGTACTTGATGGTGGGAAGCGACTCGACGAGGCGCTTGTCGTTCTCGACCGCGCCGTCCTTGAGCGGCACGTTGAAGTCCACTCGAACGATGACCTTCTTGCCGGCAACGTCCAAATCCTCGATGAAGAGCTTGTTCATGGAAATTCCTCCAACCCGACGTGTGGTGTCGATGGTGTAGCCGAAGGTCGGCAACGAAAGAACATCGAAATCACGGCCACGGCGGGTTCGTGGTTGGGCGCCAACCGTGACCACCAACGGTGACGAACGACCCCCCACCCAGGCGGCCTCCTCGAGCGGTGGTCGGATCGGCTGCCGCGACGGACCAGGAACCCGTGGCGCCGGTCCGGCCTCCAGCCTAGAGCACTGATCCACTTGCCAGCACCGACGGCGCTGCCGCGCTGGGCTCCGTCACGGTCCGCCGCCCCGTCGGTGTTCGGGTGCCGCTCCCGCGCTCGGTGTCGGGCCGTCAAGGACGAGGAGCTTGGCGCCGGCGCCCTCGAACCGGCGACGAAGACGCTCGCGATCCCCGCGGGCACCGCGCTCCCCCCAGCCGGGAGCGCGGTGCTCCCGGCCGGTGAGGGTGAGCAGCGAGGACTACGCGAAGATGCCCTTGCCCTGGCCGGCGGAGCCGAGGACTGTCTTGTTCTTCTCGACAATCATCTTCTTCAGCTCGTCCCGCGCGGGGCCGAGGTACTTGCGCGGATCGAACTCGCCGGGGTTCTCGGCGAAGACCTTACGAATGATCGCCGTCATGGCGAGGCGCCCGTCCGAATCGATATTGATCTTGCAGACGGCCGACTTGGCCGCGCGCCGGAGCTGCTCGGCCGGGATGCCGACCGCCGCGGTGAGCTTGCCGCCGTTCTTGTTGATGAGGTCAACGTAAGCAGGGAGCACGCTCGAGGACCCGTGGAGCACGATCGGGAAGCCGGGGATGCGGCGCTCGATCTCCTCGAGGATGTCGAACCGGAGGGGTGGGGGCTCGAGCACGCCCTGGGCGTTCAACTTGCACTGTTCGGGCTTGAACTTGTAGGCGCCATGCGAGGTGCCGATCGAGATGGCGAGCGAGTCCACCCCCGTGCTCTGCACGAACTTCTCGACGTCCTCGGGCTGGGTGTAGACGGACTTCGCGGCCACGACGTCGTCCTCGATGCCGGCGAGCACACCGAGTTCGCCCTCGACCGTGACGTCGTGCGCGTGCGCGTACTCGACGACCTGCTTGGTGAGCTCGATGTTCTTCTCGAACGAGTGGTGCGAGCCGTCGATCATCACGGACGAGAACCCGGTGTCGATGCAGGATTTGCAGAGGTCCAGGGTGTCGCCATGATCGAGATGGAGGGCAAACCGCAGGTGCGGGTTCTTCTCGCGGATCATCTCCGCGGCACCCTGCGCCATGTACCGGAGCAGCGTCTGGTTCGCGTACTTCCGAGCCCCCGAAGAGACCTGGAGGATGAACGGCGAGTCCGACTCCGCGCAGCCCATCACGATCGCCTGGAGCTGCTCCATGTTGTTGAAGTTGTACGCGGGAACGGCGTAGCCGTTCTCGTTCGCGTGCTTGAACATCGCGCGCGTGTTGACTAGGCCTAGGTCCTTGTAACTTACGGTCGTCATGGTTCTTCGTCTCGAGGTTGGGGGGGTTCGGTCCAGGTGGGCGGGGTGACGCCGCTCGAACATCGACGGAAGAGTCGTTGGGGCGCGGCGCTCGGGCTCCATCGCCGTCCCTGAACGGGGCGAGCGCGATGGGCTGGCGCGCAGGAGCCCGGCGTATACTCGAAAACGCCGCCGGCGCTCGGCGCGGGCAGAGCCGGAGAGCTAGGATCGGAACGATTTCGGGCAGCGGCCAAGCCGAGACCGGAGTCGTTCCGCGCGTTCGAGTAGCTCGGTGGGGAGCCTGGAGCAAGTTCGGCGTGGCAACCTCGAGCGCTGAGGCCCGGAGCGCCGAGGATCGTCGCCGTGGCACGTCCCCCGCCGACCGCGAGCCCCGTCCAGAACCGCACCTGCCGCGCGGGCCCCCGCCGCCCTGGGCCGCCAGTCAGCCCCAGTGCGGCGACCAATCGAGGTCCCTCCCGGGTCCCACCCCGCCTCCGCTGCATGGGCGTGGAACAGCGATCCGGACCTGGATCCCGGCCGCGGAGCCCTGGAGGACGCCCGCTCGCCCCTGGACTCGTGCCAGGGAGACCGTCTTCCAGGGGGCCCCTGGAGCACCGATCGGGTTGCCAACAGCAACGGCAGCGCTGAAAACGCGTCCATACGAGGCGAGGACGCGTTTCCCGCGCTGCCTCTGGTCACGTCTGCTGCCGGTTCGGTGCTCTAGGTCGCTGATTTGACGCAGCAATCAACCCGATTGCTGCTCTAGGGTTCGGCCGCCGAATGATGCTCCAGGGAGTCCAGCAGGCGCCGGTCGTCGCGGTCTAGCCGCGGTTCAGTATCTTCTTGACAGGCGGCGCGACGATGCGGTCGGTCGTGGCAAGGTTCCCGACCAGCGGCCGCGCATAGGCGAGGAACGCAGGGGTGATACCGTTGCCCGCCTCGTTGATGAATGCGGCGGGCATGTGCTTCGTCTTGGCCGCGACCTCTTCGAGCTTGATGAGCTTGTACTCGATCGCATAGTCGCCAACCCGATTCATGGCGACCGAGCCGTCGATGTTGTGCCAGGCCGCGTACTGCACTGCCTTCTCGCCGACCTCACGAGCCTCCCGCTGATCCACCTCGCTCACGCAGCCGAGGAACGACCGCTGGAGATAGCCGAGCGTGTCGGCACGCACCCGCTTGATCTTGGTGTGGCTCTTGACGTACCCAGCGAGTAGATCGCCGAGCGCGCCTGTGCCGGACAGCTGGACGTTTCCGTGCGCGTCCTTCTCGACGGCGCCTTGCGCCAACGTGGTCATGATGGGCTTGCCGTCCTTGTCCTGGACGCCCTCGGAGACTGCAACGATGCAGCGTCCGTACCTCGCGTAGACCGACTCGACGTCGGCTATGAACTTCTCCGGATCGAAGGCGCGCTCGGGGAGGTAAACGAGATGCGGACCGTCATCCGGGAACTTCTTGGCGAGCGCGGAGGCCGCCGTGAGGAAGCCCGCGTGACGCCCCATGACGACCGCCACGTAGACGCCGGGGAGCGCGCGGTTGTCCTCGTTACAGCCGGCGAACGCCTGCGCGACGAACTTCGCGGCCGAGCCATAGCCCGGACAGTGGTCGGTGCCCACGAGGTCGTTGTCGATCGTCTTGGGCACGTGCACGGTGCGAAGCTCGTACCCCGCCCGATTGGCCTGCTCGTTGACGATGCGACAGGTGTCCGAAGAGTCGTTGCCGCCGACGTAGAAGAAGTATCGGATCTCGTGCGCCTGCAGGACGTCGAAGAGCTTCCCGCAGTAGTCCTCGTCAGGCTTGTCTCGCGTGGAGCCGAGCGCGGACGCCGGCGTCTGCGCCACCTGCTCGAGGTTGTGCGTGGTCGCTTGCGTGAGATCTACGAAATCCTCATTGAGGATACCGCGTACGCCGTGCCGAGCCCCGTACACGCGCCGGATCTCGGGGAACTTCCGCGCCTCGAGGACCACGCCGACGAGGCTCTGATTGATGACCGCAGTGGGACCGCCGCCCTGAGCGACGAGAGCTTTTCCGGGTAGAATCGTCATACCTTGACTCCAGGTGCCTTGACCAAAGGTAGGGGCACAGATACGCCGGGCCGGTTACCGCGACGGCCAGGGCTCGTCAAGAGACCCTCGAGACGCGTGGCATGCCAAGCTCCGGTCTGCTAGGTTCCGGCGCCGCCTGGGTTCCGCGCCGCTGACGCGCCCGCCCTACCCAGTGCCGCTCCCGCGCGAAGGAAACCGGCATGATTACGATCACGGATCTTTCCATGGGATTCGGCGGCCAGCTCTTGTTCCAGAACGTGAACGTCACGTTCAACGGTGGTGAGCGCTACGGCCTGACCGGTCCCAACGGCTCTGGAAAAACCACGTTCATGCGCATCGTCTCGGGCGATCTCGAGGCGAACGCCGGGCGGGTGTCGCGACCGAAGCGCCTCGGTATCCTTCGCCAGGACCACTTCCGCTACGAGAGCGTACGCATCATCGACGTCGTGATGATGGGCAACGAGCCGTTGTGGGCGGCGATGTCCGAGAAAGAAACCCTCCTCTCCCGCGGCGACACCCTGACCGACGAAGACGGGATGCGGCTCGGTGAGCTGGAGGGGATCATCGCCGAAGAGGACGGCTACGCAGCCGAGTCGGAAGCCACTCAGCTCCTCGAGGGACTGGGGATCCCCGAGGCGCAGCACACGGACACGATGTCGACCCTGGTCGGCGGCTACAAGGTGCGGGTCCTCCTCGCCCAAGCGCTGTTCGGCAAGCCCGAGGCCTTGCTGCTCGACGAACCCACGAATGCCCTGGACATCGCGAGCATCCGCTGGCTCGAGGGGTTCCTCCTCGACTACCGGGGCACCCTCGTCGTCATCAGCCACGATCGGCACTTCCTCAACGAGGTGTGCACGAAGATCGCGGACATCGACTACGAGACCATCATTCTCTACAACGGGAACTACGACGACATGGTGGAGGCGAAGGCCGAGGCCCGATCCTCCCTCGAGTTCGCACACTCGGCGCGACAGAAGAAGATCGTCGATCTCCAGGAATTCGTGCAGCGCTTCCGATCGGGGTCGCGCGCCAGCCAGGCCAGGTCGCGCGAGAAGGCCCTGGAGCGCGAGAAGAAGCTGCTCCTCGACCTCAAGCGCTCGAACATCCAGCGCCCCTTCATCCGGTTCGAGCAGCGACGCCCGAGCGGGCGCCAGATCCTCACCGTCGATGGCCTCACCAAGCGGTACGACGCCAAGACGATTTGCGAGGACTTCCAGCTCAACGTGTTCCGCAAGGACAAGATCGCGATCGTGGGCGCCAACGGCGTGGGCAAGACCACGCTGTTGAAGATGATCGCCGGTGTCCTCGAGCCGGATGCGGGCAAGATCGACTGGGGACACGAGGCCCACCTCGGCTACATGCCGCAGGATCACGGGGAGCTCATCGAGAAGAGCGACGAGACGGCGCACTCCTGGGTGTGGCGCTGGAACAACACCGCGAAGGAAGAGGAGCTCCGAGCCCTCTTCGGCCGGCTGCTCTTCACGCGCGACGAGTGCTTCAAGGCCACTGAAGTCCTGAGCGGTGGGGAGACGGTGCGGCTGCTGCTGGCGCGATTGATGATCCTCCAGGCAAATGTGCTCCTCCTCGACGAGCCGAACAACCACCTCGATCTGGAAGCGATCCGGTCGCTCACCCAGGGACTGGTCGACTACGAGGGAACCGTTCTCTTCGTCACCCACGATCGACAGATGGTGAGCCAGGTCGCCACCCGGATCCTGGAGTTTGGCGAGGACGGGATCCGGGAGCTCTCACCGACCCAGTTCGACGCCGGCGACTTCCTGGTGCGATACGCCACCTATCAACGGCACGCATACTGAGGGTCAACGACAGGTCCGCGCTGGAAGCGATGGGGGTTTCGATGTCGCATCGAGAAACCATCGCTTCGCTACGGGAGCGGTACGTGAGCACCGGAGCGCAGGAGCAAACCCCACGCTCTCCCCAACGCGCCTAGAGCAGCAATCAGGTTGATTGCTGCGTCAAATCAACAACCTAGAGCACCGAACCGGCAGCAGAACTCGTCCGAGGCGCCGTTGGAAACGTGCCCTCGTCGGGCAGGGTACGTTTCCAGCGGCGCCGTTGCTGTGGGCAACCTGACCGGTGCTCGAGGCCCGCGTTGGGTCCCGGAGCGCGGGGCCCCGCCGGCGGAGCGGATCTCGGCCGGTCGTTTCAGGTCAGGACTCCGTGAACGGATGCAGTAGATCAGGGGGGGATTGGCGGGGGACCCAGGGTCCTACGCGCCGGCCTGCTCGGTCCGTTCGCGTCGCAACGCCCGCACCACCTTGCGCCACGAGCCGTTCACGTATGGATCAATCGACTCGCCAGCGCCGCGATCCTCGTCGTTCATCACCCGAGCTCGCGGGACGAAGACGGTACCGCACACCGGCGGGAGGAAGGTCTCCCGGTCGACATACCCATCAACGTGCGCCTTCACCGCCTGACGGGCGAGATCGCGGAGGACGACCACGTTCAGGACGACGCCATAGAACACGGCGACGGGCCACCCCGCGCCGGTCAGCGCGAGGAGCGAGAGGTAGATGCTCACGACGAGCGCGATCAAGAATCGCGGCTTGAATGGGGACAGGAGGTACCCCGCACCGATCGGCACGAAGGCGCCGACGGTGAGGATGCCAATCCCCGCCGCGGTGAAGACCGTCACCAACCCCTGGAGGTTCAGGCTGCCGGCGTTCGTGGCCGCAACGTAGCGCCCTCCGAGCGCCATGTCGGCGCTACCCGGGAGCCCCCGCCGCGCCGTTGGCGACCGCGGCCGAACCTGCTCCCACCCCGCGGTTTCAGCGCCGCGAGCGAGCGCGAGCTCCACCTCCGAGCCGAGCGCGGGGAACAGCGAGAACACGTGCTCCCGTGCCCGACCAGGCTCGGACTCGTCCACGACGACGAGCTGACGTACGGTCACGGTGTCCGCGAACCCCACCCGAGCGATCCGAGAGGTCGGGATGGCAAGCGTGCGAGGCCGGAAGAGGCCGCGGGTAACGAAGCACAGCCCGGACGGCAGCCACACGAGGAAGCCCACCCGACAGAACCCGATGCCCGGCGTTCGGTAGGCGTAGACCGGGTACACCACCGCCGCGGCAGGGTCCTCGCCACGGGCCACGAGGAGCCGCCGCACCCACGGCGGTGGGTCGGGGAGCCCGCGTGCTTCTCCCGCGAGCCTGCGGCGCGCCTTGCTCACGAGGTGATACGCGGTACGAAACTGGATCACCGTGAGCCGCGCGAGGGTCGGACCGGCGAACGCCCCGATAACGAGGTAAACGGCGCCGGCAGCCATCGCGAACCAGGACAAGGGGCCGCTGTCGAGGAATAGCCCCAGGACGGTGACACAGAAGGCGAAGACGTCGTCGAGGCAAGAATGGGCGAGCTTGAGGTGCGGGATGGGGATGAACGCCAGCACGAAGCGCGTCCCGATCTTGCCTACGGTCGCCAGGAGGCCAAAGGCAGTCCCGACGACGAGGGTGAAAACGTAGAGCAGCCAGCTCGTGGCCGCGTGTGCGATCGGCGCCAGCGCCGCTGGCGTCTCCGCGGACGCGCCGAGCGCCGCCGAACCGAAGCCACCCAAGAGAGCGGGGGCCGTTTCCCCGCGAGCGAGCGCCGCCACCTCGGGGAGCGGTAGCGCGGGCGCGAGCGCCGGGTCCTCGCCCACCGCCACCGCATGGGCGATGAGGAAGGAGACGCCGACGGCGGCGAACGGTCGCCACGCCGCCGAGAGAGGGGTGAGCCAACACTCGATCCAGCTGAGCTTGTCCGCGAAGGAATCGAGCACGGCGAGCGTCAGAAAGGCGACCGCGAGCCCCAGGAAGACCTCGGCGGGCATCATGCCATGGAGCCCACGATGAAGTCCCGGCTCCATCATGAACTCGGGGACCCGAGCGAACATCGCGAGCAAGAACAGCACCCCGAACGGCAACCAGGGGTTCTTGCCCGAAGCCGCGCCCGCCGCGGCCGCCGTGATCAGCGAAGGAGGCAATCCAGGTGGGATCGTGACCACTCGCCTCGGGGTTGTAAAGGGAGAGGCGGGAGGGGCTAGATCACCGTTCCATCATGAGAAGACGGGCATTGGGGCACTCCAGCAGGAGCCGGGGCGGGAGCTGGGCCGGGAGCTGGACCTCCACCTTCGCCCGCGCGTACTCGTGGACCCGTCCGCTATCCCGTCGAACTTCCGCCGCGCGAGACCTGCTCGCAGTAGTTGGGCTGGGGTGCCAACCCCGCTAGACTGTAGTCCGCCATGTCGAGCGACCTCGTGGTTGGCGCCCGCGTCACCATCCCCGCGAGCGACCTCGCGTGGAGCGCGGTGCGTTCGAGCGGTCCTGGTGGACAGAACGTCAACAAGGTCTCGAGCAAGGTGGAGCTGCGCTTCTGCCTCGCGACGACGCTCGCCCTCGACGAGCCGACCAAGGAACGACTCCGAGCGCTGGCTGGGAATCGGCTCGATGCGGACGGATCGATCGTGATGGTAGCGCAGGCGAGCCGCAACCAGCTCCGCAACCTCCGCGACGCCCGCGAGCGCCTCGCCGAGCTCATCCGTGCGGCGCTCGCTCCACCGAGGATCCGCCGCCCGACGCGGGTGCCGCGAGGTGCCGTGCGCGCGCGGCTCACCGCGAAGCGCCACCGCGCCGAGACCAAGCGCGAGCGCAAGCGGAGCGGTGAGGACGAGAGGTAGACCTCGTCTCCTTCGCCCCCGACTGGCGACGAGAAGAACGCCGCGAGCCCGGACCAAGGCCCGGGCTCGCGTCAGAGGGTCACGCCCTCAGCGGTTCACTTCCCGCTCGTCGCCATGTAGACGATGAGGTCGTTCACCTTGTTTGAGTAGCCCCACTCGTTGTCGTACCAGGCCACGAGCTTCACGAAGGTCGGGCTAAGCTGGATGCCGGCCTTCTTGTCGAAGATCGAGGTGCGAGGATCGGTGATGAAATCGGAGGAGACGACGTCATCCTCGGTGTAGCCAAGGATGCCCTTGAGATCGCCCTCGGAGGCCGCCTTGAGTGCCGCAGCGATGTCTTCGTAGGTCGTCTCCTTGGCAAGGCGAGCCGTGAGGTCAACCACAGAGACGTTCGGGGTGGGGACGCGAAGCGCCATGCCCGTCAACTTGCCCTTGAGCGCCGGGATCACCTTGCCCACCGCCTTCGCCGCGCCCGTCGAGGAGGGGATGATGTTCTGACTGGCACCGCGACCACCACGCCAGTCCTTGGAGGAGGGGGAGTCCACGGTCTTCTGGGTCGACGTGACCGAGTGCACGGTCGTCATCAGCCCCTCGAGGATACCGAACGTGTCGTGCACCACCTTGGCGAGGGGTGCGAGGCAATTGGTGGTGCACGAAGCATTCGAGACGATGTCCTGGCCTGCGTAGCTCAGGTGGTTGACCCCCATCACGAACATGGGCGTCTCGTCCTTCGATGGTGCGGACATCACGACGCGCTTGGCGCCTGCCTTGATGTGCGCGCGGGCCTTCACATCGTCGAGGAAGAGCCCCGTGGACTCGACCACGTACTCCGCGCCGATGTCACCCCACTTGAGGTTGGCGGGATCCCGTTCCGACGTGACTCGGATGGCCTTGCCGTTCACCATGAGCTTGCCGTCCTTGACGTCCACCGAGCCCTTGAAGGGACCGTGCGTGGAGTCGTAGCGGAGCATGTACGCCATGTAGCTCGCGTCGATGATGTCGTTGATCCCGACAATCTCCATGTCCTGGCGGCCCTGCGCAGCACGGAACACGAGGCGGCCGATGCGTCCAAAGCCGTTGATTCCTACCTTGATGGTCATCTCGAGTACCTCTCTATCGGGGGGGGCGTTGGCGGAGGTTGGCTCCGACACGGGTGCCGGGTCGCGGCTGGCTCGGACCTCCGAGGCGCCGGGAGCGGCCTCGCCGCCCGTACCCGGTGTTTGGTGCGCGTAATAGTGGCGGTCGGCGACCGTAGCAAGCTCACCCTCGGAAACCGCGGTCCCGATGCGGCACGCTCGGCACCGAGGTCGGTCGCTCGCTCACCCCACTCGGGGACGGAACCAACGGGTGTGCCGACGTTCAGTCTGGCGAGGGCCGACGTGGTGGCTGGGCGGCCGACCTCCAGCGTGCGCCCGTAATCCCACCCTGGATCGCGCCACCAACATCAGACGTGGTGCCGAGAGGCGACCGCGGTACCCTCGTTGACAGCGGCTCGTGCCGTGGAGGAAGACGCTTGCGGGTAGGTGCGAAAGCAACGACCGAACGGCTCGGAACGACCATCGGGGGCAAGTGGCGGCTCGAGCATGTGATCGGCGTAGGGGCGAGCGCCACCGTCTACGCGGCGACAGGCGAGGTGGGTGAGCGCGCCGCAGTCAAGGTGCTGCACGAAGAGGTCGCCAAGCGGGAGGATCTCCGCCAACGCTTCGTGCGGGAGGCCAAGCTGGCGGCCCGCGTCGATCACCCCGGGATCGTCCGCTTGCTGGACGAGAACGCGCAGGATCCCGAGACGGCCTACATCGCCATGGAGCTCTTGAACGGCGAGACGCTCGGGGCGCGCGCGCAGCGTCTCGGGAACATCCCCATCGCGGACCTCTTGGGGATCGCCGACCAGGTGCTGGATGTGCTGGCCGCAGCGCACGCGGCGGGCGTCGTGCACCGTGACCTGAAGCCCGACAACATCTTCCTCACCCGTGAGGGCTCGGTCAGGCTCCTCGATTTCGGAATCGCGCGTCTGGTCGTTCCCGGCCAGGAGAGTGGGACCCGCACCGGGGTCACCATCGGCACCGCGGCGTACATGTCGCCCGAGCAGGCGGCGGGAAGGACCTCCGAGATCGATGGCCGTACCGACCTTTTCGCCCTCGGAGCGATCCTCTTTCGGCTCGTCGCCGGCCGCCGCGTCCACGAGGCAGACACCGACACCGCCTTGATTTCCGCGATGGCTACTCGCCCCGCGCCCCCGTTCGCCAAGGTGTGCCCGACGGCGCCCGCGGGACTGGCAGCAGTGATCGATCTCGCGGTTGGCTTCGATCGCAACGCCCGCTATCCGGACGCGCGCACGATGCAGCACGATGTGGGGGCCGTGCGAGCGGGCCAGCCGCCGCCCCATGCGTCGAGCGTCGTCGAGTCGGCGGCGCAGGCCACCCTCGCCCCTGGCTTCGAGCCGCGGAGGCCCGGCGCGCGGGCGTCTGATGCCGAACCGCCGTCGGCAGTCGACCGTGGAGCGGCCCTCGATGGTGAAGACGGAGACAACGAGGCCGCGGACGAGCTCGTCGGTCAGATCGTCGCCGGCCGATACCGGGTGCATCACCTCCTCGGCACCGGGGGGATGGGCGCCGTCTACCGTGCCGAGCACGTTCACATGCGCAAGACCATCGCCCTGAAGGTCCTGCACCGAGAAATGACGTCGGTGCCCGAGGTGGTCGCGCGCTTCGAGCGCGAGGCGATCGCGGCCTCCCGCGTCGAGCACCCGAACGTGGTGGCAGCTACGGATTTCGGCAAGCTGGAGAACGGGGCGTACTACCTCACGCTCGAGTACGTCGAGGGCCGAAGCCTGCGGGACCTGCTCGACGCCGAGGGCGCGCTCGCGCCGGACCGTGCTGCGCGGATCGCGGCGCAAGTCGCGAGCGCCCTCGGCGAGGCCCATGCCCAGGGCATCGTCCACCGCGACCTGAAGCCGGACAACGTGATGCTGGTGGAACGTCCCGATAGCCCGGAGCACGTGAAGGTGCTCGATTTCGGGATCGCAAAGGTCGCCGCGGGAAGCCTGCCAGGACAGCCAGCGCTGACGAAGTTCGGCTCCGTCTTCGGCACGCCCGAGTACATGTCCCCCGAGCAGGCGATGGGAGTGGCGGTCGATCACCGTGCCGACCTCTACGCGCTCGGGATCCTGCTCTACGAGATGCTGGCGGGGACGACCCCGTTCCACAGCGACGAGGTCATCGCGATCCTCGCCCAGCACATGACGGCGCGACCTCCTCCCCTGCCCCCCTCGGTGCCCAGACCATTGGGAACCTTGGTCCAGCAACTGCTCGAGAAGCGCCCCGATGATCGGCCGGCGGATGCCAGAGTCGTGGAGACGACGCTCCGACAATTGGCCACGACGGCGGAGGCGGCAGGCGCCCAGCCTGCTTCCCGCGCCGACGACGCGATGGCATTCTCACCGACGATCCTGCAGCTCCCGAACGGGGGCCTGCCGGCTCTGCTCCATCGGATCCGACCCGCCCTCCCGCGGAGCCTCCCGGAGCTTCGCGCCGCCTTGACCCGCGAGCTCGAGCTGGGCGGGCAGCTGGTGCCGGTGTGGGCGCTGGTCGTCGCGAGCGCGTTCCTCTCCCTGGGTGGCATCTTCGTGACGAGCGCGCTCCTCTCTCGGTCCGCCGCGAGCTCCACGGGACACAACGAGCGCGTGGCCATGGCCTCGGCGGACACCGTCGACGGGGAGGCGACGCCGAAGATGACCCTGGCCGAAGCGGCGAGCGCCGCCGCCACCCGCCCCGAAGGGGAGCGGTCCGCGGCAGACTGGCGCGCGATCGCCCTCGGCCACGCCGACGACCTCGCCAGCGCCCTCCACGCCGCCCGCCGCGCGATCGCCGCGGACCCCACCCTGATCGGCGACCCCGCGCTCGGCGCGTTGGTCCGCCGTGGGGCGGACCACAGCGAGCTCGGCGGGGTCGCGGTGGAGCTCGCCGCGCGGATGGGCGGCCAGGGCGCCGACATCCTCTACGACGTGTGGCGTGCGGGACAGAAGGTGCCCGAGCGACGTGCCACGGCGAACCTCGCCGACGAACGGCTACGGAGCGAAGGTCTGCGCCCGCAGCTCTCCTTGCCCCTCTCGATTGCGATCGGGCTCCGCCCCGGCAAGCCCTGCCTTGAGTACAAGAACCTCATGGAAGATGCGGTCGCTCACGCGGACGAGCGATCCGAGCCCCACCTCGCGAAGCTGACGAAGGTGGAGTACTGCCGGGTGGGCCCCTTCGGCCTCCGGCAGGTCGACTGCTGGGGATGCCTCCGCGGGGACGATCGTCTCCCCAAGGCGCTCGAGCGGGCGCGAAACACGCCCGGACCCCGCTTCGGTACCGATCCGGTGCCCTGAGCTACGTCTTCGAGGCACCACCGCGCCACGGGCAGCGAGGGGCTGGGAATACCCGCCCCCACGCCCGGGAGGTCGAGGATCGGCGCCTCCCGACGGCAGCACCCGCCGACCCCTCGGAACCGAACCCAGCCGCGAACGTAGCCCGCCTGCGCCGACCCGTGTTAAGCGTTGCCGGTGACGCCAATCAGTACCTCCGCCCCGAACATCGCGATCTACTGTGACTTCGAGAACGTCGCCCTCGGTGCCCGCGACGCCAAGCTCGAGAGCTTCGACGTAGGGCTTGTCATCACGCGTCTTCTCGACAAGGGCAAGATCATCGTGAAGAAAGCCTACGCAGATTGGGATCGCTACAAGGGCGACCGCCGCAAGCTGCATGAGGCTGCGTTCGAGCTCATCGAGATCCCACACGTATCATACTCCGGCAAGAACTCGGCCGACATCCGCCTCGTGGTCGACGCGCTCGACCTCTGCTACACGAAGAGTCACGTCGAGATCTTCGCCATCGTCTCCGGCGACAGCGACTTCTCCCCGCTCGTGAGCAAGCTCCGGGAGAACGACAAGAGGGTGATCGGGTTGGGCGTCAAGAACTCGAGCAGTGACCTCCTGATCGCGAACTGCGACGAGTTCATCTACTACGATGACCTGGTGCGGGAGAAGCGCACCGCCACGGAGTCCGTCGCGCGTCGCGGCAAGGCCCAGGAGCAGGGCGAAACCGGCCGGGCGAAGCCGCGGAGCGCCAAGGCCAAGGACGCCAAGGACGCCAAAGACCCCAAGGACGACGACGTCGAATCGCGACGTCTGGAGGGCCTCGAGCTGGTCCTGGAGACGGTAGAAGCGCTCTTCCGAGACCGGGACGAGAGTCTCTGGGGGTCGGCCGTCAAGCAGACGATCAAGCGCAAGCGCCCGACCTTCTCCGAGACGTTCCACGGCTATCGGAGCTTCAACGCGCTCCTCGAGGACGCGGAACAGCGGGGATTGCTCGAGATCGAGAAGGATCAGAAGTCGGGCGGCTATCTCATCGCCTCGTTCGGGCCGCGGGCTTAGTCACCTCCCGCCAGCCGTCACCGGTGGAGGCGACGGCCAGCTCGCGGCGTTCGGTCGGCTGCCTTGCTGGACCCCGCCCGCCGGTCAAGCGCCGGCGCGGCGGCGGCATCCCAGGTCTGGGTGCCATCACGGTCACGATGGCCGTCGTTGGCCCGGTCGCAGGGGTCGCTCGGGTCACAGCAGTCCCCGGTCGTTCCCGCGTCGTACGGAGCGTCGACTTCCCGGGTATCGAGGTCGTCCGCGGCGTCCATGCAGCATGCCTCGAGGTCGTCGCGCCACTGCCCGGAGCAAGCGCCGAGCACATGGATGGGCTTCCAGCGGCGCCGCTGCCATTGGCAACCGGATCGGTGCTCTAACGGCGCGGCGGCTCGTACAGGCACGCGGGGTCCTCCGCGAACCAATCGCCATGCACGGCATAGGCGCGGGCCCGAGAGCCACCGCACACGTCGGCATACTCGCAGCGGCCGCAACGACCCGCTAGACGCGACGGGTCGCGCAGTGCGCGCATCAGGTCCGTATCACGGTATAGCTCGGCCAGGGGTCGCTCGCGGATGCTCCCCACGGGCACGGGAAAGAAGCCGGACGGAAACACCTCCCCGAGATGGGACACGAAACAGAAGCCCTTGCCGGAATTGATCCCCTTGGCGCGCGCGCCGAACGACTCGTGAGTAGAGAGCTCGCGTGAGAGCTGAGCCGGGATCGCCGAGCCCGAGCGCTCGCCACCGGCGGGGTGTCCTCCACCCGGCCGGGAGCCGCCGCCGCGGTCCCGTTGGGCGAGCACGTAGCGGCGGTAGTGGGGCGCCTCCGTGACCTTGACGATGAAGCCTGCCCTCATGCTCGTCGCGTAGAGCTTGGCGAAGAGCGCCTCGTGCTCGACCGCGCTCATCGGGCGGAGCACCGTCCCGCGCCCCACCGGCACCAGCGAGAAGATCTCCCAGAACACCACCCGGAGCGATTCGACGAGCTCGGTCATCCGGTCGACGTCGTCGTAGTTGTGGGCGGCGAACGTGGTGTTGATCTGGAGCGGAATCCCGATCTCGTGCGCGAACCCCACGGCCTCGATAGTACGATCGAAGGTCCCGGGGACCTGCCGGAACCCATCGTGACGCTCTGCGGTGGACCCGTCGAGCGAGAAGGCGACCTGATCGAGCCCCGCGGCAACGAGCTCCACCAGGCGTTCGCGGGTCAGCCTCGGCGTCGCCGCCGGAATGGTGGCCATCCGAAGGCCAACGGACTTGCCGTGACGCACGAGCTCCGCCAGATCCGAACGCTCGAGGGGGTCACCCCCGGACAGGACGCACACCGGCGTGCCAAGCTCGTGGATCTGGCCGAGGAGTTCCTTCCCCTCCTCGGTGGTAAGCTCGAGGGGGTCTCGGGTGTCCATCGCCTCCGCGCGACAGTGCTGGCAGGCGAGCCCACAGGCCCGCGTCACCTCCCAGATGACCAGAAAAGGGGTGGTCGCGAAATCGAGGCTCGCGAAGGAAAGCGGATGCGCACCCATGGCAGTGACCGACGTGACAGCGGCCAGTCGTTCGATAGCAGGCGGCGCCTCCGTCCGCCATGGTTCGCTCCTCCACCGAGGTCGTGTAAGCTCAACCCGGCCGCAGACGTTCTTGGCCCAGGTCCCCCAGGGATCCGTGCGATGACTGCCTGGTTCAAAGACCGGTTCCAGCTCTTGCCCTTGCTCATCCTGGTGACCGCAGGCTGCGCCAGAAACGTAAGCAAGATGCCGAGCTCGACCTACGCGGAGCCACCGCCTCCGCCGACGTCGATACCTCGCGGAGAGCGGCTGGCGGAGCTCGAGCAGACGCTTGCGGACAACGAGGGGACGCTCCTCGCCGTCCTCGCCGCCCCGGGGGGCGCTCCAGGCGATGCGGCGATCGAAGGAGCGGCCACGGAGGCCGCCGAAGCGGAGCGGAACAGCGACGTCGACACCCGGCACCCCAACCAGGACGCCGTCGGGGAAGCGGCCCCGCCCGCCGCATCCCCGATGGAGCGCCCCGCGCCTGCCTCCGCTCCCCCGCGCGTAGAGAAGGCGAGGCGCGAGGAGCCACCCTGCGTCGTCGCCTGCCGGGCCTTCGACTCGATGAACCGAGCTGCGAGGCGCATCTGCGTCATCACCGGGGAGGACTCTGCCTCCTGCAACGACGCTCGCGAACGGGTGCAGTCGGCGCGCGAGCGCATCGTCAGCGCCGGCTGCGGGTGCGGTTCCTGAGCTACCAGTGCGCCGATCAGGATGCCAACAGCAACTGCGCCGCTGGAGACGTACCCATGCCCAGCGAGGGTTCGTCTCCAACCGCGCCTCGGGCGAGGTCTGCTGCCGGTTCGGTGCTCTAGGTTGTCGATTTGACGCAGCAATCAACCCGACTGCTGCTCTGGGTCGGAGGATCCGCGCGCCACGCGCGGGCTTTCGGCGGCGCGGTGGCTCGGCGCCGGAGGCGCCCACCGCTCATCGAGCAGCGAGGCGGGGGGGCCGCGTGGGGTGGCCGATGCGGGGGAGAGCTCGCCTCCCCCGCCAAGAAGAAACCTAGCGCGGGCACGATCCGGCGCCGTGCTTGGGTTGCGGGCCCGGCCCGCGCTAGCCAGTCTACCTGTCTCCTACCTGGCGCTGCCTTGTGGGCACACCGGAGCGCACCGACGCCCCATCCCCACCCGAGCCCCCCGAGGCACGATCCACGCTGACACCGATTCGCTGTTCAGAATGATACGGAGTCAACCCGTTCGGCGTCGAGGCGCAGCGAGTATCGATGCGAGGCTTAACCGCCCGCCCCGGTGTCCGTTTCAGGGCGCATGACCCGACGAATCACCGCAATGATCGTTCTCCTCACCCTCCCGATCCCCGGCTGCTTCTCCCTCGGCGATGACTGCGACGAATGCGATTGCGGTGGAGGTGGCTCCACCACGGTTCAGACCGGCACCGGAACCGTCGCGGTCGGCCAACCGTGCTCGGAAACGGATGAATGCGTCCCGGGTTCTATCTGCTTCAACGAGTACTGCGTCGGCCAGGGGACCTTGCGCGTCTCGCTCGGCTTCAACGTGGACTCGGACTACGACCTCCACGTGCTCACCCCGGACGGCTCGGAGATCTTCTTCGGCAACCGCTTGGCAGGGGGCGGCGAGCTCGACGTCGATCAGTGCATCAGCTCGTGCGGCACGACAGCGCACGCCGAGAACGTCGTCTTCGACGGCACGGCGGCGCGCGGAACCTACGAGGTGTGGGTCGACAATTTCGACGCCCGCAGCGGCGGTCCCTTCACCATCGAGGTGGCGGGCGGCGTGACCCGCAGCTTCTCGGGTTCGTTGCCCGCGGCCTATGGGGAATCCGAGCACTACACGTTCACGTACTGAGACCCGTCACGCACGCGACGACCGCTAGAGCAGCAATCAGGTTGATTGCTGCGTCAAATCGACAACCTAGAGCACCGAACCGGCAGCAGACCTCTCCAGAGGCAGCGCTGGAAACGCGTCCTCGCCTTGCACGGACGCGTTTCCAGCACTGCCGTTGCGGTCGGCAACCTGATCGGTGCTCTAGCGCCGCGCCCGGCGGGCACGGAGAGGCGCCCGCCGCCGCGCGGCGCTGAGAACCGGCGGGCCAGGACGCGCGCCGCCGTCATCCCGCCACGAGCGGCGGGCGGAACTTGTACCCGTAGACGACGATCCCCTTCGGGCCATCCTCGCGCAGGCGGCGAGTGACCATCTCCACCGGCATGCCAATCTGGACCGCGTCGGGGTCGACGTCCGTGAGCTGGGCGGCCACGAGCGGGCCTTCCGCGAGGCGCACGAGCGCAACGAGATAGGGAGCGTATTCCGCGAAGCCGTTCGGACCCTGAAACACGGTCGAGTACGAGTAGATCTCGCCGCGGCCACTCAGGCGCTTGGCGATGACCTCACCGGAGCCGCACCGCGAGCAGAGGTCGCGAGGCGGAAAGGAGGTCTCTCCGCACCGCTGGCAGACCGTACCCTCGAGCGCGTAGCGAGCGCTCTGGGTCCTCCAATGTCGTGGCACTTCCATTGCACGATCTCCTAGCGGACGGCCTCGAGAACGGTGGTGACGACGGTGGCCCCGCTCCCGCCGATGTTCTGGGCCATGCCGAGCGTCGCGTTCTTGACCTGGTTCTGACCGGCCTCGCCACGCAGCTGCAACAGGACCTCCGCGATCTGGTACACGCCGGTGGCGCCGACGGGGTGGCCCCGCGCCTTCAGGCCGCCCATCGTGCTCAGCGGAAGGTCACCATCGATGGCGATCGCACCACTCGCCCCGAACGCCACGCCGCGGCCGCGCTCGGCGAATCCGGCCGCCTCCAACGACAACGCTGTCATGATCGAGAAGGCGTCGTGCGCCTCGAAGAGGTCGATGTCACGCGGCTGGATCCCGGCGAGCTCGTACGCCCGCCGCGAGCTCCGCACGGCGGCCGCGAGCTCCAGCGGATCACGGCGGTCGTGGAGGGCGATCGTATCGGTGCCGACCGTGCACGCCCGCACCCGCGCTGCATTCCTGCCGAGGCCCCGGGCGCGATCCCGAGAGCAGAGAAGGACCGCGGCTGCCCCATCGCAGACGGGGGAGCTGTCGAGAACCGAGATCGGATCGGCCACCATCGCTTGGCGTGAGAACTCGGCCGCGGAGACCGCGAAGCGGTACATCGCCATCGGGTTGTGCACGGCGTTCGCATGGGCGTTCACGATGAACGGCGCGAAATCGTCGCGAGAGACGCGGTGCTCGAGGAGGTAGCGACGCATCAGCAGCGCGTTGATGGCGACGAAGGACAGACCGATCTGGGACTCGAAATCGGCGTCGGCGGCCGTAACCAGCCCCTGGGTGACCTCCTTGCCCGGACGGTCCGTCATCTTCTCGACACCGACGACGAGCGCAGCCTCGACGTGCCCGCTCGCGACCGCCAGGAAAGCGGTCCGGAAGGCGGCCCCTCCGGATCCGCAGGCAGCCTCCACCGCGACCGCCTCGATCCCCAAGAGCCCCGCGTGCTCGGCGATCAGGGGGCCGAGGTGGTGCTGGCCAGAGAGATCCCCCGCCAGCATATTTCCCACGTAGAGGGCGTCTACCCGATCGGTCCCGGCGTCGGCGAGCGCCGCCCGCGCCGCTGCCGCCCCGAGCTGGCGGAGCGAGCGATCCCAATGCTCGCCGACCTCGGTCTGCCCGATCCCTACCGCGAAGACTTCACTCATCGTCACTCCGCTGCTCACTCCACCATGATCTTGCGGCGGTTTCGCGCGTAGAGCGCGTAGTCGAGCGGCACCGCTCGCGCCACGTAGGTCCGAGTAGCCGGAATGTCGCGCGGGAGCTCCGTGATGCGCTCGGTGACCCGGAAGCTCAAGGCATCGCTGCCCGCTCCGCTGCCGAACGAAACCACCAGCACGCGATCCCCCGGCTTGGCCTCGTCGAGGATGGCCGTAAATCCCAGGATAGCCGCCCCGGCGTAGGTATTGCCGATCTCGTTGGCGAGCATCCCCAGGCGAAGCTGCGCGGCCGAGAACCCGAGGTCCTTGGCGGCTTTGGTCGGAAACTTGGTGTTGGGTTGGTGGAACACCGCATGCGCGTAGTCCGCGGCGGTCGTCCCGAGGGCATCCATGAGGGCCCGACCCGCAGCACCGACGTGCTTGAAGTAGGCCGGCACTCCCGTGAATCGAGCGCCGTGCTCCGGGTAGAGGGCGTACTGACGGCGCCAGAAATCCGGCGTGTCGGTCACGTACGAGAGCGACCCCTCGAGGATGGCGACGCTCTCGGCGGCGGGGCCGATCACGAACGCTGCCCCACCCGCACCGGCCGTGTACTCGAGCGCATCACCGGGGCGCCCCTGGGCCGTGTCCATCCCGACGGCAACGGCGTAGTCGGTCATCCCCGACCCCACCAGCCCGATCGCGGCCTCGATCGCCTCCGTGCCGGCCTTGCACGCGAACTCGAGGTCGGCAGCGAGCGTCGCGGGCACCGCGCCGATGGCTTCCGCCACGATCGTGCCCGTGGGCTTGACCGCGTAGGGGTGACTCTCGCTGCCCACCCAGACCGCCCCGATCGCGGCCGGATCGATCCTGGCGCGCCGAACGGCGCTCCGTACTGCCTCGACCGACATGGTCACCACGTCCTCGTCGAGGCCGGGCACGGACTTCGCTGCTACGGGACCGCCCGCGGCGGTCCCGCTCCAAACTCGGCTCACCTCCGTCGACGGCAGACGAAAGCGAGGAACATAGGCGCCGTAGCCTACTACGCCCACGTCTCGCGAGGGTTTCATCGCTTTCATCGGTCAGTCCAGGCAGTGTGGGTCCGCGCCGCTCCGGGCAACGGCGACGCGGACGCTGCCAGAACGCGACCCCTCTGCCAACCCCAGGGAACGAGCCCCGGCATGCCAGCGGGAGGGGACAACCCCACCGAAACGGCATAAATTTCCCTGATTGGGTCGTGCCCGAACCCTGGGCCTACCCGGCCCCTGCACGGATTTCACGCGAGAGCTCCTTGGTTCTTCCCCGTGCCTCGACCAGCCGGCGAGCCCGGGACCGGCGCTCGCCACGCGCCGCGCCCGGACGCGGACGGCGCCGATCCCTCCTCCCGCAGAAGGTCCCCGAGCAGGCGGATCGCGGACCCGGGACGGCCCGCCCGGTCCACGCCGGCTGCCGACGGCGCACGGAGAGCTCCGCGGCCCATCGCCAGCCCAGGGAACCGGAGCTATCGTCGGTGCCATGCGACAGCGGCGGGCGCTCATCACGGGCATCACGGGACAGGATGGCTCCTACCTCGCGGAGCTTCTGCTCGCGAAGGGCTACGAGGTGCACGGGATCGTGCGGCGGTCGTCGAGCTTCAACACGGACCGAATCGAGCACATCTACCGAGATCCGCACGAACCGAACGCGCGACTCCGTCTCCACTACGGGGATCTGAACGACGCCTCCTCGCTGGCGACCATCCTGCGCCAAGTCGAGCCCGACGAGGTCTATAACCTCGCGGCGCAGAGCCACGTGCGAGTGAGCTTCGACGTGCCAGAGTACACGAGCGAGATCGTGGCCCTGGGGGCGGTGCGGCTCCTCGAGTGCATCCACCGCCTCGGCCTCGCGACCCGGTACTATCAGGCCTCCTCCAGCGAGCTCTACGGCAAGGTCGTCGAGGTGCCGCAGCGAGAAAGCACGCCGTTCCACCCGCGGAGCCCGTACGCCTGCGCCAAGGCCTATGCCTATTTCATCACGCAGAACTACCGGGAGGCCTACGGCATGTTCGCGGTCAACGGCATCCTCTTCAACCACGAGAGTCCGCGGCGGGGCGAGACCTTCGTGACGCGGAAGATCACCCGCGCGGCCACGCGCATCAAGCTCGGGCTGCAGGACAAGCTCTTCCTCGGCAACCTCGACGCGCAGCGTGACTGGGGGTTCGCCGGCGACTACGTGGAGGCGATGTGGCGGATGCTGCAAGCGGATGGGCCCGACGACTACGTGGTGGCCACGGGCGAGACCCACTCGGTGCGGGAATTCCTCGACGCGACGTTCGCCCGGCTCGATCTCGATCCGGCCCAACACGTGGAATTCGACCCCCGCTACCTCCGCCCGGCGGAGGTGGATCTCCTCCTCGGTGACGCGACGAAGGCGCGAGAGAGGCTCGGCTGGGCGCCGAAGGTGGGCTTCGCCGAGCTCATCGACATGATGGTCGACCACGACCTCGCCTTGGCTCGCCGTGAACGGGTGCTCGCCGACCACGAGGCGCGCGAAGCCGAGAGCGTCCGCCGCGGCGGTCTCGAGCAGCAGTCAGGTTGATCGCTGCGGCAAGTCAACCACCCGACGGGGTTGGCACACGTAGCCCCTCCCAACGTCGCGGCGCCACGCGACGGTGGCGCCGCGGCCGCGCATGGGAAGAAACCCCACTTGCCTCTGTCCCGAGAACCGTGACTCAGGATCGATGAGTTCTTCGCCCCAAGGACGTCAGCGGTCAGAGCGCGTACACCAACAACTGGAAGTTGACGTAGGGGAAGACCATGTTCGTGGGGTCGTCCTCGATGTCTTCGAGGTAGCACCCGCTGGAGACCTTCTCACTGAGCTTCTCCGCGGCCCACCTGCCGCCTTCGGGGATGACCCGAAGGCCGGCGCCGAAGCCGAGCGAAATGGGTTGGTTGATGCGAAGCTCGCCTTCGAATCCCGCCATGCCGCCCCAACCGAGCTCCCAGATGTAGTTGGCGGCGACCCTTACGCCGGGAACGAACTTCTTCTGATCCGAGACGAAGAAGAAGAGCGCCGACAAGGCGGCCTGCGGGGGGACGCCGACGACAATCTCGGTGCACTCGGGAGCCCCCGCGCTCATCGCCAAGATGGGCACGAGTCCGAGCGAGGGCTCGAGGGCCGCGTAGTTCAAGCGCAACCTCACCGCAGCAGAAATGATGCCGAGGCCGGTGGCCGTGCCGACACCCAGCGCCAAGTGGCGTCCGTAGTAGGGCTCTGGTTCCGCTGGCGGTTCGAACTCGGCGGGCACCGCCCCTGGGGCCGGAGCGACGGGTTCCACGACCCGCACCGCAGGGGCTGGCCCCGCAGCGGTCGGCGGGGCACCCGGCGGAGCGGCAGGTGGGACGACAGCAGGTTCGGTCGGGGTGCCCGTCGTAGGCGGCGGGGTCTCGGGAGCGGCGTTGGACGCGCCCGCTGCCGGCTCGATGGGCGGCTCCGGAAACGAGGCCGTCGCCGCGGTTGGCTCCGCGGTCCCTGGGTCGGCAGCTCCCTGCGCGAGGCCCGGGGTGGCCCAAGCCATGGCCATCCCCACCATCGCCATCGCCACCGGCGTGCCGCCGAAGCGCCGGTTGGGGCCCTTCGCCCCCTTCTCGTGTCCTCCGTGTTCCATGGCCCTTCTCCGAAACGCCGAACCATAGATCACCTGTCCTTCTCGGTTCAAGCCCGCCGTCGCTGCTACAATCGACCCTCGTGAAGGACGGGATCACCCTCGCTCAGGCGACCCTGCGCTACGGCGATCTCACCGTGCTAAATGGAATCGACCTCGAGGTCCAGCGGGGGGAGTGCCTCCTCGTCGGGGGCGAGAGTGGCGTCGGCAAGAGCACGTTCCTCGAGGTGTGCGCGGGCCTCATCACGACGACCAGCGGAACCGTCACCCTCGCCGGGGAGCGACCGGACCTCGCGCGCCCGAGCGAGCTCTTCCGCCGAGGGGTGCGACGAGGCTACGTCTTCGAGGGCGGAGGGCTCATCTCCAACCTCAGCACTCTGGCCAACGTGGCGCTCCCGCTTCGATACCACGCGGACGTGCTCGACCTCGATCCGCGGGAGATCGATCGGCGCGCGCGCGATGCGTTGGCGCGGCTCCGCGTGAGCCAGGCGGATCTCCACGCACTGCCCGCTCACCTGAGCTTCGGGGTGCGGAAGCGAGTCGCGATGGCCCGAGCCCTTGCGCTCGAGCCGAACTTCTTCTTCTGCGACGACCCGGACTCGGGGCTCGACGCCTCGACCGCCAACCTGGTCCACGATATCCTGATCGAGCTCCGCAACGACCCGGGGGTGACCGTGGTAGTGACCACCAACAGTCGCTCGTTGCTCGACCGCATGCGACTCCGCTCGAAGGAGCTCGTGAGCGGCTACCTGATGGACCGCCACTTCGCGTGAGGTGCTTGCCGTCGCGACGCCAGGGTCGCGGAGCCCAGTGTTGCGCGCGGGGAGTGCGCCACGTTGCCAGCGTCCGCGTCCCGCGGTAGCAAACCCGGCGTATGCGCATCGCTCTCTCGTGCTCGGTGGGGCTCGCGGCGGTCCTATCGGCGTGCAGCAACGTCCGCCAGCTGCCGAGCGGTGCCTACCGGGCCACCTGTCCGGACCACCTCGACGAGTGCCGGCTAGAAGCGGAGAATCACTGCCTCGGCCGCGGCGGCGTCGAGGAGGTGAGCGCACAGGAGGTCGACCAGCTCTACGGCGTCGAAGGCGCGCAACGCGGAGTGCTGATGAGCGAGGTCATCTTCTATTGTGGCGACAACGCTCCGCGGAAACCCATCGCGCTCCCCGCGCGCCCCGCCGCGGTGACCAGCGCCGCCGGGGACTCCAGCGAAGACCCCGAGGTCGTCACGGCGGGAGCGCGTTCGGCGGTGCGCCCGGGCAAGAACCGGCGCGTCTGCATCCCCGGCAGCACGCAGCGCTGCGTCGGCCCTGGTGCCTGCGTGGGCAGTCAGATCTGTGCGAAGGAGGGGCTCGCGTGGGGAGCCTGCGACTGCGGCCCCTTGCCGAACGTCTCCGCGAGCGCCACCGCGCCGATGACGAGCGCGACCTCGACGGCACCCGCCGCTCCCCCGACCGCGAGCGCCACCTTGCCGGGACCGAGCGTTGCCGGGAGCGCCGCTCTGCCAATCTCGACCCGTTGAGTCGAGCGTCCGCGGGCGAAGGGCTGGACGCGGTCCCGAAAGCCGCCCGCCAACGGGACGGCGCGGACTTCAGTCCTTGCCCACGGAAAACTCGAGCGAGTAGCTCACGACGGTCGGGCCCTGTGGCGGTCGCGCGAACTCCACGCGCGAAAAGACGTCGAGGACGCAGTCGCGAAAGGCCTTCCCGGTCATCCCGGTCCGCGCGCTCTGCACGGTTGCCTGACCTCCCTCGCGGGGGATCCGCAGATCCACGCCGAAGACACCGACCTTGCCCGGGTTCGTGACCAGCGGGTAGCACTGCCGGAACTCCTCGAAATGAGCCCCAATCGCGATCTGGAAAGGGGCCTTGGTGGCGGCGTCGTTCGGACCTCCCCCGATGTGCAACCCAACGTTGCGCAATCGCACCTCCGGGAGCGGCTCGCCGCTCGGAGCCACCGGTGGCGGCGCCGCCGGCCCGGTGGCCGCGTCAACGGAACCCGATTCGCCGGCCGCAGGAGGAGCGTCCGGTGCCGCCGTCAGCCCTGCCGACGTTCCGGCCGCCTCATCGACCCTCGGCGTGGTGGCGGGGCAGGGCTCCGCGGCGGTGGATTCGACCGTCGCCGCCGGATTCGGACAGCGACAGGAGACGGCGATGAGGCTCATCAGTAGGGGCGACGGGGCGCGAGGCATGACCCGATCGGTATCGCGACAAGTGGCCCCCCGACAACTTCCGAGGATCAACGGGGACGGCTCCCGCGCGAGCGTCCCGAACCGGTCCCGAAACCGCCGCGGAGCCCGGCCTGTTCGCGCAGAGCGCGATGTGGCATGAGGGTTCCGTGGGAGGTCGACCCCCAAGCTCGGAGCGATGGGCAATGCCCCAAGAGCGCTGGCGTCCGGTGGGGGACCGGCGGGCGAGGAGCCGAGCCCTCTTCGCCCTCGTCCTCGCCCCGCTCGGTTGCAGGCAACCATCGTCCGCGGATGCCGGGGGAGCCACGAGCGCAGCCGTGCGGGCGAGCGCCACCGCATCGTCACCCACTTCGCCCCGACCCTCCACAAGCGCCGCGAAGGCGACCGAACCGCCGAAGACGGTGGAGCGCGACGAGGGATCCGAGGCCGGCGCGGCGCCGGAAGCGCTCGCGAGTCTCATCATCGATGCTGCGATTCCGGTCGCGCCGGCAGGACCGGGGACCGCCTCGGCCCACGGCGTCGTCCTGACGAAGCGCAATGGGGAAGCGGTAGTGGCTCGACTCGCCCCCGCCCAGCCGCGTGGCACGAAGGCCGCGACCACGGCGATCGAGCCGCTCGAGATGGCAGCGACCGAGCTCATCGCGCGCTCCCCCCGCCCGGCGATCGCGGGCGATGCCGCCTATTTCATTCGCGGTGGGGCGCTCCGTCGCGTCGCGCTCCCCGCTGGTGGTGCCTCCACCGAGATCGCCAACGACGCACGCGATGGAGCTCGCGTCGCCGCCACGCTGGTGACGGACGACACCAAGAAGCAGCGAGCCGCGGTCGCGTACCTGTCCGAAACCCCTACCCGCCTGGTCGCCCGGCTCTGGGTCGAGGGTGCGCCGAGCGTGCTCACCCTGACCCCAGAGGGCTCGGAGGCGAGTACGATGGCCCTGGCGGCGGTCGGCCCCGAGCTCATCGCGGTGACGCTCGAGGCGCGGACGGGCATGAGCACCGTGCACGCGCGTCGCATCTCGGTGAAGAAGGCCGAACCCGAGCTCGGCGAGGACGTGGTCGTCTGGGTGGGAGGCAGCGCCCAGTCGGTGACCGAGATCTCCGCCCTCGCCGGACCAGGTGACGACAGCTGGGCTCTCACCGCCATCGAGCACGACGCCACGCACTTCGGACTCGCGCGGATCCGAGTGGCCCAGAACCCAAGCCACGGGGCCGAGGTCTTCTGGCGCGACTACCCGAACGGGGTCGATCCAGCGCCGCTCGCCGTGGGGAGCGTCTGCGATCAGCGCCTCGTGCTCTACGCCCGCCCCGCCACCCCCGAACCCCGCGCGCCCCAGGAGCTGCACGCCGCCATCATGGGTCCCGACGGCCTCGGCGCCTCCCGAATCTTGGTGGGCGCACCAGCGTTCGCCAACGTCTCGCTCGCCGCGCTCCCGGGTGGCGCCCTCGTCGGCTACGTCGCGGAGGGCCGTACCTGGGCAGCGACCATCCGGTGCCCGAAGGGGTGAGCTCCGAGTTCGTGGGTGGGCACGACGGCGCGCCGTTCTTCTTTTTTTTGCGGCTCGAGCACCTTCACGTCGAGATCGGGGTTCGGCATCGCGCTCCTGCCGGACGCCCATGATGGGACCTGGCAAGACGAGCCCCGGAACGCCGCCGCAGCCATTCCACCTCACGAGCGAGATCCGCATCTACTTCGAGTACCAGGTGGGCGCGGATCGAATCCTCTGGCTCACGGGCGACGACGACGGCGGGGTGTTGATCGAGTCCCTCACTCCTCGTCGAGCCCGAACGCGGTCCGGTACTCGGGCAAGACCTGGCCCGTGGTCGGATCCATGATCATGAACCAGATCTGCCAAGGGATCGCGAACTCCTCGAAGATGTCGGAAAGATCCGTGTAGTACCGAGCGCGGTCCTCGAGGAGCGATCGCACGTCGTAGACGCCGAACTCGTTGCAGATGACCGGCACCTGGTGCTCCACCGCCCAGGCCTTGGCCTCCGCGATCCGGTTCCGCAGCGCGGACTTGGTCCCCATGGTGGAGTAGCTTCGGAGCTGGGAGAGGTGCCACGCCGGGCTGTCGCTGGTGAAACCGAAGTCGCTCGAGTACTCCGACCACCGGTCCTCGGAGTAGGGATACGGGACGTCGTGGGTCGTGGCCATCTCGGCCCAGGATGCGCCCTGGTGAGTGAAGACGAACGGATCGTAGAAGTGGAACACGTAGATGACGTTGTCGTCATCCAGCGGCGTCCGTTGGGCGAGCGGCGTGATTCCATACCACTCGACGTCGCCGAAGAGGACGGTGTGGGTCGTATCGTGGACGCGGATCGCAGCGATGATCCGGTTCGCCAATTCCGTCCACTCCGCCGCGCTGGGCGGCCTTCCCGTCACCGAGAGCTCCGGCTCGTTGAGGAGCTCGAAGAAGAGATCCTCACGCGAATTCTCCGCGAAGTGCTCGGCCACCGTCCCCCAGAGCTCGACGATCTCGGCGAGCGTCGCCGGGTCGGCGAAGTCGAGGGACCTATCGTACTGGTGGTAGTCGATGGTGAACCCGATGCCCTGACCCGCCGTCCATTCGTCGAAGGAATCGAGCACGGTGAAGAGGTCGTCGCTCACCTGGAGGGTCACGGTGTCGCCGTCCACCGTCCGCCCCTCCACGAACAGATCGAGATCGATCGGGAGCCGAAGCGAGCAGAACCCGGCGTCCGCGAGCTGGGCGACGAAGTCTCCGTCGTACTGGCCAAACCCGGTGAATGGTCCCTGCTCGAGCCAGTTCGTGATGTTGTAGCCGCGGTCGAGGGACGCCATCGCCCGCTCCTGCAGGTCCGTGTCGACGGCAACGGACTCGAGCACGACGTCCTGGGGCGGGGCCGGCGGTCCGATCTGGAGATCCGCCACCCGCGAGACCTCGACCTCGGCGAGCACGGTGACGTCGTCGACCAGCAGGCGGTCGCTCTCCCCGGTCGTACCGCGCACGTGGAACGAGACGCCGGTCACATGCTCGGGCACGAAGTCGACGGGAGCGCCCCAGCCACCTTGGAAGAAATCGCCGAAGGGCAGCACCCGCGTCCTGAAGCTCGCCGATGCCGGCACCTGCACGGCGAAGTAGTCGTAGTCGGTGACCTCGGTGGTTTCGAGCCGGACCTCGTGGGCGCCACCCCGGTAGGTATACCCGATCCCCTGATATCCGCTCAGATCCGTGGGACCGGAGCCCAGAGCGACGCCAAAGCCGATGAATGGCTCGTAGGTGAGCTCGCCCTGATCGAAGGAGTACTCGACGAGGAAGGCATGGGAGGACTCGAAGCCCTCGTCGCTGACGAAATCCGTCACGCTCGAGCCCCCGCCGTTCAGCACGTCGTCGTAGACGTACCAGCTTGCACCCGACATCGCGGTGGTGTCACCGTCCTCGAAATCATCGATCAAGAGATCGTCGTCCGCGTGGCTGCCGCCGCCGGTGGTCCCGGCGCCTCCGGTACTCGACGAGCCCCCGGTGACCGCGGCGCCCCCGCCCACCTCGGCACCGGCCTGCCCCCCCGTGCCGGGACCAGCGCCATCGTTCGCGACGGCACCGCCGAGCGCGGTCGGCTCGCGGCGGCTGGTGAGCTCATCCTTGCCGCAGGCGACGAGCAGGAGCACCACCGCGCAGCCAGCGGACGGGACAATCCGAGAGTCGAACATGGTGACCTTGGTGGCGGGGACGCGGAGGGGGCGGTATGGCGAAGGGAACGACGGCCGCGGCCGCGGCGCGTGGGTCACATCGTGCCAGAAAAACGGCTCACCCGTCCCGTCTCGCGCCCGCTCGGCGGCATCCGCGCGGATTTCGGGCGCCGAGTCTGGTATGAGCGGCCGCAGGTCCCGCCCGCGAGCGCGGACTCGACCCCAAGCGAGGCACGAACAGTGGGAAAGAGCGACCAGTCCGGACAGGATCGCAAGGCCGCCGGCAAGGCCTTGGCAAAGCTGCAGCACCATGAGCGCGGGACGACCGGCAGGACCTCGAACCAGTCGGCGCGCGACCGGAAGGCCGCTCGGAAGTCCGCGGAGGACGGGGGGCTGCATGGGGAGCGGGAACGCCGGGCCGCCGTAGACCGAGGGCCCTCGACGCAGCGGCGATCCAAGCGGCCGAACTCGACGCGGACGGGCTCGTCGAGAGCTGGATCGGCGAGGCCAACGCGGAAGCCCGGCCGACGCCCCCAGGGCGGAGGGAAGGGGAAATCGATACTCACTGCGGCGAACGCGGACAGGCACGATCTCTACCAGCGTTCGGTCCAAAATCCCGAGGAGGAGGCGAAGTTCGTCGCGAAGACCTTCCGCGCGCTGCGCCGACGCGAAGCCACAGCGTTGCGCGAAGACTTCTGCGGGACGGCGGCGTTCTGTTGCGCCTGGGTCCGCCTTCTGCCAGAGCTCAACCGCGCGACGGGGCTCGACATCGATCGCGAGGTCCTCGACTGGGGGCGCACCAGGAATCTCGCCGGGCTCGGCGAGCTCGCCGATCGCGTCACGTTGCGGGAGCAGGACGTCCGGGAGAGTACCCCTGCCGAATTCGACGTGGTGACCGCCTTCAACTTCAGCTACTGGCTCTTCAAGACGCGGCCGGCGCTTCGGGAGTACTTCGAAGCCGTCCACCGGTCGTTGAAGGACGACGGCGTCTTCTTCCTCGACGCCTACGGCGGGTGGGAGGCGCACGAACCGATGCGAGAGAAGCGCGCCGTGGACGGTGGCTTCACCTACGTCTGGGATCAGGACCTGGTAGACCCCATCAACAGCGGGATCCTCAACCATATCCACTTTCGTTTCCGCGACGGCACCCAGCTCGAGCGCGCCTTCACCTACGACTGGCGCCTCTGGTCGCTGCCCGAGATTCGGGAGCTCCTCGAGGAGGCAGGGTTCGCCGACGCCGCGGTCTACTGGGACGTGGCCCCCGAGGACGAGGGCGAGGACTACCGTCAGCAGACGCGGGCGAAGAACCAGCCGGGGTGGCTCGCGTACATCGTCGCCTGCAAGTAGTCCTCGAGCCTCGAGCGTTCGGTGTTCTGATTCCGCGAGGAGAACCCATGCATCGCCATCGTCCCGGATCCTGGCCGTTCTTCCTGTTGCTCTTCGCACCACCGACGACCGGGTGCGGGGGGGCCACCCAATACCCCGCCGCCGAGGCCCCTCCCGCCGCAGAAGGCGCGCCGGAGGAGGCCGCGACGCCGGACATGGAGGCCCCGATGGCCGAGCCGGGCAACCAGGGCGCCGCTCCGGACGCGGCGCCCGATTTCGCGACGCTGGCCGATGCCGAGGGCGCACTCGCGACCGCCGTCGCCGAGCTCGACGCAGTGGTCGGAGCGGTGCCGAGCGCCGAAGCGCGGGACGAGAGCGGTACCGCCGGGCCCGCGAAGCGCGCCCCCGCCCCCCGGACGCTCGCGGCCAGCACATCGAGCTGCCAGGCCGCGTGCCGGGCCCTGGACTCGCAGCGACGCGCCGCCTCCGCGATCTGCCGGCTCACGTCGAACGGGGACCCGCGCTGCGCCAACGCGCGTGCCACCGTGGCAAGGAACGAGCAACGCGTCGCGAGCTGCAGCTGCTCGCCCGCCCAGTAGTCGGCGCGGCCTCCTCGCGCCCAAGGCCGGTGGCGGCGAGGGTGTCTCTTCCCAGTAGGAGCCACCATGAAACGCACCCTCATCGCTCTCGGTATCGGACTCGGCACCTTCACGCTCTCCGCCCCCGCCTCGGCCGAAGTCCAGCGGATCCACGAAGAGAACGGCGACTCCAGGTACTTCTTCGACTCGGACAACCTCGCGGCCGATGGCTACCCGTCGCTGGCAGAGAGGATCAAGGGCCAACACCGGACGGCCCGCGTCCTCCTCATCCGCCCGCGGGTCCAGTTCGTCAGCGAGCTCAGGAAGAGCGTGGAGCAACTCTAGAGCAGCAATCACGTTGATTGCTGCGTCAAATCAACAACCTAGAGCACCGAACCGGCAGCAGACCTCTCCAGAGGCAGCGCTGGAAACGCGTCCTCGCCT
>JAFGBI010000094.1 GCA_016933275.1 Polyangiaceae bacterium | reverse complement strand
TCTCTACCTCCAGGCCTACAACTGGAGCCCGCTGTCGGCCACGGTCCGGCTGAGCACGCCCATCACGGTCGAGTGAATCGGATCGACTCGCGGACCGGCATCGTCCCCCCGGACGGTGCCGGTCGGCACGTACGCTTCGGTGGCGCGGCTCCCAGGCACAGACCCGCGCGCACGGGACGAATCCCGATGCCCCGAGGCCGCCGCGAATCGCCCAGCGCCTACACTCGACCCTGATCGACTCCCCGCGTGAAGCAAATCCTCCGCCTATCCTCAGCGACGCTCTCGGAAGTCCGCCCGGATCCAGGTTTCCCAGCCGGTGGTGGCGGTGCCGCTGCCGACCACCTCGCCGTGGCGAAAGTAGGTCACGTCGTAGACGCCCTCGGGAACCAGCAACCTGGAGATCGGGATCCCGCGGTACCAGATCCTGCCGGCTCGATCGCGAACGAGCATCGAGAGGCCGCGCTGCTTCCTGCTGTAGATCCCCAGGCGCGACATCTCATCTGCCTCACGACGGGGCCGGTAGGTCACCGGCTCCGCTGGGTCCGGCTCCCGGTCGGGAGACAGGGGGTACACGCAGAGGACGGCCGCTTTCTCGGCCTCGAGCTCGACCGTTGCCGTCCCGTCCGCGGGAACCGTCACGCGCGCGGGTACTGCGGCCACGGGGTCCTTCGGAAAGTGCCAGGCATCGAGCTCGACGACGTAGGTGCCCGCCTCGAGCCCGCGGATCTCGAAGCGACCGTCGGCCTCCACTGGAACGACCGCCTGGTCGCCGCTCTCCGCGGTCACCACGACCCGCGGAAGCTGGGGCATCCCATCCACCCCGACGATCCTGCCGCGCAGCACCGCGCCGTTTCCCCCGATCGCGATGACGTGCTCTGAGATGTCCGATTGATTCGAGACGAAGATGCGGCGGCTGACCGTCCCGAATCCCCAGACGCACAGCCGGAGCTCGTACTCGAGCGGAGCAGGGACCTTCTGGATCACGAGCGTACCGCCGGCCCCCTTCGCGTTCTCCATCGTCCACGGCCCGATCTCGCTCAGCAGGTTGGCGCTCAGCGGCCGGTCGACCGTCTCTCCGGTCGCCTCGTCGACGACGCGGATCCGGAGCGTCACGGGACGATACTCCGCAAGGTCCAAGGAAGGCACGGAAAGGATCATCGCGCCGGCGCCGGCAACCGCCGTCAGCGAGAAGCGCGCGCAGAAAGGTCCGTGATACTGGCCCGGATACGTGACCAGCACCTGGATCGGGCCCGGAACGACCCTGGTCGAGAACGTCCCCTCGTGCCGGGAGATTGTGCCGTAAATTTCGGTGTCACGACGCCACAGCCCGTCTTCCAGCGCGACGGGTTCGTCGCCCTCCCTCACGCGGATCGAGGCGCCGGCAATCCCCCGCCCGTCGCGATCGACCACGGTGCCCGACAGTTCGACCCCGTGCTCGAGCCGGAAGACCACCTCGCGGCCATCCCGCCAGTCGCGGGAAACCGGCACTCTCTGCGACAGAAAGTCGCAGTGAGAGAGGTAGATGGGCGTCATTCCGCTGCCATCCCTGTCGGAAATCGGGTACGGAATGCGGAACCGGCCGTCGTCAGCGCTGTGCGCTCGGTTGGTGGCGCCGACGCGAACCAGAACGCCGCCGACGGGCTGGCCGGCCTCGTCGACCGTTTGGCCGTGGATCCACGCCGGCAGCGGATCGGGGTTGGTCATCGGCGGCGCGGTCACGGTCTCTCCGGGCACGACGACCACGTGGGTCACGGGAAACGGTCGTTCCCAGACTCTCCTTGTCACACTCACCTCGACCATCCTGCCTGACGCAGGCAGCGCGGCGATACGCTCGATTCGGTAGCGCCCGTCCTCGCCGGTCACCGCGGTCCAGAGGCCCGCCCACGGCTCGCGCGCCCGGCGGTCGAACGTGCGCGGCGAATGAAGCTCCGCAGCCCGAACCAGCGTGTCCGGCCGGGTGTACGCCTTCACCCGCGCACCCACCATCGGCTCGCCTCGGGCGTTCAGAACCAGACCTTCGACGGCTCCGGAGCGGTACAGCTCGATCTCCTGGGTGCGCCCGAACTCGATCGCCACCCAGGCCGGGGCGTAGTCGGCCGCATCCACCCACAGGCCGAGGCAGCGCGAGTCCGGCGGGCGTCCGAGCGGGCGTTTGTCGGGACCAGGGTCCTTCTCGATGCCCTGCAGGGCCTCCACATGCTCGAAGCGATAGCCACCGTCACCACCGGTCTTCCTGCGCTGGAGAGCCCTCGTGCCGGAGTGCTCGCGCACCCAGAGCCCCACGGACACACCCTTGATCGGCGCGCGCGTCTCGCTGTCGATGACGCGCCCGTTGATCTCGCGACCCCGCGAGAGCTTCACGATGAGCTCGCCCGGCGCCTCTTCGAGCCAGGAGAGATAGAGCAGCCTCGGGACGAACCCCGCCGCATGGATCTCGACCGTGACGGACGTCCGCGAGGGGACGCCGTCCAGCACGAAAGTCCCGTCCGCCTCGCTCTTCGACCGGCTCGTGAGCGACCCGAGAAGGCCGCTCCAGATGCGCAACACGAGCGCC
>JAFGBI010000093.1 GCA_016933275.1 Polyangiaceae bacterium | reverse complement strand
GACGTGACGCGCACGACGGACCCTAACCCCCTGTTATCGCAGGGCATTCTGCCTACGGTGTGTGCCTATGCTCCGAAAAGTCGGGCAGAGGCAGCGCTGGAAAAGCATCCTCGCCTCGCATGGACGCGTTCTCAGCGCTGCCGTTGCTGTTTGCAACCTGATCGGTGCTCTAGCGCACGAGGGAAACCACTCGTTCGATCCGGGTCTCGACTCCGGGAGGGGGAAGCCGCTGGTGGAGTACTGCCGCATGGCTGCAGTCGGCCACTGCCGGGGCCAGGGGAGGAACGAAGCTCAATTCCTGGACCGTTCCATCGGGAGCGACCACGAATCCCATGGTCACCTCGGCCGTGACCAAGACATCGCCGGGCTCGGGCGTGTGTTCGACGAAGCAACGTCGCACGTGTGCGGTGACCTGGAAGACTGCCGCCTCGAGCTCACCCGGACGCGCGATGCCGGGGTTCGGCTGGGTAGGAAGTCTCGGGGAAGGTACCGCCCTCGCACCCTCCGTCGATCTCGTGGGTCCGGGTTTGGCAGAGTGGGGGCCATCGACGGCGCGCCACGGCCCACCCTGAAAGGTGAATTCACTGCGCTGAGGGGCGGCGAGGACGAATCCGTTCTCGTGACTACGATCGCCGGTCCCACCCACTACCACGGCTCCCCGTTCGACCTCGACGGTCACGCGATCCACCTCGCGCACGACGGTGAAGACCGTTCCCTTGGTGGCGATCCGCGCCGAACCGACCTCGACTGCGAAGCTCTCGGGCGGCTGTCCCGGTACGACCTCGGCTCGAAGGGTCCCCGAGTCGAGGGCGACGGTGAGCCAACGATCCATGCCGACGATGCGGGCCCGGCCCCCACGAGACAGAGTCCAGTTCGCTCGTCCGCCGTGGTCCACCCGTAGCGGCCCCTCCGACGCCGCCACCGTGGAGCCGACGGCGAGTTGGTCGCCATCGAGGGCGGACGGAGCTGGCCGAGGCGCATCGAGGGCTGGTCGATCCAGGCGAGCCGAGGGTATCGAATCGCGAGCCAGGGCCATCCACAGTATGCCCGCGGCTGCCGCGGCGCCTCCCGCGGTGACCCATCCCCAGCTCGTCGACCGGCCGCGGGTTGACGAGCGCGGGGTCCAGGTCTCCATCTTTCGCTCGAGACCGGCCTCGACTCGCGCCCAATCGAGATCGGGTGTCGGCTCGTCCCGGAGCTCTCGGACCAGCCGTCCCAGTGCGCGCACCTTCGCCTTGTCCGTCACCTGTCGTCTTCTCCCGGATCGCTCGCGCCAACGTCCGCTAGGTCGTCGGCCAGCGTCGCTAGGGCCGGTTCTTCTCGCAACATCCCGACGAGCTCGCGGCGTGCGTAAAACAGACGTGTCCGTACCGTGAGCACGGGAGCGTCCACGATCTTGGCGATCTCCGTCGGAGAGAGGCCCTGCAACTCATGCAAGATGTACGCGGTGCGCTTCTTCTCGCTGAGGCGCTCGAGCAGTCGCTTGAAGGCTGCCAGACGGGCGTTGCGGGCCGCCGCCTCATCCGGTCGCTGGCCGTCTTCGGTTGCGGCGCGAGCGCCGAGATCCACGGTGTCCACTAGAACCGGACGGCTCTTCGCGGCCCGGCGATTCATCAAGACCACGTTCACCGTCACCCGATAAAGCCAGGTGGAAAAGCGGGATTGCCCCCGGAAGTCCTTCAGACTCCGATGGACCTGCAAGAACACCTCTTGGACCACGTCTTCGAGGTCGCCCGAGCGACCGAGCAGGCGCTGGACCAGGCGCGACACTTCATTGCGGTGGCCTCGAAAGAGCTGCCGGAATGCAGCCGCGTCACCCGCGCGGGCACGAAACACCAGCTCGTTTGCCGCGCCTTCGGTACTCGAAGCCAGAGCAGCCGGTTCACAGTCCGACAACATCGCAGTCCGGCCATCCACTTCCGGTATCGGCAGATCGCGTTCTTGGGCCACGGACCGAAGTCTACACGGTGGGCGCAGAACCGCTTCCCACCAGGGGGCACCGAATGGCGGCTCAGTTTGGACTGCTGCAGACGACAACAACCGCTTGGGTGCGCGTCCGAGGTCGGATCTTCATGTCACCCGCGGTGACGCCGCAAGATCCGAGAAAGGCCGGGCTTCCTTCCAGCCAGCGACCCCGAAGGAGCATCAGAACAGGGCACGGAGATCGACTGGCGGCTGCTTCTGCTGTTCGAGGACCCGGTTGATTGCCCGAACCACACGCGTCTTCGCCGCGCTTGGGACCGGCTTCCCGGCCGTGGCATCGCGCAGCACACGGACGGACACGGGCTTCCCCGAGCGGGGCTTCGTGGCTGCCTCACCGGTGGGTTCGGGCTTCTTCGCGCCATCCTCCTTGCGGCGATCGCGTCGCCGCAGACAGAGGATCCGACGGTCCGCGGGACGGAGCGCCTCGATGGCCTCCGATGCGACGATCACCCGTCGCGGATCAATGCCCTTTTCCTGCAGGAATTGCTCGAGTTTTGATGCCATTGTCTTCGACTGAGAGGGGCTGGGACCGGGGCAAGAACGGCCGTTGCCGCCGTCGCCCTGGTCGAAGCGCGGGTTCATAGCACAAACCCCTGGCGAGGGGGCTAGCCTTCCCTACCGGCTGCCTGGCCCCGGAGCAGCGGTCCAATTGATTGTTGCGACATATCAACAACCTGGCGGGGTTGGCGCCCGAGCCCAACTGCCGTGTGCCTGCGAGCCAGTCGCCCCGCCGAGCATGAAGCCGGCTCCTGCTGGTGGAGTTTTCGACCTCCAGTTCCCACACCGAAACCCGGCGTGGGGCGTGGCCGATGCGGGTCCCTCGCCGGGCACGGGGTGGGTTTCCCTCGGCCCCGTCGCTGGTGGTAGCTCGATCGGTGCGCTCGACGAGCTGGCTTCCGCCACCTCCCAGGACATCGCGAAAACCTGCTTGGCGCGGGCAGATCATTCGCGTAGCCGTTCCTGATGGCCGCCGCCGAATCCCCGCCGAATCTCCTCGTCCAGGCCCGGAACCTGGTCCTCAACCGTGCTTCGGGCGCCGAGGTCGGGGTCGTCCTCGGGTCGGGCCTCGGCGCATTTGCCGATACCCTCGCGGGACTCGTCCGCATCCCCTATCCCGACATACCGAATTTCGCCGAGGTACGTGTCCCCGGCCACGCCGGGAACCTCTGCCTGGGTCGGATCGGGGACGTTCACGTAGCCTGTCTACAGGGACGCGTTCACCTCTACGAAGGGCACGCGCCGGACGAGGTCGTGTTCGGGGTTCGGCTCCTGCACGAGATCGGCTGCCGCGCAGTCCTGCTCACCAACGCAGCCGGTGGGATTCGCGCCGACCTCGCGCCAGGTGACCTGATGGTCATCACGGACCACCTCAACCTGATGGGGAGAAACCCCCTCGTTGGTCCCAACGATCCAGCGGGACCAAGGTTTCCCGACCTCACCCGGGCGTACGACCCCGAGCTACTGGTCGCCGCTGACCGCGCGGCGACGGGGATCGGGGTTCGGCTGAAGCGCGGGGTCTACGCTGCCATGCTCGGTCCGAGCTACGAAACCCCCGCTGAGGTCCGCATGCTCCAGATCCTCGGCGCCGACGCGGTTGGGATGAGCACCGTGCCGGAGGTGATCGCGCTCCGGCAGCGCGGTGTGCGCGTGGGGGCCATGAGCTCCATCACCAATCTTGCCGCCGGCCTTGCCGCCGCGCCCCTCGACCATGGCGAGGTGGAGGCGACCGCCTGTGCTGGGCGAGCGCGCTTCGTCGCGTTGTTGACGCGATGGGTGACGGAGACGGCGGCCATCCTCGGAGGACCATGACGGGCGACAGCAACCAGCGTCGCGCGCCCCTCGTGGTCCGTGGCGGAGTCGTCGTCACGTGCGACGCGGCCGACACGGTGCGTCGCGCCGACGTGCTCGTCGAGGACGGCCGAATCGGGAGGGTGGGCAGGGTCCCCGCGGCGCGAGGGCTGCGCGAGATCGACGCCCGCGACGCGATCGTGTTGCCGGGTCTGGTCATGGCGCACGTTCACCTTTGCCAGGCTCTCTTCCGCGGAGCAGCGGACGACCTCCCCCTACTCGAGTGGCTACGGCGACGGATATGGCCGCTCGAGGCTGCCCACGATCCGACGTCGCTTCGCGCGAGCGCGGAGCTCGGGCTCGCCGAACTCCTCCGCGGCGGCGCCACGACGCTGCTCGATGTCGGCACGGTGCACGATTACGAGGTCGTTCTCGACGCGGCGCGACGTGCGGGTGTGCGTCTCTTCGGCGGCAAGGCCCTCATGGACGGTGGCGCGGGTGTGCCCCGGCGTCTCGTCGAGTCGACCCGGTGTGCGCTCGAGTCCGCCGAGCGCCTGGCTCGCGAATGTCGTGGCGATGCCACCGGTCGGACGAGGTTCGTGTGGATTCCACGCTTCGTACTCTCCTGCTCCGAGGGTCTGGTGCGGGGTGCCGTCGAACGGGCGGCAGCAGAGGGAGGGCTGCTGCATACGCACGCGGCGGAGCACCGCGCGGAGCGCGCCGCCGTAATCCTCGCCCACGGAGCGAGCGACGTCGCGATCCTCCGCCGTTGGGGATTCCGGGGCAGGAACGCCTCGATCGCCCATGGGGTCCAGCTCACCGCGGCGGAGCGACGGCGTCTCGCCGCCGACGGAACTGGGGTTGTCCACTGTCCGAGCGCGAACCTCAAGCTCGGCAGCGGGATCGCCGACGTTACGGGCCTGGTCGAGGCGGGGATTGTGGTCGGCATCGGTCCTGACGGCGCGCCCTGCAACAACAACCTGGATCCATGGGTCGAGCTACGGCACGCGGCCCTGCTCGCCTCCTATCGCGCGGGCCCCGGGGCGTTGCCTGCGCACCGGGTGCTGCGGCTCGCCACCATCGACGGCGCGCGATTGCTCGGCCTCGCGCACGAGCTTGGTTCCATCGAACGGGGAAAGCGGGCAGATCTCGTGGTCGTTCGTCGCGATGGGCCGCACGTGGTCCCAGCCGGCGACCCGATCGAGATGCTCGTCTACGCTACCCAAGCGCGAGACGTAGAGCATGTCATCATCGACGGAGCGCCGGTCGTTGCGCGCGGAGACGTCCTCACGCTGGATGTGGCCGAGGTGGTCGCTCGGGCAAGGGTCGAGGCTACCCGGGTGGCCCGGCGAGCGGGCGTTTGAGGGAGGACCCTTTCCGAGATAGAGTGCCCTTGGGGTGTCCGATGTCGCGCCAGGACCGAGCGCTGCCGATCATTGGGGGGTCGCCACCGGAGCTGGTCGTCTACGATCGTCCGAGCGACTGCCCGTACCTGCACGATCGAGTGGCGCGGATGCCTCTGCGACTGCCCATGCGTCGCCTGCGTCGCGAAGAACTCGAGCGGCGGCTGGCCGCTGGCGACCGCCGCCAAGGGATGCTCTTGTACCGCACGCGTTGTCCGTCCTGTGCAGCCTGCGTGCCCGTCCGTATCCCCGTGGCGCGCTTTCGGCCGTCGCGGAGCCAACGGCGAGCGCTCCGTCGCGGTGACGCCGAGCTCACCATCGAGGTCGGGGCGCCGGAGATCGATTCCCGTCACCTGGAGCTATTTGACCTTCATAAGGTCGGTCGAGGGCTATCGGACGACCAGTCCCCGATCGACTCCGAGGCGTACGAGGACTTTTTGGTCAACACCTGCTGCGAGTCCTTCGAGCTTCGTTACAGCCGCGGCACCGACCTCGTCGGCGTTGCGGTCACCGATCGCGCCCGCCGCTCTCTGTCTGCCGTCTACACCTATTTCGACCCAGCGCTCGAAAGGCTCGGGATTGGTACCTACTCCATCCTCAAGCAAGTGGAGATCTGCCAACGGCTCGGGCTCGACTACCTCTATCTGGGGCTATACATCGCGGAGTCGCCGGTGATGCGATACAAGGCGAGGTTTCTGCCCCACGAACGGCTCCTGGAAGGGGGCTGGGTTCCCTTCGAGCGCGGCGATCTCGAGATCGGCGGCGGCCGAGGCGAGTGATCCGGTGCGGGACGGCGGGCCACCTCCGCCGCGCACGCTACTCGACCTTTCGTGTCTCCGTCTCCTCGATCCGCGCCAGTGCGGCGGCCAGGGCGTCCTTGGCGCCCTCCAGGGAGGTCCGATCCGCCTCCCACTTGGTGCGGGTCCGGGCGATGCGACTCCTCTCTTCGCTGAGCTCCTCCTGGAGCAACGCGATCTCGGCACTCCTTGCGGCGACGTAGCTCTCGTGGTCCGCGCGGTGCCGAACGAGGTCGGTTTCGAGGGCGGAAATCGTCTGGTCTCGTGCCTCGACCGTCTGTTGGGCGGCGTCGCGCTCCCCAGTACGCTCCCGGAGGTCGGCCTCAAGGCCGGCGACCGTGCGGTCGCGTTCCTCTATCGTCTGCAGCGCGGCGTCGCGTTCGGCGCGAAGCTCGTCGCCATCGTGCTGGAGGGCTGCGATCCGCGCCTCGCTCTGCGCTTTGGCCTGTTCGAGGGCCGCGAGATCGCGCCGCGCGGCGTCGCGCTCGGCGGTGCGCTCCGCCTCCCGGGCCGCGGCCTCACGGGTCGCTTGTTCCTGTTCCGCCCGGAGCTTGCCCATGGCGTCGTCGTGCGCACGGTGGAGGGACCCGAGCCGAGTGTCGAGCTCGGTTCGGAGTTCCTGTTCCCGCTCTGCCACCGCCAGGCGTTGGGCCTCGGCGCTTGCGGCCTGGACCCGCGCGATCGCCGCCGTCTCTGCTTGGGCCGCCTCGGCTCGCGCGTCGGCCACCGCTTGCGCGAGAGCCCCGGCATGGTCCTTCGCGGCCTGCCGCAGGGCGTCTTCGTGCGCCGCCACCAGCGCTGCGGCTGCCTCGTCACGCCGCGTGATCTCCTCGGCCTGGCCACGCTCCAGTTCCGCGACCTGCCTTGCACGGGCTTCGAGCTCGCCCTGGAGCTTCTCGGCCTTTCGCTTGAAGTCCTCCGCTCGCTTGGCGGCCTGTTCCTTGTCGGCGCGGGCCGCATCGGCCTGGCGCTGCAGATCCGAGAGCTGCTTCTCGAGCTCCGCGTTGCGGTCGGTGAGATCGGCCTGCGACCGCTCGACGGAGAGCGCCCCGTCGCGGAGCGCGAGCAGCTCCTTGTCGCGGTGCGTTACCTGGTCGCGGAGGTCCAGGATCTCCTTGTCCTTCTTGTTGAGCGCCTCGCGGAGGTCGAGAAACTCACGCGCCGACCCCGCGGGCCTCACCGTCGAGGGCTGTTCGAGCTTCTTTCGAGCTTCCTCCGCCTGCTGCTGCGCGAGGACAAGCTCCTGCTCCTGGCGATCGAGGGCCTCGGCTCGTTGTGTCAGATCCGCTTCGAGCTCCTGGATCCGGCTGCGCGCGGTCGAGAGCTCGGCGTCTGCGTCCGCGAGCTCGGCTTGCAGGGTCGCGAGCCTCACGGTCGCACCCTCGAGCTCGGCGTTGGCGGCCACTAGTGCGGCCTTCGTGTCCGCCAGTTCTGCCACCGCCAATGGGTCTGGCGCGGGCATGGCGAGGGAGCCGCGGCGCGGATCCATTCGAGTGTCCGGCTCAGGAGCCGTTTCCGGGGTTGGTCCCAACCCCGCTCCGGGTGCGGTCTCGGACACCAGCGCCTCGGGCCGTCGTCCTGCCGGCGGTGACGTGGACAAGAGCCCTTCTTCGGCCACCAATGGCGGCTCCTCCAGCAGAGCGTCGAATGCCTGCTCAGCGAAGTCGTTCACTTCGTGATCGATCGTTCCGGTCCCCTCGATGACCTCGGCGTCGTCCATCTCGACCTCGTCGAGAACGATGTCATCTTCGGTGACATCCTCGCCGGGTGTGCCGATGGGGACCAGCGCATTCATGTGGCCGAGCAGTTCCTCGAATGCGATGGGCTTGTGGACGTAGTCTTCTGCCCGGGTGCGGAGCCGTCGGTGCTGCTCGAACGTGTCTTCGGTGGAGTCCGAGCTCATGATGATGAGCGGGACCTCCTTGAGGGAAGGATCTCGCTTGAGCTTGTTGCACACCGAAAACCCGTTCATGCGCGGAAGCTCGATAGAGAGGAGGATGAGATCCGGGCGGTCGGTCATGGCGACCTGCATGCCAGCGGCTACGTCGTCAATGACGGTGGCCGAACAGCCGAGGCGCGCCAGTCCGGCGCAGAGCTCGCGTGCGAACGCGGGATCGGCTTCGAAGATCAGGACCTTTTTCCGCATCTTCACCCTCCGGCGAGCCGCGGCGCGCCAATCCGCGCGGGGACGAGCCAGCTTGGCTGGGATCGCGACACGATAGCCGGCCTTCCTCGCGGGGGTCAAACTGCTGGAATCCCGCCCTCCCGTCGCTGAAGGGTGACCCGTCGTCTCGGCGGTTCCGGCGGGGCACCACTGGTGCCCGAAACCCCGGGCTCAGCGGGCCGCGGGCGCGCGACTGGCCTTCTCGACGTGGCCGCTGATCCCGAAGCGCTTGGCCAGCACCGCCACCACGGTCGAGAGTGCGAGGTCTCGCGCGCTCAGAGCCACGAGGAGATGGAACAGCACGTCCGCGGCTTCGCTCGCCACCTGTTCTTCACTCTCGCCGGCGAGGGCACCGCCCAGTTCGTCCGCCTCCTCGCGCAGCTTCTCCCCGATCTTGTGGGCTCCTCCGTCGAGGAGGGAGCGGGTGTAGCTGCGGATGGCTGTGCTCCGCTTCCGGGCCTCGATCACCTGCTCCAGCTCCGAGAGGAAAGGTCGTGCAGCAACGACGGCTTCATCTTCACCCGGCGTCTGGAAGGTCGACTCGGGCGGGGCATCCTCGCCATCCGCCGCGTCGACGAGCAGCAGAATGGGGCCTTCTCCCACCTGGCTGTACCGACCGCGGACACGCCAAGAGCGGGTCGCGTACTCGAGGTGCGCTCCTGGCCCGATATCATCGAACCCCTTCGTTCCTTGCGGGACGGCACCCAGTACGGTGCCGGTGAGGCGATGCTGAACGATGTACCACATGGCTACCCGTCGAGGGCCACGAGCTTATTAGACACGGGCCACCGCCGTCTACGCCCCGTTCGCCCCCGAGACGGTGACCGACCCCGTTTCGAGCAATCACTTCGGCGTCACATCGACCCCGACCGACTCTACCAGCCCGCGGGATCCTGCGTTGGGGCTCCCGGCCGCGGTTCCCGTGGGGGGCCTGGCCGCACCCACCCTCCTCCGATACCGTCCGAAGGCACGCAACAGCAGAAGAATCCCAACAGCCAGGATGCCGGCGTCATCCAGCCACCCCACCACCGGGATGAGGTCCGGTACGAGGTCGATGGGTAGGAGGACGTACGCCAGCGCCAAGACGCCGAGGATCTTCTCGCCCCACGCCACCCGAGGATCCAAGACGAACCTTATTAGATCCGGGAGAGGGGGGAGAAGTTGTCGGTGCTCCGTGGCACAAGGTGTGGGGCGAAGCGCTGGGGAAAGCGCTCTACTGCTCCACGAGTGGGGATGGGGCGGGGATGGGTGTGACACTCTCCTTGAATCGCCGCGAAGCACCGACAGTTCCAAGGTAAGGCTCACCTCGCGGAGCGCTACCCCCTCATCGAACTTCCTTCCTGCCACGGTAGCTCCCCGCGACCCCGAGACGACGGCGATTCCGCTGGGAGCCAGAAAGAGCAGCGATTGCGGATCTGCGTTCGGGCGGTCACTGGATGACGATCCGTTTCGTCACCGTCCTGTGGCCACCACTGAACGGAGGCACCGTGGCCTGGCGAATGACGGCTGCGATGCAGCCGCCCGTCGCGGTCCCCGCGAACGGCGGCCCCGACACGTTTGCGCTCGTGACCCTCCCCGAGGGTGCGAAGGTGACCATGACAACGGCCATTCCCGAAGGGTCAGTGCCACGACGGCAGCTCGATGCGCTGGCAGCGGCCGCGGTGAGGGCGGCCGCCGCCGCGGCGCGGTCGAACGGTGCTTCCTCGGCGGCAGCTTCGGCGGTCGTGGTCGCCGCGGGCTTGGCGGTGCGGTCCCTCTTTGGGGCGGTGTCCTCCGTGGGCGTTGGGCTGGTCGCTGTGCTCTCGCTCCCGGTCACCGATCGGACAGAGGGGGTGCTCGCGGCTGTCGATCGAGCCACGGGCTCTGGTGTCCGGCGCTCGACCTTTACTGGGGAGGCCGTCTGCCCCTGCTTGGGCTCCGGCGCTTCGGGTTCTTGGCGGGTGGATGGCGGCGGTGTCACCCGGACGGCAGCGCTCGGTTCGGGCTGTGAGCTCGCGTTGGCGCCTTCCCCGGCGGGCGGCACTGTTGGGCGAACGAGGAGCAGTCCTCCCAGAGCAATCACGCCCAGTGCCGCCAGTCCGGGCACCATCCATCGTAGCGCGCGCTTCCGCGATCGGAGGGCGACCTCGGTTGCCGCTGCTTCGCTCGACTCGGCCGTCGCCGACACCAGGGTCTCGATCCTGGCTGGCGTCGGAGCGCTGTCGTCCACCGCGACCTCGATATCGAGCGATCCCTGGTCCGGCTCGGCGGGGGGAGCGAGGAGCGCGGTCGATTCGGGCGGAGCGAGAGGGGGGCAGGCTGGTGGCGGGTCGAGCAAAGGAGGTCCTGCCCCATCGATCCGTGGGACTCGGGCCGCACGGGGCAGCCTCCCAAGGATGGGTGCCTTGGGTGGGGCCACGGAGGGGGGCAGGCTGAGGACCTCGGAATCCTGCAACGCCACCATGGGGGGCACGGAGTCGACGGAGAAGAGCGCGTGCAGCCTCTTCCCGATGTCCGGGGGCGAGGGGAGAGGGCGTCGGCGGCCCGGCGACTCCGCGCCACCGGTCTCCCCGACTTCGCCGTTTGGCAGGGTGGCCTCGGTCGGCTGGCGCTCGGCGGGGATCTCGGCCGGAGCCGGGACCGGACCCTCCGTCTCTCGAGGGGGAACCACCTGGGCGGCCTCGACCCCGGCATCGGATCCACTCTCGCCCTGCACCCCGGCTGCCAGCCCCTCGAGGTCCCGCAGCCCATCCTCGAGTCGAGGAGCGACCTCGTGACTCCGGTCCCCTGGGTCACCGGGGAGGCCCTCGCTCAGCTCGGATGCCGTGCCGGCGGTCCCCTCGACGCGGTCTTCCGGTGCCTCCGCAAGCACATCGATCGCGGATCCCGGGTCCGGAGCGGCCGCGGTCGATTCGTCCTGGTCGTTCGCGTGGCGACCCGTTTCGAGCACCTCGCGGAAGGCCGCGATCGAGGCGAGCGGCAGCCATGCTGCCATCCCCTCGCGCCAAGCGAGCATCTCGCCCGTCACTGTTCCGGTGGCGATCGCCTGCCGCAGTTGGTCCTCGCCGAATCGTCGATCCTGGTCCTCGCCGACGTCGACGATCCAGGGTGGCGCCTGGTCATCCTGATCCGTTCCGCCGACGACGACCGCCGCACCGCACTGCCAGCAGTGGACACGGCGCTGGCGACCGACGACCTCGCCGGCGAAGAGGTCGTCGGACAGGGCGAATCGCGCGCCGCAGGCGTGGCAGTCGACGGTCCGCATTCGCCGCCACCTTACCCCCCCCCCACTCTCGAGGGAACTGCGGGTTCCTCGAGCCCGTTGGCTGCTGCCAGGACGGCCCGGCTCGTCGTCCGGGTTGCTCGGAAACGCGCCAACTCGGCCATCGCGCGGGGCGCGGCCGATCTCGTTGAGCTCACCGCGCTCTAGAGCAGCAATCAGGTTGATTGCTGCGTCAAGTCAACAACCTAGAGCACCGAACCGGCAGCGAACCTCTCCAGAGGCAGCGCTGGAAACGCGTCCTCGCCTCGCACGGACGCGTTTCCAGCGCTGCCGTTGCTGTCGGCAACCTGATCGG
>JAFGBI010000092.1 GCA_016933275.1 Polyangiaceae bacterium | reverse complement strand
CTTCCACGGGGCGGGCGGCGCTAGCGATCACCGAGGGTGGATCGCCCAGGCCGAATCCCTCGCGCGCAGTGGAGGGCGCTCCAGTTCCTCCCGTGCCGCAGATCGGCACGTCTGCGGCCCCGCGACCGCGGGTGGGTGGCCAGGTTGGTCCCCTGCGCGCCCGGTCGGACCCGCCGCAGTCCGCGGTCTCCTACCCTCTACCGAGCTCGCGGCCCCCTCCTGTGGAAGACGGCAGCGCCGAAAGGACAGCCAGTACCGCGCTGCGCGGGATGCGGATCATCTCCGTCGGCGATGCCTCCACCTCGATCGGCAAGGACACCGGGTCATCTCTCTCCATGTCACGGGTGACGGATGGAGGTTCGACGGGTCAAGCAGTGGCTCCTCCACGAAAGACTGGCGTCACCCCGTCCAGCCAACCACCCCCTTTGTCCGGCTCCTCCAGCGTTGCTCGCACCCCGTCCGAGCCCCCACGTCCGGGCGTGGCACCTTTGGTAGCCTCTGGCCAACGCCCTTCGTCCACCTCGGCTCCCACTGGGATCGCATCGGGGCCTCCGGTCGGTCTCGGCAGCCCACCCTCGCCAACGACAACGTCCGTCGAAGGCGCCAGTGTCCGCGGGACCGTGCCAGCCTTGTCGGTGCCTCGCCCGGGCCCGTCTGACCGCGCACCCGAGCCAGTCCATCGTCCCTCCGTTCCACGGCCAGCCGCCCGTCGGGCGCGAGACCTGGACGACGTCGAGGAGGTGGAACCGGAGGTTCTGTCGGTTCCGCCTCCCCCGCCGCCGCCCTCCGCCCTCGCGCAGCAGCCCCTGCCGACCACTGGGGGTTCTGGCGGGCAAGCGCCGATGCCAGCACCGGTTACGACCGGCGGCGATGCGACAACAGCCCGTCGTCCCGTGCCGCCTTCCCGTGACTCGACGCCGGCGGCAAATGACCGGACCGCCCCACCCATGGAAGGAGCGATCGGGCCCCGACCCCCACTGTCGGCCCTGGCCGCGGCCTCGACCCCTGCGACTGTCGCCACGAAGCTGGCCCAGCTGGCGGAGGCGGTGAGCGATGCCGGCCCCGTGGGTGACACCTCCCTGCCCGCGCTCGAAGAACTGGACGTCGACGATGAACCAGCGACCGCACCAGGGTCGCTCGAAGCATCGGGGGTCAACGGGGCTCTGGCAGGCGAAGCGATCTTGCCGAAACCCCCCCCGCCGCCGCGTCGGCCAGCGCCGCCGGTGCCCCACGAGCTTCGCGAAGACGCCGAAAAGAAGCCGCTTCGGCGTCCCTGGTGGGAGGAGCTCTTCCTCGAGGATTTCGGGCGTGCGGAGTTCCACCTCACGGACGAACAGCTGAGGAAGGAGGCGGACTTCGTCGAGGAGTCACTTGGGGTGGCCGCGCATGGCGTCATTCTCGACCTGTGCTGTGGGGCGGGTCACCAAGCCGTCGAGCTCTCGCGGCGGGGCTACAGCGTCGTAGGGTACGATCTCTCTCTTTACCAGCTCGCCCTCGCCGCGGACGTAGCGCAAGAGCACAACCAGAAGATGAATTTCCTCCAGGGTGACGTCCGCGAGATGGCCTTCGAGGAGATGTTCGACGGCATCTACTGCTGGAACATGAGCTTCGGGTACTTTGAAGAAGAGAAGAACTACTCCGTGGCGCAGCGGATCTTCCGGGCGTTGAAGCCAGGGGGGTCGTTCCTCATCGACGTCGTCAATCGCGATTTCGTGGCTCGTCATAGCCCATCTCAGGTCTGGTACGAGGGCGACTCCTGCGTATGCATGGACGACATGTCCTTGGATTTCATCACCAGCCGTCTGCGGGTGAAGCGCTCGATCATCTTCGACGACGGTCGCCAGAAGGAGTGCAGCTACTCGATCCGTCTTTACTCCTTGCACGAGCTGGGCAAGCTCCTCCACGACGTCGGGTTTCGCGTGACCGAAGCCAGTGGCCACTTCAAGACCCCGAACGTGTTTCTCGGCGCCTATTCGCCGCGGATCATCATGCTCGCGCAGCGGCCGTGAAGGTGTGGATGAGCTGGCAGCTTGCGCCTGGCGGTCGGCGCCCGTGATGGTGGCGACCGGGGTTACCCGCAGGTTAGGTAAAGGCCGCCGCCGCGTTCCTCGCAGCGGCAGTTCCCACCGAGCGCGGCAGACACACAGTCGCAGTCCGCGGCGCCGTCACACTCTGGCAGGGGGGTGCACGCGGGACCTCCCGAGAGGCTGAGGTCACAGTACCACCCCACCATGCAGAAGGAGTCTCCGCAGTTGAAGCAGGAGTCGTCCGTGCAATACGTTTTGGCTGCCGTGGCGCGATCGGTAGCCGTCGTGGGTCCCGACGGGTCGCGATCGTCCCCCTCATCATCGTCTGGGGTGGCCGCTTCGGGCTTGGTTCCGCCACAAGCCGCGAAGAGGGCGACCACGAGGGTCGCGGCGAGGCACTGCCGCAGGGCTCGGTGGGGCGGTAGGCACTGCATATCAGCTCAGCCATACCGCCCGCACCGCCACGGGAGCAAGCCCCGACAGGCGAAGCGCGGGGGAGCGGGCCGGTGTCGCCTGGTGGGTTGAGGTCGGATCCACGCCGGACCGGCGGTCAGGGCGACCCGGCCTCCCTGCCGCTCGCCCCCTGGAGTGACCCTCTCACGAAGGTGGTGCCCGAGAGACAAGCTCGGCTCGGTCGCCTGGACCAGCGACCGAGGTTGCCAACAGCAGCGGCGCTTCGGGGGAGATCTGCTGCCGGTTCGGTGCTCCAGTCCCTTGGCGGTGTGATCTTGACCGGACCTGGCAGAACATCTTCAATGTTCTCGTGGCCATCAGCAACCAGGCGTCAGCGATCAGGGTCCCCACGTTCTACCTGACCGCTGACAGCTGACGGCCAAGGTTCCTCTATGGTTCCGGCTCCGCCGGCCTAGAGCACCGATCAGGTTGTCAACCGCAACGGCAGCGCTGAGAACGCGTCCCTGCGAGGCGAGGACGCGTTTTCAGCGCTGCCTCTGGAGAGGTCTGCTGCCGGTTCGGTGATCTAGGTTGTTGATTTGCCGCAGCAATCAACCTGATTGCTGCTCTAGGTTGTTGGTTTGACGCAGCAGTCAACCTGGTTGCTGCTAGAGAGCTAGGGCGCGACGTCGAGCTCCAGGCCCCGACCGAGGCGGCGCAGCGCCTGCTCGACCGTGTGCCGGTCGCCATCCTCGAGTGCACCGGACCCGGCTCGGTGCAGCGCGAACCGTAGGGTCGCTGCCTCCAGGGGGGAGAGCGCCACGGTGCGCACGAAGGCCAGCTCCTCTACGCGAAAACGGAGAATGACCCGGCCATCGGCGAGCACTTGCTCACCGATGACCTCCGCACGGCTCCGCCCCTGGCCGAGCAATTGCCGGATCACGCCCCGGATCCGGGCAGCCCGTCGACGCACCCGCCGTGCCGCCGGCACCTCGAAGAGCCCGAAGAAGCGGTTCCGCGAAAAGCTCGCGGGGGCCAACACCAGCGCACAGAACAATCCATCCAGGTCGACGTCGCACGACGCTGATTGCAGGTTCCGTGGCATGGCGGCGCTTCCATGATCGCCCAACGATCCCCGCGAACCAAGGGCGACGTGCGAGCGACGCCCAGAGCACCGATCAGGTTGCTAGCAGCAACGGCGCCGCTGGAGACGTACCCATGCCCAGTCGGAGGACGCTTCCAATGGCGCCTCGGGCGAGATCTGCTACCGGCTCGGAGCTCCGGCTTGTTGACTTGACGCAGCAATCAACCTGATTGCTGCTCCAGCGGGGCTTCGTTTCAGCCCAGCTGCCGCGGGGCTGCGAGCCAGGGATTGTCTTCAAAGGGCCGGTTCGAGCCCGACCAGTGTTGCGGGAATGTTCTTTGTCTAGCGGACGAGCTCGCCATCGGGCCTCGGGCATGTTCCATGGCCACGAATGGAGCGATTGGCCCGACTGAGCGACGAGCAGTGGACGAGGATCGAAGGTTCATCGCCGTAAGCGAGGCAGACTGGACGAAAGGCCAAGCCGCACCGGCCGATGCGTGAGGCGAAGATCTGGGTACCGGCGAGGTCTTGCCTACGTCGCCGACCAACTGCCACGACCGGCCAGCGCGATTCCCCTGCACACTCGGGATACCGTGACCGGAAACTGGTCGAGACCACGTTTCTCGAGGGGGACGCGTTCGCCCGCCCGCCTCGCCTGTGCCGAGACTGCGGTTGCCCGGTCAATCCTCCGCCCGTACGGACTCCAGCCGCGCCGCCTCGTGCCACGCGACGAGGGCGCTCAGAAGGTCGTCGATCTCGCCAGCGATGATCCGGTCGAGCTTGTAGAGCGTGAGTCCGATCCGGTGGTCGGTGAGGCGGTTCTGCGGGAAGTTGTAGGTGCGGACCTTCTCGGAGCGATCACCTGCCTTGACCATGCCCCGCCGCTCATCCCGAATCGCGTCGGCCTGTCGCTGCTGTTCGAGATCTAGGAGACGACTCCGAAGGATCTTGAGCGCGCGTGCCTTGTTCTTGATCTGGCTGCGCTCATCCTGGCATTTTACGATCATCCCCGTGGGAAGGTGCGTGACCTGCACGGCACTGTTGGTGGTATTGACGCCCTGTCCCCCTGGGCCCCCCGCGGCAGCGATGTCGAAGCGCAGATCCTTTTCGTCGATGTGCACATCGACCTCGTCCGCCTCCGGGAGCACCGCCACCGTCGCGGTGGACGTGTGGATACGTCCTTGGGCCTCCGTCTCCGGCACGCGCTGCACGCGGTGGACACCGCACTCGTGGCGAAGGCTCGAGTAGACGCGGTCACCAGTGACGAGCAAAATCGCCTCCTTCAGACCCCCAGCCGCGGCGTCGCTCGAGCTCATCAGCTCGACCCGCCAGCCGCGTCGCTCGGCGTATCGGGAGTACATGCGCAGGAGGTCCGCCGCGAACAGGGCGGCCTCCTCTCCTCCGGTGCCAGCCCGGATCTCGAGCACGGTGTTCTTCTCGTCGTTCGGGTCACTCGGCAGAAGGAGCACCCGGAGACGTCGCTCCAGCTCGGTGTGGCGCGCCTCCAGGCCGGGCAGCTCCTCTGCCGCGAGCTCCCCGAGCTCCGGATCGTTCATGGCATCCCTGTCTTCGGCGATCTGTCTCGCGACGCCCTGCCAGTCGCGGTAGACGACCACAAGCTCCGATAGACGGCCGCGTTCGCGATTGAGCTCGCGCATCCGCCGCGGGCTGCCCAGCACTTCCGTCTCGCAGAGGAGTTGCTCGATCTCCTCGAGGCGCCGCGCGAATCCATCGAGCTTCTCGACCGGGATCATGTGAGCCTCGATTCCGCCCAAACGAAGGGATCACCCTTTCGAGGTCGACGCCACCTCGGTATCCATCCCCGCGCGACAGCTTGTGCCCGCGCCAAGCGCGACCGGACCTCGCCGGATTCGGAACGCGGGTTTCAGGCGGGCTTCGCCGTCCGTGCGTACTTCTTCCGGAACCGGTCGATACGACCGGCCGCGTCGACCAGGCGCTGCTTGCCGGTGAAGAACGGGTGGCATTGCGAGCAAACGTCGACGGACAGCTCCTTTGCCGTCGAACGGGTCACGAAGGTGTTGCCGCACGCGCAGGTGGTGGTGACGACGCGGTAGTTCGGATGGATGCCTTGTTTCATGGGGCTTCCTCGGCCCAGGGGTGGGGCCACCGGAGGGGGCGAGAGTCTGGCGCCAATTGCCCCTTCCATCAAGCGGCGTTCCTGGCGTCCTCGCGAGGGGAGGGTGCCGCGCAGTCCACATCCGGAGATTGCTCATTCATTCCATGACGTTGCGGTATCCTGGGCCAACCGATCGGCAGCCATGGCGGAGCTGCCGAACAAGACGTAACGTCACCTCGGTAGACCATGGGCGACCGGCCGAAGCGTAGGGAGGTGCTGCAGCGCATCGCCGCGAGCGGGGGACTGCTGGGCATGGCCGCCATTGCCACCCGTCTCACCTACGGCTCTGGAGAGGTGCGTTCGGGACTGCCCGTGGCGCCGCGGCAGGTCCGTGATTTCCGCGGCCCGACGGTCCCGGGCCTAGCGACGCTGGCGATTGCCAAGAGCTGCCGAGATCCGGTCGAGCTCACCCGCCGCGCGATCGAGGGGTTGGGTGGGATGGCCCGCTTCGTCTCGCGTGGCGATATCGTCGCGGTGAAGCCCAACATCGGTTGGGATCGGCTGCCTGTCCATGCCGCCAACACGAACCCCACCGTCGTGGCTACCGTGGTCCGGCTCGCGATCGAGGCGGGCGCCAAGACCGTCATCGTCACCGACGTGTCGTGCAACGAGCCGAACCGGTGTTTTCAGCGCTCTGGCATCTGGAGCGCTGCCCACGGCGCGGGAGGTACCGTCGTGCTGCCGGCAGCGCACCGCTTCCGGGAGATCCGAATGCAGGGCGACGTGCTCGACGCGTGGCCCATCTACACCCCGCTCATCGGCGCCGACAAGGTGATCAACGTGCCCATCGCCAAGCACCACAACCTCGCGCGGTACACGGGCGCGATGAAGAACTGGTACGGAATCCTGGGGGGACGACGCAACCGCCTCCACCAGGATATCGACGTTTCGATCGCGGACCTCGCGACGTTCATGCGGCCCACCCTGACCGTGCTCGACGCCACGCGCGTGCTCCTCCGCAACGGGCCGCAGGGGGGTAACGTCGACGATACTCGTGACCTCTACCAAGTGATCGCGAGCACCGATCAGGTTGCCGTCGACGCTTACGGCGCGACCCTGATCGGCGAGCGGCCGGAACGCATACGATACCTCGCCCTCGGGCGGGCGCGGGGACTCGGCGAGGATCGTTGGGACCGGGTGTCCCGGGTCGAGGTGTAGCGTGCCTGCCGCCAAACCTTCCGAGGTCGGGATCCGCCGTCTCCCCTGGCCGCTGCGGAACCGCGAGGCGGCTGGCGCTGCCGCGACCGCCAAGGTGCCCGTTCGCCCCCTCATTCGGGTCCTCGTCTGGGCACGCCGAGCGGTGCAGACGGCTTCGCTGTCGCTCTTCCTATACCTGCTCGTGCAGACGACTTTCCGCGGAGAGTTCTCCGCGAGCGCAGACACCCCGGTTCGCCTGCCGTGGCCCGTGGACCTCTTCTTGTGGTTCGACCCATTGGTGGCGACGATGACCCTGCTCGCTACACACACGGTGTACCTTGGGCTGGCGTGGGCTCTCGTCACCGTCGCTCTCACGGTGGTCTTCGGTCGCGTCTTCTGCGGCTGGCTGTGTCCATTCGGCACCATCCATCACCTCGTTGCTTGGGTCTGGCCGAACCGCGCGCGACAGGGTGGCGAGCGTATCGAGGCGAACAAGACGCGATGGTGGCAAAGAGGCAAGTACTACGTCATGTGGGCCGCCCTCGGGGCCGCGGTCTTCGGTAGTGCCCTCGGTGGGCTGCTCGACCCGATCTGTGTCGCCGTTCGCTGCATCGGGCTCGGCGTGCTGCCCGCTCTACAGTATCTCACCGTCGCCTTCGCGAGGGCGATCGCCAGAACCAACGTTGCCTCGCTCCAAGCGGCCAGCGACTCGGTGCAGGACGCCCTTGCCCGAGCGGTCTGGCCTGCCGATCAAGCCTACTTCCACCAGAGTTGGTTCGTTCTCGTCCCCTTCGTTGCCATCGTGTTCATGAACCGGATCGTGCCGCGCTTCTGGTGTCGCGCGCTCTGTCCCCTCGGCGCCTTCCTCGGCACGCTCGCCCGGTTCTCACTCTTCGGCATGGAGAAGGCACACGAGAAGTGCACCGACTGCAACAAGTGCCTCAAGCATTGCCAGGGCGGGGACAGTCCGCAGGGAGGCTTGAAGCACCGACAGGACGAGTGCCACGTATGCCTCAATTGCGAGGCCGCTTGCCCGGAGGGAGTGATCCGCTTCCGATGGATGCCGAATCGAGCCAGCACCCGCGCGACCCCGGATCTCGACCGTCGAACCGTGCTCGCCTCGGCGGCAGCCGGCGCCGCGCTGGTGCCTGCGTTGCGTCTCGCCAACTGGCCCGGAAAGGCGCCTCGCGAGAGAGTGATCCGACCGCCTGGGGCGGTGGAGGAGCACGAGTTCCTCGGGCGCTGCATCCGCTGTGGGGAGTGCATGAAGGTGTGCCCGAACAACGCCCTCCATCCCGCGTTGTTCGAGGCTGGGGTGGAGGGGCTCTGGACGCCGATCCTCATCCCACGGATCGGCTACTGCGAACACTCCTGCGTCCTTTGCGGCCAGGTCTGCCCGACCGGTGCCATTCTGAAGATCGACGAGAGGCAGAAGCTCGGCATCGGCCAGCCCCCGGTACGCATTGGGGTCGCCATGTACGACCTCGGGCGCTGTCTGCCCTGGGCCATGGCCACGCCGTGTATCGTCTGCGAGGAGTTCTGCCCCACCTCACCCAAGGCCATTTGGCTCGAACCGAGCGAAGTACCACGTCGAGAGGACCGAGCCGGCCCGAACGGCGAACCGCCTGCGATGACGACGGTCAAGCTGCAGCGGCCGCACGTCGATCCAACGCTGTGTATCGGCTGCGGTGCTTGCGAGAAGGCCTGCCCGGTGGTGGACAAGCCGGCGATCTACGTCACGAGCGCGGGGGAGTCGCGCTCACGGACGAACGTCATCCTCCTGGAGGATCGTCGGTACGCGTCCTGATTGTCGGACGCAACGGAACGGTGACCACCGAAGGAAGCCGAGGGCCGTTGCCACCGTCCTCCGCCCCTGCCGAACGGCGGCCGGGGATGGATCGCTACTGCGCGTCGGGCTGCGACGACTGGCGTTGGTTCACCGGTCCCAGGCGGGCGGGGACCCGTTTGGCCCTCGAAACGGGACGCTTGGGGAGCGATCGCTGACCGGGCGATCAGCTGTGCCAGAGCGATGGGTGGCTAGTCTGACAGGGGTGTTGGCACAATCCGGCACCGCACGGGATAATTCGCTCCGGATAGGTTCGACCCCACCCGTCGGTCGCGGTGGTCCGCGGCTTGCTTGGTGGTTCAGCGGGAGAAAACCATGCAATGTGCCATCCCATTCCGTGGTCCTAGCTGGTGGCTGGTTGGTCTGCTGTTGCTGACGCTGGGATGCGGCCGCGCGACCCTTGGGGCCGACGAGGAAGGGGGCGGGTCACAGGACGGCTGTGGCGATGGCATCTGCGCGCCCTTCGAGGGACCCACTACGTGTCCCGCCGATTGCTTCTGTGGCGACGACGCGTGCAGCGTTGGCGAGACCGCTGCAGATTGTCCCGTGGACTGTCCGATGAGCTGTGGCAACGGGGTCTGCGACGCCGACGAGACCGCCACCTCCTGTCCACGAGACTGCAGCGCCGGCAGTAGCATCTGCGGGGACGGGCAGTGCGCTGGCCAGGAATCCTACACGAACTGTCAGGCCGACTGCGGCTACTGCGGTGATGGCGTTTGTGGCGAAGGCGAAACCGCGACCGCCTGCAGCGACTGCGCCTACGGATGTGGCGACGGGGCCTGCACGTTCGGAGAATCGAGCCTCTCGTGCCCCCAGGACTGTGGGACTCGCTGCGGCGACGGATTCTGTACGCTACCGGAGAATGCCGAGGATTGCTGGAACGATTGCGCGGTTTGTGGCGATGGCGCCTGCGCCGCCAACGAGAGCTCGGACTCATGCCCGCAGGACTGCGGGGGCGCGACCTGCGGCGACGGGACGTGCAGCGAGTGGGAGTTGGGCTGGTGCACGACGGACTGCGGCGCAGCGTGCGGCGACGGCTTCTGTGACCCTTCGGAAGCCGGCTGGTGCTCGGACGACTGCGGCGCAGCGTGCGGCGACGGCTTCTGTGACCCTTCGGAAGCCGGCTGGTGCTCGGACGACTGCGGCGCCACCTGCGGTGACGGCCGTTGTGCCGACAGCGAGCGGCGCTGGTGCACCACGGACTGTGGGCCCATCTGCGGCGACTCGGTCTGTGATGCCACCGAATGGGGCTGGTGTAGCGAGGACTGCGAGGGCTACTGCGGGGACGGCTGGTGCACACCAGGCGAAACCGGGTGGTGCAGCGACTGCGGGGCCCCTGTCTGTGGCGACTCCCTCTGCGACTACACCGAGTACGGTTGGTGTCGCGATTGCGGAGCGGTCTGCGGCGATTGGATCTGCGACGAGGACGAGTGGACGGGGTGTCCCAGCGATTGCGGGATCATCTGCGGCGACGGTTGGTGCGCGCCTGGCGAAGAGGGCTACTGCGGGGAGTGTGACCGGTACTGTGGCGACGGGGTCTGTTCGGGGATCGAGCCGGACACCTGCCCCATCGATTGCGGGTGGTGCGGGGATGGGTTGTGCGCGGACTACGAGCGCGGGTACTGCTCGGTCGACTGCGGGTGGTGTGGGGACGGTTTCTGCAGCGGCGACGAGTGGATCTGGTGCGGCGAGGACTGCGGGCCGATTTGCGGTGACGGCAGGTGCGAGGGCACGGAGCCCAGCCATTGCGCCATCGACTGCGGCGCCATCTGCGGCGACGGCAGGTGCGAGGAGAGCGAGCGGTCGCACTGCTTGCTGGACTGCGGCGCCATCTGCGGTGACGGGATCTGCGCGGACGCGGAACCGTTGACCTGTGCGATCGATTGCCCGCCCGTCTGCGGTGATGGGTATTGCGTGCGGCCCGAAACCGCGGATGGTTGCCCCGAGGATTGCGGGCAGTACTGTGGAAATGGTCGGTGCGAGCTCGGCGAGGCCGCGTGGTGCTTCCAGGACTGCGGCGGCACCTGCGGTGACGGCGTCTGCGACGAAGGAGAGCCGGGCTATTGCCTTGCGGATTGCCCAGGCTGGTGCGGCGATCGGTACTGTGCCCCCCATGAGCGGACGACCTGCGCCGTGGACTGCGGTGGCTGGTGTGGTGATGGTTTCTGCGCGAGCGACGAGCGACCGTCGTGCGTGGAAGACTGCGGTGGCTACTGTGGCGACGGGTGGTGCGGTAGCGGCGAGGACATGTATAACTGCAGCCTGGACTGCCGCAGCCGATGTGGCGATGGCTGGTGTGGCCCGAACGAGGACGTGTGGAGCTGCGGCTTGGACTGCGGGAACGCCTGCGGGGACGGCGCCTGCGGGATGTTCGAGGACGTGGGGCTCTGCGCCTCAGACTGTGGCGGTTGGTGCGGTGACAGGATCTGCTCGGACGACGAGCGCGATCGGTGCGCCTCCGACTGCGGTGGGTACTGCGGGGACGGCTGGTGTCAGCAGTTCGAGACTCTCTGGAGCTGCGCGAGCGACTGCGGCGGCCGGTGCGGCGACGGCACCTGCTCGGACGACGAGCGCGGCTGGTGCACCGTAGACTGCGGCGGTTGGTGCGGCGACGGCTGGTGCCAGTCCTTCGAGGACCCGTGGAGCTGTGCTAGCGATTGTGGCGGCAGGTGTGGCGACGGCACGTGTTCCGACGACGAAAGGGACTGGTGCCTCGACGACTGCGGTTGGTGCGGTGACCGAACCTGTACGGCTGGCGAGGTCGGTTGGTGCACCGTCGACTGCGGCGGTTGGTGCGGCGACGGTATCTGTCAGCCCTCCGAGGATTGGCGGAGCTGCGCGGTCGACTGCGGTGGCTGGTGCGGGGACGGATTCTGTTCGGAAGACGAGGGCTGGTGCCGCGAGGACTGCGGCGGCTTCTGCGGGGACGACCGATGCGACCGCGCGTACGAGGACGTGTGGAGCTGCGCGGCCGACTGCGGTGGCTCGTGCGGCGATGGCATCTGTTCGGAAGATGAGGACTGGTGCCGCGACGACTGCGGTGGCTACTGCGGGGACTACTGGTGCGACCCGTACGAGGACGTGTGGAGCTGTGCGAGCGACTGCGGAGGGCGGTGCGGCGACGGCCTCTGTTCGGAGGACGAGTGGGGTTGGTGCACCCCGGATTGCGGCTCCTGGTGCGGCGACGGTTGGTGCGACTCGTACGAGGACGTGCGAAGCTGCGCGAGCGACTGCGGAGGGTGGTGCGGCGACGGCATCTGCTCGGAGGACGAGTGGGGTTGGTGCACCCCGGATTGCGGCTCCTGGTGCGGTGATGGGGTGTGCTCACCCAACGAAGTGGGCGGCTGCCCGAACGACTGTGGCGTCTACTGCGGCGACGGCACTTGCGATCTCGGAGAAGACAGCTGGAGCTGCCCTGACGATTGCGGCGGACCCGTCTGGTGCGGCGACGGCATCTGTTCGCGAGACGAGTCTCAGACGACCTGTCCGGAGGACTGCGGCGAGGAGGTCGTCTGCGGTGACGGGGACTGTGGTCCAGGTGAGACGGTGTGGGTGTGTCCCCAGGATTGCCTGATGCAGAACGTATGCGGTGACGGCTATTGCGGCCCGGCGGAATCGACCACAAGCTGCCCAGCCGATTGCGGGACGTCGAGCAGCTGCGGGAACGGGAGCTGTCAGTTGACCGACATCTTCAATTGTCCGGAGGAATGCTTCGGGCTGTGAGGGGAACGACCGGCAAGCCCACCGCTCCCTTGCTGCGCTTGCCGATCGGGGCCTGACTCGGGTCGCGGGCCGGATTCCTCCGGCCCCCCGTCCTTGGCCCCCCCCCATTGTGGCCTTGCCTTCAGCAGGTCCCCCCCAGAAACTCTGCGCGATGACCGACACTGCTGGGGTCAGGGCCCAGGCAGCCCGGGTTGCCAAGTGGCTCGTGGACAAGGGCCACCCGGACGATGCGGTAGTGCTTCTTGCGGCTTGGGCGGCGGCGGGACCGAACGACAGCGAAGGGCAGCAGCTGCTCGCCGAGGCGCTTCGGATCGATCCGAGCGCGCCCGTGGCGCAGATGGCGTTCGAACGAATGGAGGGCGTTCCCGGCAACCACGCGGCGCTCGATGCGGCGATTGCGCGCTTCGAGCCGGGTGAGGTGGCTCGTCTCGATGCGGAGATGCGCCGGCCGACGTTCCGGCGTGCCCAGATGGGCTTCAACAACAACATCACCTACCACGAGCAGGTCTTCCACGTGCAGACCGAGGACTCGGGGCTCGACGCGCCGCACATCATCACGCACCTTTTCGCGGACGGGGGCCGCGTCATCAAGAGCCACAAGCGCAACTACGATGCCGAGGTGGGTCGCCCTGATGTGGCGGAATTCGTGCGTTCGCTGATGAAGGCACAGCACCTCGAGATGTGCATGTGGTTGCGCGAGGGGCGGTTCGACCCCATCATCGCGGGGCGAGAGGTCGGTGGGATCGCGCTATTCACCGAGCCGCCCAACGTCGACATCAAGAAGCTCGCCAAGAAGAAGGCGGAGGCCGCTGCGGCGGACCAGCCTCCCCCTCAACCGAGCCCGGCGGTCGCCCTCACCCCGTCCCAGGCTCCACTCGCGCCCGTCCGCTTTCGCCTCTTGGTGCTCCGGAGTCTCTGGGGCGGTCCTGAATGCTACGAGCCACATGGTGACCAAGGCATCATCGGCACGACGGGCGAGATCTCGCTCGACGGGGAGGTCTTCTGCCACCCCAGCGAAGCGATTGTCTCCTGGCGATCCGGGCGCCTCTATCTCGAGGATCTAGAGGGTGGAAACGGGGTATTCCTTCGCATTCGCACCCCGGTCGAGCTCGAGCTTGGCGACCAGTTCGTGGTCGGCGACCAGCTGCTGATGGTCGAGAAGAACCCGACCGCCGATGATGGACCTGATCCGGCCCCGACCTACTTCTACTCCTCCCCGAAGTGGCCCTCCTCATTCCGGATCGTACAGGTTTTCGAGGGTGGAGCCCCAGGCGCTTGCGTGGTTGCTCGAGGGGACACCTTGCAGGTGGGCTCGGCAGTCGGCGATCTGGTGTTCCCCGATGATCCGCTGGTATCCGCCCAGCATTGCGTGGTCGAGGAGCAGGCCGGGTCCGTCGTCCTCACGGACCTCGCGTCCCGAACCGGCGTGTTCGTTCGTATCCACGGGGAGCAGGAACTCGTCCACGGTGATGAGCTGATGGTCGGGCGCACCCGCCTCGTGGTGCACCTCCCTGCTGTCGCTGCCTGACGCAGTGCCCCTTTGGTGCCCGCCGGTCCCCCCGTGCGGCCCGACGCCATCGGCGTGAGCATCCCGGATCTCCGGTGACCCACCTTCGAAGCGGATGAGGTGATGCACCCTGGTCCGCCAGGCCCGGACCCCCGGAAACACGAAACCGGAGCCAGCTTGCGCTGACCCCGGCTCGACGTCACGAACCTGCGGCGCGCAGAAGCTGCGCTGCCGCCAGTGCGATGGCCTACTCCGCCGCCTCCTCGGACGCTGCCTCCTCCTCGGCGGGGGCTTCCTCTTCAGTCGCCTCTTCGTCGGCGGCCTCGGTGGCCTCCTCGGCCTTGTCACCAGCTTCTTCGGCCGCCGGGGCAGCTTCGGGCTCTTCTGCATCCTTCTTGCCGCCGCAAGCCATGAAGAGAGAGGCAACCAGCGCCAGCGCCAGAGTATTCTTGATGCTCATGTCGAAATCCTCCTACCGAGCCTGATCCAGAGCTGGCTCGGAACACCTTTCGGATGCGCGACCGTAGCAAAGCGGCTCACCAGGACGGAAATTCTCTCCGGAGACGGCATAATCCTGATTGGTTCTCGGAGGTTTCGCGCGAAACCCGAGGTAGCTAGGGGCCACCGGCTCGCTTCTGAGCCGAATTCGGGTCAGGCTGCGTCGAAGGTAGGAAGCGTGATGGCTGCAGGGTCCGCCACCCGGCTGCGGCTTGTCCGGCGGGCCGCCGGCGAGCCGATGGATGTTCCCCCAACCGGGTCCGTCGCGGTCTTGGACGATATGCAACTCGTCGCCCTGGCCCGTGAGGGAGATCTTCGTGCGTTCGAGGTCCTCTACCGCCGTCACTCTCCTTTCGCCATGAACCTCGCGGTCCGTATCCAGGGCAGCATGTGCGACGTCGAGGATGTGGTCCATGACGCTTTCCTGAGGGCCCAGCTCAGGCTGGGTGAGCTTCGGGAGACGGGGGCCTTCAAGTCCTGGCTTGGCTCCATTGTCGTGCGGCTCGTCCGGAGCCGACTACGCCGGCGGCGCCTCCTGAACACGGTTGGGTTCACCTCCCCCGAGCCGGTCGATCTCGACACCATCGCCTCAGCCGAAGCGGATCCGGAGGTGCGCGCGCTCTTGGCCCAGGTCTACGCCCTGCTTCGCACGATGAATTCCGACGATCGGATTGCGTGGACCTTGCGCCATGTCGAGCGCCATCGCCTGGAGGAGGTGGCGGAGCTTGCGGGATGCTCGCTGGCCACCGCCAAGCGACGGATCACGCGAGCCCAGCGGTTCCTGGCCGACCATTTCGTGGCCCCCTTCTCGGAGGAGTCCGCATGACCGAGCGTGGCAGGATTCCAGAGATCCCCCGTGACGCATTGCGTGACGTCGCCACGGAAGTCCGGGTCGAAGAGGTTTGGGCGCGGCTGGAGGGGGACCTACGAGGACATGTCCGGGGCCGACCTGGCCGCCGGGTGCCTTTTTCCGCGATGGTTGCCACGGCCGCCGCCGCGCTCCTGTTCGCTTTCCCTAGTGGTGTGTTCGTGGGCGCGCGGTTCTGGGCGGCCCCGGCCCCGGCAGTCATGTTTGCCAGCGAGCCCTCCGGGGTAGGAGAGCGCGCCCCCACCGCGGTGGCGACCGCGTCGCCGTCCGTCGAGGGCAACCGTGCGGCAGAGCGGCCTCGGCGAGGTACCGGAAGGGTGTCGCGACCGCACCATCCTCCCGTCCGTCCGAGCGGTGAGCCGATAGGTGTCGCGGCCCCGGCGCCCGCTCCCCCCGCGCCGACCGCGAGCCCGCGGCCCGAGTGGTACGAGCTATGGGATGCCGACGAGTATCAGCCCGCCCGGGAGGCGATCGAACGTCAGGGGGGCTTCGACGCGGTGCTCGAGAAGGCGTCGGCGGATCAGGCGATGGCGATGGCAGACATCGCTCGGTCCACCCATGAGAACACCCTCGCCATCGCGGCGCTCCGCCGGGTGATCGATCGTTACCCCCACGACCCCAACGCCCCATTGGCGGCCTTCACCCTAGGAAACCTCCTGGAGCGAGCCGGGGACCCCAAGGGCGCGGCGGCGGCCTTCTCTGCCTACCAAGCCTTGTCTCCTGATGGGGATTTCGCAGAAGATGTGCTAGCTCGCCAGATCGAGGCGGCAGTCGAGCAGGGCGACGGGTCGCGGGCGCGCGAGCTCTTGGCGCAGTATGAGAAGCAATACCCCGCCGGAAGTCGGCTCGACACCCTGCGCGCTGCGGTCGCTACGATCGTGCCGCTGGCCGAGGCAGGGTCGGAGAGTGGGCGCTCCGAGGGCATCCACGCCGCCGACCCAGCTGCCACGAGCGCACGTCCCGAGGGTGCACCCTCCGCAACACCCTCCGCCAGTTCGCCGTGACGCCACGGCGAGGGATTACCCCCTCGCCCTCCACCCCTGGCACGCGTGGCTCGCGGCAGCGATGACCGTCATCGCGGTCGCCGTCCCGGTCAAGGCGGCGGAGCCTGGGACGGTGCAGGTCGTCGTCGAGATCGATCGAGGAGCGAGCCAACTGGTGGTCCCTACGCTGACCCGGCGGCTGGTGGCGATAGAGCTCGGCGATCTCGACGTGCCGCCAGCTCCGGGTCTCGATCCACCGCCGGAGCACCGCTCGCTCTTCGTGCGCCTGGTCGGCCAGGATGAGCTCACGGTCCGCGTGGAGCTGTGGGAGCTCGGCGAGGCCCTCGGTGCCCGCGAGATCTCCTTCGGGGAGGGGACCAGCGAACAGCTCCGCGCTCGACGTATCGCCCTCGTTGCGGCCGCCCTTGGGCGGGAGGCGGCCATGGCTCGACGTCGTGAGGCATCCTATCTGGCGGAGCAGGCCCGTCTCGAGGCCGATGCGCAACGAGCGTGGGCGGCTTCTCCGCCAGATCTCCGTACCGCACTCATCGCAGGCGTTCGGGGTGTCGTCGTGGGTACCGGCGGCCTGGTCCTCGGTGGTCCCCGTCTCGAGGGGAGCCTGCGATTGGCAGCTGGAGCCACTCTTGGCCTTGGGCTCACTTCGCTGACCGGGTCGGTCCCTACCCTCGCCGGGAGTCCCGCCGCAGAATGGAACGAGCTTAGCTTGGCGCCGGGTTGGGCCGCCAGGTTCGGGGAACGGGCCCGCATTTCCTTCGCGTTCGAGGTCGCCGCCGCCACCGCGCGGCTCCTTCGCGTTCGGTCCATGGACGGGATCGAAGGCCAGTCGACATCCTGGACCTCGCGGGCGTCCGGTCGGGCGGATCTCGAACTCGAGCTGGGACGCCGGGGATCGCTGTCGCTCGGTGCTGCCGCAGGGATGATCCTGCGTCCGCTCCCCGTCATCGATCGCAACGGCAACCACGAGGAGGTCGGTGGCGGCTGGCTCGGGCTCGACGTGGGATGGGTCCTCGACCCACGTCGCCGTCGCGCTACCCCGCCCCCGTCCGCGACCGAAGGAGTTGCTCCCGCTGCGGTCGCGAGAGGTTCACCCACCGACCTTCCACCCGATAGCGCGACCGGCTCGCCTCCACCCCCGAAATGGAAGCATCCAGCTCGCCTTCCTGTCGGGCTACCGAGGCCGATTCCCGCCGGCAGCTCCGGACCTTGAGCGCGTAGCTCCCAAGGCCATCGTTGCTCGGTCCCGCCAAGGTAGCACCCGGTGGGAAAGGCGCGGTGCTGACCAGGGTCGCATGAACGCCGTCGGTATCGAGAACCTCGGCCTCGTTCCCACCAGGAAGCGCAATGGTGGCTCCTGCGGTTGTTCTCATCATTGCCTCTTGGCTCGCCGCATCGCTGCTTGGGCTTCGCGGGCTGCCTCCCGCTCACGGATCGCCTGGCGCTTGTCGTGCTGTTTCCTGCCCCTCGCCACCGCCACCTCGACCTTCAGTCGCCCCCCTTTGAAATAGCACTGCGTGGCCACGGCCGTCATGCCGTCTCGCGCGACGACCGCGGCGAGCTCGGCGAGCTCGTGGGCGTGGAGTAGCAGCTTGCGAGGCCGCTTCTCCAGGTGCCCGAACGCCGCGTGGCTGAGCTCGGGGATTCGCATCCCTTTGAGCCAGGCCTCGTTCCGCTGGTCGATCTCGACCCAGCTGTCGCTGAGATCCGCGGCACGATCTCGGAGCGCTCGTGCCTCGCTGCCGATGAGCGCGATCCCGGCTTCGTAGGTCTCCCCGAGCTCATACTCGAAGCGAGCCCGCTTGTTGCGTGCGACGACGCGGTCCTGGCTTGTTGCCTGCTTCCTCTCGGTCATGCTGCCTTGCCCATGCACGCCCTCCGACTGGAACGGACCGGCCGAGATCCACCCCGCCCGCGTCGCCGATCCCACGCTCCGATGCTCACGTATCCAAGTGAACTCCGGTCCCAGATCCCGACCTGTCACGGGTTTCACTTGGCGTCGGCGATCCGCGTGGCCGGTTGGGATGCTCGTCACACCCGAAACACCTACCGGGTTGCTGACAGCAGCGGCAGCGCTGAAAACGCGCCCGCGCCGGGCGAAGGCGCGTCTTCGGCGCCGCCGTCGGTGAGGTCCGCATCGGGGTCGGTACCCCACGCCCTCTCCCACACGGCTCGCGTTGCGCGGAGCCCGGAGGACGCGGGCCTCCAGGTCGGCGATTCGACGCTGCAACCAACCCGATCGTTGCTCTAGCCAACGACGTGGCCCTCGGCCGGGACGAAAGGGGTTGCGTCGATGCCATGGTGCCGAGGAACGCCAGGCGACGAGTATGCCGCTCGGGTTGCCCGACGCAACGACCGTTCCGGCGAGGTGGGGAGGGTGCTGCCAGCGGCAAATGGTGCCACCATCCCGCCCGTGGACTGGCCCCAGCCGCGGCCTGCATTTCGGGTGCTCGTCGAGTCGCCGGTCGACCACGCCTTCGTGCTGGACCACACGGTGGAGCAACGCCCCCCTCTCGTCCCCGAGTTCCTCCTCCGGGCCGCGTCGGAGCTCACTCCTCTCTGGGAGGCCACGGAGGCAGCCGCCGCTCGTCCCCAGCCACCGCCGTTCTGGGCCTTCCCCTGGGTTGGCGGCCAAGCACTCGCCCGCTTCGTGCTCGACCACCCCTCCTTGGTCGCCAAGAAGCGCGTCCTCGACTTCGCCTCCGGGGGCGGGCTCGTCGCACTCGCTGCGCGGCGGGCTGGGGCGGCGGTCGTCACCGCGGTGGACATCGATCGAATGGCCATCGTGGCAGCTGCCGTCAACGCCCAGGCCAATGAACTCGAGCTCGATCTCGTTCTCGGTGACGTGGTCGGCTCGAATCCGAACGCGGACGTGATCCTGACCGGCGATATCTGTTATGAAGGCGCCTCGGCTCCTCGCATCGCGGTGTGGCTACGGGTGCTGGCTCGTGACCATGAGCTTGTCCTCCTCGGCGATGGTGGCCGGGCGTTTCTTCCCGACCGGAAGCTAGCGCTCCAGGCGCGCTACGAGGTCCCGACGACCAGGGAGATCGAGAGCAGCGAACGTCGCGAGGCGGCCGTGTGGAGGGTCGTCACCTGATCGGCGCGGAGGAGCGGCGAGGGGGTTGGCTCCGGCGACAACGACCGGCCCGCCCCCGGCCGACTCATCTGCCGAGCCGGAGAACCGGCGGTCCAGGCGAACGGCCGGGCCCCGCCGCAGACCTCCTTCCCCGCTGGTCGTGGCTGCTGATTGGTCCTATGAGTCGCCCGTCTCCCGGAGTTCGGCGATGCGGCGGTCGATCCTGCGCGGTGCGCGCACCCACAACCTCGCCGGGGTCGATCTAGAGCTCCACGCGGGCGAACTGGTCGCGATCACCGGCGTTTCCGGGTCGGGCAAGAGCAGCCTCGCTTTTGACACCCTCTACGCCGAGGGTCAACGCCGGTTCGTCGAGAGCTTCAGTCCATACGTCCGCCAGTTTCTCGAGCGCCTGGAGCGGCCCCCGATGGATTCACTCGAGCCGGTCCCGGCCGGGGTGGCCGTCGATCGGCGCGCTCCGGTGAAGAGCTCGCGTTCGACCGTGGCGACGATGGCGGACATCGAGCCCTACCTGGCGGCCCTGTTCGTGCGGGAGGCGCTCCCGGTCTGTCCAGAGCATGGGACAGAGGCCGCTGTCATGGATCCCGCATCGACCAGCGCCACCGTCGTTGCGGCGCACCCCGGCGAGCGGCTGGTCATCGCCTATCCCCTCCGCGTAGCTAGCGTCGAGGCCTACCTCGAGGTGCGCGAAGCCCTCCTGCGCGACGGGTACCGGAGACTCTGGTTGGGTCCCTCGGGCACCCGAGTCGTGGATCTGGATCGGACGCCACCCTCCGCAGTGCTCGCGGCTGGTGGCGAGGCAGACGTGATCATCGATCGACTGCGTGCCACGCCCGGTGATCAGCGTCGTCTCGCCGCCGCGGTCGAGACAGCCTGGCGTCGTGGTGATGGCGTGGCTCGTCTGCACCGCGACCAGGGGTCATCGGTCCTTCGAGAGGGGCTCAGCTGTCCAGTCTGCGCCCGCGCCTTCGACCCGCCGCGACCAGGCCTCTTCTCCTACGCATCTCCGCTTGGAGCTTGCCCGACCTGTCGTGGCTTCGGTCGTCTCATCGGGGTCGATCTCGAGAAGGTGATCCCCGACCCGCGCCGTTCCCTGCGCGACCGGGCGATTCGACCATGGGCGACCCCGAGCACCTCCTGGGAACGGGCAGAGCTCGGCAAATTCTGCTCGCGCCACCGGATCCCACTCACCACGCCCTGGGCGGAGCTCACTCCAGCGCAACGCTCCCTTGTGCTCGAGGGTGATGGTGCTTGGGAAGAGGGGTGCTTCCCCGGGGTGCTCGGCTGGTTCCGTTGGCTCGAGACGAGGACGTACAAGATGCACGTTCGCGTCTTGCTCGCTCGGTACCGCGCCTACCGACCTTGTGCAGCGTGCGATGGGCAACGTCTCGGCCCGGCCGCGCTCGCGTATCGCGTCGGTGGTCTCGACGTCGCGAAGTGGCATTCCCTGTCCGTGAAGGAAGCGAGGGTCCGGCTCGCGGCGCTCTCGCCTCGCACCACGCAGGGGCGCCTCATCGTCGAGGAGCTCGCCGCACGCATCGGTATGCTCGACCGAGTCGGCCTCGGATACCTCACCCTCGACCGGCAGGCGCGAACCCTTTCCGGCGGCGAAGCGCAGCGGGTCACGCTCACTGCCGCTCTCGGCACCTCGCTTCACCACGCGCTCTTCGTGCTCGACGAGCCGACCGTTGGACTCCACCCGACGGACATCGAACCGCTGACCGAGGTCATCCGCGGCCTGGCGGCTCGTGGGAACACGGTGTTGGTGGTCGAGCACGATCCCCGCCTCATCCGCGCCGCCGATCGGGTCGTCGAGCTCGGGCCCGGGGCGGGCGATGCTGGAGGTCACGTCGTCTTCGACGGAACCGTGGCGGGGGCGCTGCGTGCCGGTGGCGCGACGGCGCGCGCGCTGGCTGGCGTGCCGGGCCGATCCGAGCGTCCCCCGGCGGGGCCCCGTGGCGCGCTCCTCATCCAGGGCGCAGCAGCGAACAACCTCCGTGGCATCGATGTCGAGATACCGCTCGGAGTCCTGTGTGTTGTCACCGGGCCGAGCGGCTCAGGGAAGACCACCCTCGTCGTCGATATCCTCTACCGCGCGGTCGCGCGGCGACTCAAGGTCCCGAACGTCGATCCGCCTGGCGCGCACACGGAGCTCGTGGGCGCGGCTGCCATTCGCCGCGTGAGCCTTGTCGATCAGGCCCCACTCGGGCGCACATCCCGCGGCAACGCGGCGACCTACACGAAGGCGTGGGACGCGATACGACGTCGCTTCGCCGCCGAGCCGGCCACGGAGGTCCTCGGCCTCTCTGCCTCGAGCTTCTCGTTCAACGTTGCGGAGGGACGGTGTCCGGCCTGCGCGGGGGAGGGTTTCGAGACCATCGAGATGCAATTCCTGGCCGACGTTCGGCTCGGCTGTCCCCTCTGCAAAGGCCAGCGCTTCCAACCGGTCGTGCTGTCGGTGCGCCACCGCGGGTCTTCGGTAGCGGACCTGCTCGCGGCGACCGTCGCGGACGTGCTGGCCCTCTTTCGGGACGATCCCGCGATCCAGCGCGCCCTCGGTCCCGTGGCGCGCCTCGGGCTCGGCTACCTGAGACTCGGACAGTCGCTCTCGACCCTCTCGGGAGGGGAGGCACAGCGCCTGAAGCTTGCGCGAGCGCTGGGCGAGAGCCACGTTGGCAATCTGTACATCCTCGACGAGCCCAGTGCCGGGCTGCACGTGGATGAAGTGGCGAACGTGGTCGATACGCTCCACGGGCTCGTCAGCGCCGGTGCGACCGTGGTCGTGGTCGACCACGATCTCGACCTCATCCGCGCCGCTCACCACGTCATCGATCTTGGTCCGGGCGCGGGCGCCGAAGGGGGTCTGGTGGTGGCGCGGGGTACTCCGGAGGTCGTTGCCCTCGCCACGACCCGCACTGGGGAAGCTCTTCGGGAAGCGACGACGGCTCGGCTCGAGGTTCGGCGCCCCCGGCCGTCCCCGCCGTCGTCGAGGATTCCTCGCGGGAGGCGGCGGAACAACGCCCACCCGCCCGGGACTGCGCTCGAGGTCGTCCGGGCCCGGGAGCACAACCTTCGTGAGGTGTCGGTCACCGTGCCCCATGGTGCGCTCACCGTCGTGACGGGCCCGAGCGGTTCGGGCAAGAGCACGCTCGCCTTCGATGTCGTATTCGCGGAGGGTCAACGGCGGTTTCTGGAGACCCTGACCCCCTATTCACGCCAGTTCCTCCCCACCCTCCCGCGACCCGACGTGGATGTGGTCGCCGGGGTGCCGCCCGCCATTGCCCTGGAGCAGCACACCGCGAGGGCCGGGCCGCGTTCGACGGTGGCGACCGTCACCGAGGTCGCGCATTTCCTGCGCTTGCTGTTCGCGAAGGTTGGAGTGGCGCACTGCCCGGATCACGGCGAGCCCATCCAGGGCCGCAGCGCGGAGGAGGCGTTCGTCGAGGTCCGGCGCTCGGGGGGTCGAGGGACTCTCCTCGCGCCTGCCGTCGCCGGGCGAAAGGGCGTCTATCTCGACCTCTTCGCTGCCGCGGCACGAGCCGACATCACCGCGGCCCTCTGCGACGGCAACATCGTATCGACCGACGCCCCACCCCGCCTCGCTCGCACGCGGGAGCACACCATCGATCTCGTGATCGCCTCGGACTTGCCTCTCGCCGAGCTCTCGCGCGACGTGTTCGACCGCGCGCTCCTCTGGGGACACGGCGCGGTCAAGATCGCCGTTGCGGGCGCCGAAACACGGCTCTTGTCCACCCGACGCGCTTGTCCCCGATGCGGCCAAGCGATCCCCGAGCTCGACCCCCGATGGTTCTCCTTCAACACGGACCAGGGGCGGTGTCCTCGGTGTGAGGGGACCGGGCGAGTGGCAGGCGCTCGCACCGCCCATCGGAGCACACGTCGGCGCACGGTATCGGCTGGCAGACGTTCGGGGAAGCAGGGGCAAGCTTCGAAGGACTCGGAATTGGCCGCGCGGACCGCACCCTGCTCCGCCTGCGGCGGCACGAGACTCGCACCCGTCGCTCGCGCGGTCCGCCTCCTCGGGAAGGGTTACGCCGAGGTGACTTCGCTCTCGGTCGAGCACGCGCTCGACCTCGCTGGCGGGTGGCGTTTCCCGAGTGACCGTGCCGCGATCGCCGAGCCAATCGTCGCGGAGCTGGTTCGGCGTCTCGCCTTCCTGGCGGAGGTAGGGGGCTATCTCGGCCTCGACCGCGCCGCCGGCACCCTCTCTGGGGGCGAGCTCCAGCGCCTGCGTCTCGCCGCACAGCTCGGTTCTGGGCTCACGGGAGCCCTCTACGTGCTCGATGAGCCCACGATCGGGCTTCACCCGCAGGACACGGCACGTCTCATCACGAACCTCCGGCGCCTCGTGGACCTGGGTTCGACGGTCCTCGTGGTGGAGCACGACGCGGACGTGATCCGCGCGGCGGATCACCTCATCGATCTCGGTCCCGGTGGAGGGACGGGGGGTGGCGAGGTCGTGGCGGCGGGTCCCGTCGGGGAGGTCCTCTTGGATCCGAGCTCGCCCACCGCTCGGGCGTTCGCCGTCCCCGCGGTGCTCCGAACGCCCCGGGCTCTCGGCGCGGATCACCCGCGGCTCGTGCTCGACGGAGTCACGGCGCACAACCTGAAGGGCGTACGGCTCGAGCTGCCGCTGGGAGGGCTCACGGTGGTGGCGGGGGTGAGTGGATCAGGGAAGAGCACCCTGGTGCGACAGGTTCTCCTGCCCGCGGTACGCGAGACGCTCGGGCTAGCCAGCGATCCCCCAGGCCCATTTCGCTCGCTCGCGGGGGTGGGGGCGCTCCGTCGCGCAGTGGCCGTCGATCAGTCTCCGATCGGACAGAGCCCGCGCTCGGTCCCCGCGACCTATCTCGGGATCTGGGACCCGATTCGACGTCTCTTCGCGGCCACGCCCGATGCTCAGGTGGCGGGCTTCGGTGCGGCGCGCTTCAGCTTCAACACGACCGTCGGTGGCCGCTGCTCCGTCTGCGAAGGACAGGGGGTGTTGACGCACGAGATGAGCTTCCTTCCCGACGCGACGACGTCCTGTTCGGCCTGCGGCGGCAGCCGCTTCGAACCCCGGACCCTGGCCGTGAACTACCTCGGCAGGTCCATCGCCGACGTGCTCCGGCTCACCGCGGCAGAGGCGGCGGATGTCTTCGCGAACCATCCGCGGATCGCCGCACCCCTCCGCACCATGGCCGATCTTGGCGCGGGGTACGTCACCCTCGGACAGGGCGCGCCATCGCTCTCCGGTGGAGAGGCCCAGCGCCTCAAGCTCGCTGCCGAATTGACGGCGACCGTGCGCCATGAACCCACCCTCTACGTGCTGGACGAGCCAACGACCGGCCTTCACCTCACGGATGTCCATCGCCTCGTCGAGGTTCTCGGGCGTCTGGTGTCTCGGGGCGATACGCTCGTCATCATCGAGCATCACCCCGTGGTCATCGCCGGTGCCGATTGGGTCGTCGAGCTCGGACCGGAGGGCGGCGACCGTGGCGGTTCGGTGATTGCGATGGGGCCTCCGCCAGTCGTGGCGCAGTGCAGAACACCAACGGGCACCGTGCTTCGAGACCTCTTCGCCGACGGTCAGGACGGCGCTCGCCAGCCTTTCCAGCCGCAGCGCACCAAACAGGTTCGTTCGTCCTCGAGCCAACAGCCCGATTGCCGCCAAAGACCAAGGACCTAGAGCAGCAATCAGGTAGATTGCTGCGTCAAATCAACGATCTAGAGCAGCAATCAGGTAGATTGCTGCGACAAATTGATGACCTAGAGCACCGAGCTGGGAGCAGATCTCGGCAAAGGAGCCCTGGAAACCGTTTCCTCACCCTGCTGAAAAACGGTTTCCAGGGCTCCGTCGCTGTTGGCAACCTGAGGTGCTCTAGGCTGGCAGAGCCGCAACCAAACAGGCCAGGCCATCAGCGGTCAGCGATCGGTGGCCAGCGGTCAGCGGTCGGCGGCCAGCGGTCAGGTGGAACGCGGAGACCCCGATCGCTGACGCCCGATTGCTGATGGCCACGAGAACATTGGAGAATCTTCTGCCAGATCCGGTCAAGATCACACCGCCAGGGGACTGGAGCGCCAAACCGGCAGGAGACCTCTCCGGAGCCAACGCTGGATAAGCGTCCTCGCCTCGCACGGACGTGTTTCCAGCGCCGCTGTTGCGGTCGGCAACGGGATCGGTGCTCCAGGCCACCACCTCGGGCACGAAACCTGGCCGAGGAGCCCGGCACGGCGACGTTCCTCGGTGGGTGCCGGCGAGGTGGCTGCCCTCGGCCGTCCGGGTCGATGTCGGCCGCCGTTGGCGGCAGCAGCTCGAGCGCGGAGATGGGTGAGCCCGCCGTTCGTGGTTTGCCCCTTGGATGTTCGCGAAATGCCGATGCTTGTGCTTGCGCCGACCGCCGTGATGGCTAGTTCTATCCATATGGCCGCAGTGGATCCGCCCCGTGAAGCAGAGAATTCACGGCCGGCTCGCAGCGGACTCCAGGCTCGAGTGAGTCCGCCCGACTCCGGTCCGGAATGGGTGGGCGATCCGTCTGTTCGGGCCGACGTCTTCGGTATCTCCGATCGTGGTCGTGTGCGTTCGACGAATCAGGACCACCTCCTTGTCGCGGAGCTGCGACGCGCGATGGTCGTGACACACGGCAGCGTTGCCGGCCGCGTCGGCCGACGCATCGAGGCTCCGCAGGCTCGCCTGCTCGCGGTCGCCGACGGGATGGGCGGCTACGAAGGCGGGGAGGTCGCTTCCACGGTCGCCATCGAATCACTGGCCGCGTTCGTCCTGGAGATCGTACCTTGGTTCGTTGCCTCGAGCGCGGCCTTGAGGGGCCACCTCGAGCACACCCTCGAGGTCGGGGTGCGGGGGAGCGACGAGGCCGTCTTTCGTACGGCGATCGAGCTCGATCTGGACGAGCGCATGGGAACGACGCTCACTGCGGCGTACATCACCTGGCCCGATGTCTACATCGTTCACGTCGGCGATAGCAGGGCGTACCTACTTCGCGACAGACAGCTCCTGCGATTGACCCGAGACCATACGGTTGCGGAGGAGCTCCTGGCGGCACACGCGCTCGATGCCGAGCAGGCGGCCCGCTCACAGCTGCGTCACGTTCTGGTCAACACCGTCGGTGGCCAGCGGGACAAGGAGATGACCGTTGACGTCGCCGTGGTGGAGCTGCGCGAGGGAGACACGCTCGTTCTCTGCACGGATGGCGTCGTGGCGCACGTCAGGGAGGAGGAGCTTCCGGATCTCGTGGTGGACGCGCACAGCGCCGAAGCAGCCGCCCGCAACGTTCTCGACATCGTGGAGGCCCGGGGCGCGATCGACAACGTCACGGTCGTCGTGGCCCGCTTCTGACCCGTGGCGTGCGCCACGTCTCGGAGGTGCTCACCGTGAAGGCGAGGCATCGACCGAGGCTGGCCCCTGCGACGCGCTCAGATCTCCAGCCCGCGCGGTCGAGCTCGGCGGGGCGCCGTAGGATTGGGCCGGGGCGCGGTGGAAGACGTGGGGGTTGGGCTGGGTGAACGTGACGTTGCCGGTGGGGGTGGCGTCGCCGATCGCGCCGGCACTGGCGAGGCAGTCGGCGCCGTAGGAACCGGCCCCGGGCGGTCCGAAGCGTCGCGGCGAGGGGACGGCGCGGTCGCGATCGGCGCGTCGCCCAAGCGGGGAGCGACCGGTCCCGCCGAGGGGTCCGGTACCACTGGTGTGGACGTCGGGGGGACCGCGGACGCCACCAGCGATGGCGGGTCTGGCATCACCCCAGCCGAAGCAGCCGGGAGGTCGTCTACCAGGGGCGCCGGCTCGGAGTCTTCCTTGGATCGATCGCGTGTCAGGACGATCACCGCCCCGATCGCCATGCCGAACACCGCCCCTGTGGCGAAGATCGACGCGACGACGCCGAGCCCGGCGCGGCTCCGGGGCGCGGAGTCCGGACGGGAAGTGCCAGCGAGCGGCGCGAGGTAGGGATCCTGGCCCCAGGTGCGATTGGGTGAGAACGCGCTCGCGACCCGCGGTTCATCCCAGACCAAGGCCTCCTGTCGCATGAGATCGAACGGAGGCTCCCCCGGTTGGGTCTTGCCGGCGGCGAAGGGGGCTTTCATCGCCCCTTCACCTGTCTCCCCGGCTGTCCTCTCCTCCACGGTGGGGCAAGGCGGCTCCGCCGCCCAGGTACCAGCACGGAGGTCGTCGTCGCGAGTGGTACCTCGGGAGCCGTCCTCATTGTCCATGACGACGGTGGGGGAGACCCCGGGCTTGCGCGGTTCGCTCATGCGAGAGCACAAGCATACCGCTTTTCGGCGGGGGACGACCATGCCGCCACGAATCGTAGCCACCGCGGCTGGCCGGCTTCTCCCGACGGCGGCGGTGTCTTGCACCCGCCGCAGTGCCAAAGAAGTCCTTCGGCGCTACCGGCATCAGCGTCACTGCGACAGGTCTCGGTGGGATGTGTCTCGCGCGTCCCAAGGACACCGAACGGTGTGCGGATCTTGCTCGCCACCCGCACCCGCGCAATGCTCGACCATTTCTACACAACAGGCGGTCCGCGAGCGCATGCGAGCGCTGCGCACCCCGAAGCGGACCTCGGATTGAGCCACCCCGGATCCCGGATCAGGCTCCCAAGATCGGTGGGTGCCCTGGCGAACGCGGGGAGGCCTCAGGGTTCGGCAGCTGAGCTCCGCTTCCAGGATCGGTGGTCTGGCCCCGGGCACGCCGCAGTGACGGAAGGGGCCCTCCGGGCGTCTCACGGAGGGCAGCGCTCGCTCAAGCGGCGAGAGCGGGCCATCCGCAGGTAGAGCTGAGCACTCCGGTTCTCAGGTTCGAGCTCGAGGGCGGACTCGAGCTCGGCGATGGCTGCCTCGGTCTCGCCACCACCAAGTGCCAAGACGGCCAGCATGATCCGCGCCTGGAGGTAGCGCGGGTTTGCGGCTTTGGCTAGCTCGAACTGCTCGCGGGCTCGCGCGACGGCCCCGGTATCTCGATAGAGGACACCCAATCGTGTGCGGAGGTCGGCGAAGCCCGAGAGGGCCACGGCCTGCTCGAGCTGAGTGATCGCCTCTACCGTCATCCCAGCATCGAGGTAGGCCTGGGCCAGGTCGGCGTGCATGTTGGCGATGCGGCCGCGAACGAAGGGATCTCGCGCGATCAGCGGTCCGGAATCGCGGCTGCGGATGTTGGCGTGGACGCGGCGCGCGGCCTCGTACTTCCCGAGGTCATTGTAGGTGACCATCAGGTTGAGCTGCGCTTCGGTGTAGTTTGGGTTCACGGTCACCGCGCGTTCGAAATGCTGCTCGGCCTCAAGGAAGTCCCCGCGACCGTGGGCAATCACGCCCAACATGTGGTGGACGTCGGCGAAGCGGTTGGTGCGGTCGACCACCTGCCGAAGCAAGGACTCGGCGTCGTCGTACTCGCCCTTCTGGAAGTGCTCGCGTCCCAACAACAAGAGCTGCTTCACGTGGTCGTCCATGCCCCACGGAGTGTGCGGGAAAGCGCCCGACCAGAAAAGGCCGTGTGCGAGTCTTGGCGGAGACGGTCATGGGGCGCGTTTCCCGGGCTCGGAGCTGGTCCCGACTGGTGCTCGGGCCGGTCCTCGCTTGCCCACGAGGTCCACCACTGCTAACTCCCGGACGTGGCTACGTCCGAAGCCGCGACCGGGCCGCGATTCGTTGGCAGCGTGGTCGACCCTGGCGTCATCGATGGCGGCGCGACGGAGCCGGAAGTGCATTTCGGGTCCGCGGGCGGACCGGTAGGGGCAGAGGCGGCTCCCTCGGCTCCCCCGGCGCTCGAGGGCCCGCCGCCGTTGGACTCGCCGCCGTCTGCATCTTCGGTGGACGAGGCGAGGCTCACGACGGACTCGGAACCCCACGGTGAGGACAACGGGGGAGACCAACCCATCGCTGCCGTGCTGGATCGGGACGCGCCCCTCGCTCAGCGAGGTACTTCCGACCTGTCAACTGCGCCGCCGGCCGCGACCGTCGACGCACCAGTCGTCGAGGCTAGCGGCGATGCGGCGGTGGTCGCGAAGGACGGCTTCCCGCCATGGAGCACGGAGGCCAGGCCCGCACCTCCGCGCGGACAGGAAATGCGCGCGCGGCTCCTCGAACGGGCCCGAGCTGTCCACGGCACCGACACTGCGCCCGGCCACGTGCCACCCACCGTGACGGGACTCGACGAAATGGACCCGGCGGGGGCACCGCCAGCGTCGGCGCGCGACCTCGAACTCGTCCGGTTGGGGCGGTCCGACCCGCGAACGGGGCTGGCGCCGCTCGGTCTTGGCAGGCCCGGAGCGCTATCACCCAACATGATCGCCGTGGTCGGTACCTTGCTCGGCCTTGCCGCCGTGGCGTCGATCGTTGCCCTCGCGATGAACCTCGATCGCCGCCTGTCGAGCGGTTCGAGCTCGAATCTGGCGAGCGCGTCAGCAGCAAAGGCTACCGCGCCGTCATCGAGCTCGGCGCGGGCGCCCGTCGCGCATCGCCGGGAGCGCCGGCCAATCCCCGGGCCATGGCGCGCGACCGACGATCGCGACAAGCCAGGGCTCCGCCTGGTTCGCGGGACCATTGGCAGGCAGGCGTTCTTGACCGCCGTGCAGGGCGCGGGCGTGAAGAGGAGTGAGTCGTACCGGTTGCCGAAGGCCTTCGAAGGCGTGCGCGATCTCGACAAGTGTGGCCGCGGTGACACCTTCATCGCGCTCATCGAGCGGGCTTCGGGACGAGTGAAGGCGTTCGAGTACATCGTCAGCCCCGAGGAGGTCTACCAGGCTCGTGAGAACGCAGAGGGGCTCCTCCGCGCGGCGCCGCTCGACCTCAAGGTGGCTCGGGATTCGTTCCAGGGTGCGTTCATCGTCAACGGGCCGCTCGACACCTCTGCCAGCTCTGCCGGGTTCGAGCCGGGGCTCCGCAACGTTCTGGCCAAGGCCCTGGCTGGGCACCTGGACATCGACGAGGTGGGCAACGGGGACCGCATGCGGGTGATCGCGCAGGAGGTGACGGTGCTCGGGGCGTTCTCGCGGTACTCGGGGGTCGAGGCCGTCGAAATTGTTCCCCAGGATCCGAAACGGCCGCGTCGCCGGTTCTACTACTTCAAGGGCGCGACCGAACGAGGCTACTACGACGCGAAGGGTCGGTCGCCGTTCGAAGGCGGTTGGCGCAACCCCGTTCCTGGTGCGCCGGTCACCTCGCATTTCAATCCGAATCGGCTCCACCCCGTGCTGAAGAAGCGGATGCCGCACAACGGGACCGATTTCGGCGCGCCGGCGGGTACTCCCGTGCACGCATCGTCGTTCGGTCGGATCGCGTTCGCGGGCTGGGGCGGACCGGCAGGCAACATGATCCGGATCGAGCATCCCGACAAGGTGGAGACCCTGTACTTCCATCTCTTGCGGTTCGAACCGGGCATCAAGGTAGGGGATCATGTCGACCGAATGCAGGTCATTGGATACGTCGGTTCGACGGGTCGCTCCACGGGACCGCACCTCCACTTCGGGGTCAAGCGAAACGGCAAGTACGTCGACCCGCTGTCGCTGAATCTCGATGCCCTCCGAGTGGTTGCGCCCGAGGAACGCGCGGCGTTCGCCGTGACGGTGGAGCGGTACGACACGCTCCTCGAGGCCATCCCCCTTCCGGACCCTCCACCGGCACCGACGTTGGTAGCCGCCGCCTCCTCCAACCCCGTCGATGCGGTCGGCGAGGGTGAGGAAGAGGAGGGCCGGGAGCCCGAGCCGACCGATGGGGCGTCCGTCGCGTCTGCGCCATCCGAGGCCACCGCCTCATCGGCGACCTCGCCGGCCGCGGCCGTCTTCCTCACGGACAAGGAGCTCCTGGAGCTCCAGGGGGCCTCCAGCGACGGCGAAGTGGCCGAGTGAACGGTCCCTCACCTATGGCTTGGTGCTGACACCCGGCACCCGCAGGCCTGCGGGGCGACCGCGCAGCGCGAAGACGAACGTGGAACCGTGTGGCGTAGTCGGCTCCACCCAGGCGGCGCCGCCGTGTGCCAGCGCGATGTGCTTGACCAGGGCAAGCCCGATGCCGCTTCCGTGGGCGTGCGTGGCGTTGGCGGCACGCCCCCGGACGAAGCGCTCGAAGATCCGTCGCCGCTCCGCCGCCGGCACGCCGGGTCCATGGTCGGTGACTCGGACCTCGACGCGGCGACCCGCCCGCCGTACGACGACGGTGATGGGCTCGGGACCAGCGGCGTATTTCAAGGCGTTGTCGATCAGGTTGACCACTGCCACCTCGACCGCCCGCTCGTCGATCGCGACCGCGGGGAGGTTGGGGTCTACCGTGAGCAGGATCTGGCGTTCGCCGGCGCGGGCCCGACACACGTCCACGGCCCTTCCGAGGGCCAGCTCGAGGCATCCTTCCGTGATGTCATAGGAGGCACGGCCCCGCTCCGCCCGGGCGAAATCCAGCAGGTTCTCGATCAATTCCGAGAGACGCTCGCTTTCGGAGACGATGACGGAGGCGTATTGTCGGCGCTTCTCCTCGGTCTCGACCCGACCGCTGAGCAGCATCTCGCCGAACATCCTCACCACAGAGAGGGGAGTCTTGAGCTCGTGGGACACGTTGGCCACGAAATCACTCTTGAGGTCGGAGAGGCGGCGAGCGCTCGTAGCCGCGACGAAGACCACGACGAGGCCGGCGATCACCACGGTGACGGCGAGCATCACCATCACGAGCTCGAGTATCCGTCGCCGAGCGACGGCAGCGCCGAGATCTCCCGTGGAGAGGATCGTTGCGTTCAACCACCATTTGTAGAGCGTCGTCTCGAAGGGTCGACCGATGGTCACTCCGGTACGACCGAGCGGTGGGCCGAAGATGATGCGGCCCTGGGCGTCCACCACGTTGATCCGGCTCTGCTGGTCACGTCGGGAGTAGAGAGAGGAAAAAAGATCGTGGACGATCAGGGGCACATAATGCCACGCGGCGATGAGGTAGCGTCGCTCACTCACCGTCTTCTGCCAGTAGCTCACCAGGTAGTCCTGGCCGCGGTACGTCGAGTGCAGGTGGCGTAGCTGTTCGTGAGAAGCGGCACCAAGCTCCATGTCAGGCAGCATTGCCTGGATCAGGAGACGCCGAAACGCTTCGTCCTCGCGGAGGCGACCGCGCGATACCATCGACACGACGTCCTTGTTCGGCGAGGTGAGATCGATCAGCAGCACGGCGCGCACCGTCGGCGTCTGCTGGGCCGCGACCTCGAGCCACCCATCACCGAAGTCGGTGCGATCGCCGGCGTCGACCGTCTTGCGGACCACGTTGTCCTGGTCGATGATGTTCTTCTCGAGCTGCGCCGCGTTGTCGCTGGCGAGCGAGTACGTGGCCTCGACGATCGAACGCTCCCGGAGCTCCTCGAGCTGCAGACTGTTGCGCAAGGTTACGCCCAGCAGCACGACGACGGACACCACCACGGCAGGCAAGAGCAGGAACGTGAGCAGGCGTTCGCGCCGTCGCAGCGTGGACATCGGGTCGCAGGATACCACCCACGCACGAAGGCGAGTCGTCCCCGAGAAGCACGCTGGTCCATGTCTCGGTCCATGACCGGCCAGCAAGTACGAGCGACGGGGCCGCCCCCCATGCTAGATCGCGGCGAGGCCCGCATGGACCCGAGAAGCCCAACGTCCTCGGCAGACGTCGCCAGCCCGTCCCCATTCGGCCCTTCGTCGTTGACGGTGCGCGTCCCTTCGCTCGAACCCGTGCTCTACACCGTGTACTCCGCGGCCTGCACGCTCGCGGTGGGCATCATCTTCTTCCGGTCGATGCGGCAGCAGATCACCATGCTCTACGCATCGCTGACAGGTGATCCGCTGCTCCGCGACTTGGTCGAGCTCGGACCATGGTCGGCCCCTCTCGATGATGTCTTCATACACTTCGACTTTGCTCGCGCGACCGCGCGCGGCTTTCCGTTCCAGTGGTCGGAGGGCAACGGCTACAGCTCCGGTGGGACGAGCCTGACCTACCCCTTCGTGCTGGCGATCGGCTACTGGGCAGGATTCGTGGACCTCCACCTGGTCCTGTGGGCGGCGCTGGTCGGCGCCGCATCCGTGCTCGGGTTGCTCCTCGCCGTGCGTTGCCTGTTCGTTTCGCTCCCTCGCGCCACGACCTACCTGGCGCCGCCCTTCCTGCTGGCGACGGGTGTCCTCGACTGGGCTCTGTGGAGCGGGATGGAGGTCGCGTTCTTCCTGGGCGTTTGGGGTCTCTCCCTCCTCGCCTGGTCGGCGCTGGTCGCGGCAGCGGAAACCCCGGTTCGCCCGCTGCTTGCCCGCGCGACCGTCCTCGGGCTGACCGGTGCATGCGTGGTGGCGACGCGGCCGGAAGCCGCAACCACGGTCGCGATATTCGCCACGAGCGCAGCCTATGTCGCGCTTCGTCGCCGTGGCTGGTCGCTCGCGGCACGCATTCTGGCACTGGCGGGGATTCCGGGCGCGGCCATCCTTCTCCTCCACGCCTTGGCGAACCTCGCCTATACGGGCGAGCTTTCCGCCGCGGGTGCGGTCTCGAAGCTCGAGGCACACGATCCGTTCCGAGGACCAACGGAGATCCTGGACTCCTGGCTCTTCTTCGTCCGCTACCAAGTCGAGCGCATCACGCACTACCATTTCTCGGAGAACGGCCGTCACGGGGTGATTGTGTGGATCCTCGCGCTCGTCGCGCTCGTCCCCAAGGCGACGCAACGTTACGCCTTGCTGCTTTGGGCGAGCGCCGCCTCATGGGTAGCCATCGTGGCCTTCAACGGTCAAGTCCGCTGGCAGAACGAGCGCTACGCGATGCCGGCGGTGGCGTGGTTGCTTCTGGCGGCGGCGCTCGGGGCGGCGGCGATGATATCGCTCCCGCGCGGTGCCGCTCGTCGTGCCTGGTGGCTCCGCGTGGCGGCTGTCGGTACGGTGGGTGCAGCGATTGGACTCTTCGCGTGGCAGGAGGTGCCGCGGTTCCGCGAGCAGGTATGGTTCTTCGGACGTGCGTCGCGGAACGTCCTCGAGCAACATGTTCGCGTTGGATTGGTCCTCCGTGACGCGGTCGAGCCACGGCCCAAACGGATCGCGGTTGGGGACGCCGGCGCCATCCCCTATGTGGCCGATCTTCCCGCGCTCGATCTCATCGGGCTCGGCGGGTACCGTCGCCTGCCGTTCGGACGCGCGAAACGTCACGGTCTCGGGGCGGTGGTAGAGCTCTTGGAGCGCATGCCTCCAGACGAACGGCCGGACGTCTTCGCGCTCTACCCGTCATGGTGGGATGTCTTCCCCATCTGGTTTGGACGGGGGTTCGGGGAGGTTCCTGTGCACGGCAACGTGATCTGTGCCGGCGCCGCCAAGGTGCTGTACCGAGCGGACTATGGCGCGTTCGACGGAAGCGCCCGGCCTGCAGGACTTGGGGCTCAGGAGCAGGTGACGGATGAGGTCGACATAGCGGACCTCGTGTCGGAGCGCGCGCATCGCTACGGGGCGTCGCCGAGGATCGGGCACGTGGACATGAAGATCCTGGCTCACCCGGAACGGCCGTCATCCGAGCTCTGGGACGGGGGACGGCTCATCCCGCCCGGTGGCACCGAGCGGTTCGTGGTGCGCGGGATCCGCCCGGGTCGCCCCTTTGCCGTCGTCCTCCGAATGGCGCCCACTCGGCCCGTCAAGGTCTCCTTGTCCGTTGGGGGCTGGCAGGGCACGCTCGAAGTGCAGGCCGATGATGCCTGGCAGCATCCACGCCTCGTCGTTCCTGCGGCCGCGTCGGTCGGCGAGGAGGTCGAGGTGACGGTCCGTGCGGACACCGAGCGTGTTTCGTACCACCTCTGGGTCGTCTCGTGGCCCTAGTGGAGTGGTTGGGGCTGTCCCGCTGGTCCTCCGATCCGGTCGCCTTCGTTGCCGGCTTGCTCGCGGTTCTCGCGGCGATTCTCTTGCTGGCCAAGGCAAGGTCGTTGCCACGCTGGGACCGCGCCATGCCAATGCCCGTCCGGATCGCGCTCCTCGCGCTCCTGGCGGCGCTCCTCTCGGCGGGGTACGTCGTGCACTATCTGCGCGGCGGCCCGCGCATCATCGATGCCACGAGCTACTGGCTCGAGGCACGCACGATCGCCACGTTGGCGTTTACCTTCGCGCCGCCCGCGCCGCTCGCCTCCTTCAGCGGCCGGTTTCTGGAGGTTCCCGGCGAGCCCGATCGGCTAGGCGTGATCTTCCCGCCCGGCTACCCGATCCTCCTCGCGCTGGGTTTCCTGGCGGGTGTTCCTCTGGCCATCGGACCGATGCTCGCAGCGGCTCTGGTCGTGGCGACCTTCGCTCTCGGTCGAGCAACGACCCAGCGGGATGACGTGGCCCTCCTCGCTGCTCTGCTCTCCGTGCTCTCGGCGGCGCTCCGCTACCACACCGCGGACACGATGTCGCACGGTTGGGCCGCCCTCCTTGGGACGTTGACTCTGGTCGCTGCGCTGCGGGCCGGTCCTCGGGCCGCGGTCCTGGCCGGCATCACGGCGGGTTGGCTCGTAGCCACCCGGCCGGTGTCTGGGGTGGTGTTCGGCGCGCTGGCCGTGGCGGCGCTCGGCCCACGACCGCGACGGTGGGGACTCTTCGCGCTGGGTGCCCTTCCCGGGCTCGCGCTGCTCGTGGCGCACCAGCACGCGGTCACGGGCGAGTTCCTGGCTTCCAGCCAGCTCCGCTACTACAGCCTCGCCGATGGCCCAGCCGGGTGTTTCCACTACGGGTTCGGACCGGAGATCGGGTGTCGGTACGAGCACGGCGAATTCGTCGCCAGGAACCTGCCACACGGTTTCGGCGCGTGGGAGGCCGGGCGAGTCACCTTCAACAGACTCTTCGTCCACCTGCGCGACGCGGGCAACGCGCCCATCCTCGCCCCGTTGATCGTCGTGGGCGCGCTCGCGGGCAGGAAGGAGCCGATGCTCCTCTGGCCTACGCTTGGCATCGTCGGGCTCGTCTTGGCCTATGTCCCGTTCTACTTCGACGGCAGCTATCCAGGGGCAGGGGCGCGGCTCTATGCCGACGCGTTGCCGCTCGAACACGTCCTTCTGGCGCAGGGGTTGGTTGCTGCGCGCCTGTCGAGGGCAGCCGTCCCGTTTGCTCTCGGTGGCTTCGCCTGGGTGGCCAGCGGTGACCATCGGTTGCTTGCAGACCGAGAAGGGGGGCGACCCTTCTTCGAGCCTGGGGTGATCGAGGCCAGCGGGGTGAGGCGGGGTCTCCTCTTCGTCGATTCCGATCACGCGTTCAACCTCGGCTTCGACCCGAAGTGCACCGACGCAAGGTCCGGGATCGTGGTGGCTCGGACGCGGCGGGACGCAAACGACTATCTGTTGTGGGAGGGACTCGGTCGCCCAGCGACCTACACCTATCTGGGTCCTCTCGCCAGCGAGCCCTCGCGCCTGGAGCCCCGGCCGATGACCGTCCCGGCCAGTCTGCGCTTCGAGGGCGAGAGTCATTGGACCCTGGCGGAGCTCGAGAACGGTTGGGCGCATCCAGATTATCCCCCGTGCGCCTCCCAGGGCCGGGCGTTGCGGCTCCGGGCCGCCGATGGCCAGCCCGTCGCAAGACTGCCGATCATGGTGCCTCTCCCCGGCCGCTATCGGATCGTTGCTGGCTGGGCCTCCCAGGGCAGGGTTCGCGGTCGGATCGCCCTGGCGGCGCTTGGCCGTCGAATGGAGGTTGAAGTCGACACACCGGGGGGACGTTGTTGGGAGACCTCTCTGGGGTCCCTCGTTCTGCCCAAGGGGGAGCTACGTCTGGAGGTACGGGGCATTGGTGACTATTGCGCCCTTGACTACGTCGAGCTTTCGCCTGCCCCCATTGGCTCCTCCTCGACGGGGCTGGGGAGGTGGGACCTCCGGGTCGACGGCCGGTAGCGGGTCTCTGCCACCTCATCATCTGTGGGGGAGCGGCCGGCCGAGGGCACCTCCGGCTCCGCCGGACGGCTGGAGGTTCTCCAACCGGACGCTCGCCGATCTCCACCCAATCCCGACCTTCCCGGAAAAGACGTTGACAGTTCATGGCTTAGGCGTGCAAACATGGGGGAGTCATCAGGGCGGAGGAAGGGATGACCAAGAGCGAGCTCATCGAGGCCATCGCGGCGCGCGGCGAGCTGACGAAGGCTCGGGCAGAGCTGGTCGTCAATTGCGTGTTCGATGCGATGACCGAAGCCCTCCAACGTGGCGAAGGTATCGAAATCAGAGGCTTCGGCAGCTTCACCGTGCGGCCGTACAAGCCGTACGACGGACGGAACCCACGTACAGGGCAGCCCGTTCCAGTACCTGCCAAGCGGTTGCCATTCTTCAAGGTCGGGAAGGAACTCAAGGAGCTGGTCAACAACAGCCGTGCCCACCTGGCGCACGTCGGGGAGGACGACGACGACGAGGGGGCATTCGACGACGAGGAAGACTGACTCCCCGAGCCCCGGGGGTCTTGGGGGTGGTGACGGACGCCGGACCAGCCGGGAGCGATCGGGGACACCCCTGCGCTGGACCCTGGCCACCTGGGGGGCGGTGCTGAGCATCGCCTGCAGTCCACCCTCGAGGGCGGTGTCACCCCAGGCGCCAGTCGCCGAACCCAACCGAGTGGTGCCCCCGCTCCACTCTGGACCCCTCGCCGATTTCGTACCCGCTGCAGGTCTCGAGTGGCTCGTGATCGCCAAGCCCCGAGCCATCGCGGAGGATCCCACCCTGGCCGTTGCGGTGGAGGCGCTCCTTCCCGAGCAAGGGCTGGAGGCATTTGCGGCACGAACTGGCGTCGAGCTCCGTGCGACCGAGGATGCAGTCGTTGCAGGGTATCCCCTGGCTACGCTTTTTCTCGTGACCAATGAGGAGACGGCCCTTGTCGAGCGAGCTTTCCTGTCCCGACTCCTCGTGGAGCCGGCCCGCAGGCGACCCCACCCGAGACTCCTGTCGCTCACCGGTATCGTCCAAGCGCGACCCTACTCCCTGGTTCTGGCGAAGAATCAGTTCGTTGCGATAGCCGTTGGTGATCCGCAACCGGCTCGAGCCGTGATCGGTTTTGCGCTCGAACGGCTGGAATCACCGGCCGCCTTCGAGGGCGCTGCTCTCGCCTCCGTGGGTCCTCACCAGGTCTCTGCGCCACTTCGCTTCTACGCCCCGGGACCGTTTGGTGGCAGCTGGCAGGACGGAGGTCATGGCTTGCTGGCCGCTGCGACGGCCGCCACAGTCACGCTCGAGGCGGAAGGACCAAGCCACTTCCGCGTCGAGCTCGCTCTCGCGGGGTTGTTCCCTCCCGAGTTCCACGCCCACGAGCGGATGGACGCCCTCTGGACGGACGTGGAGAAGAGCGCCCTCGGCAGCCTCTTGGGTCTGGATGCTCTGCGGGACCCTCCGGTGGTGGTGGTGGATCGGGACCGGGTGGCGCTCAGGGTCTCGATTGCAGCAAGGCCGATGGTTGCAGGACTCCGCGCGGCAGTCTCCGCCGACGTTGCCGAGCTCTTCGCTCTCCCGCCAGAGACCGGGGACCAGTCCGTTCCGACGGAATAACCAGTCGTAATCTATGGACTTCTACGGGATTCCTCCGCCGGGGGCGATTGACCGAGGCGGGGTGGCGGTGCTAAGGGGTGGCGCGCTCTCCCGCCGCGGTCCGCCACGGCAGGGTGGCCGGGACGGCTCGAGGAGGCACCGGTGCGAAGTGGCGACGGCGCGCCGAGGAGCGAGGAGGCTGAGATGACGGCACGGGTCAATGGAGACTCCGGGGGGGCAGTGCTCTTCAAGGTGGGTGACAAGGCTGTGCACCCAGCTCACGGAGTCGGTGAGATCGAGGCCATTGAAGCTCGCGAACTCGGGGGACGACCAGGGGACTGCTTCGTACTGAAGATCCTTGCCACGGGGCTCAAGGTGATGGTGCCGGTGCAGGCGGCGGATCGCGTGGGCCTGCGGCCCGTGATGAAGAAGCGAGAGGCTCAGGAGATCATCGATATCCTCAGAGCGCCCGAGGTCGCGGTGGACATGCAGCCGTGGAATCGACGCTTTCGCGCCTACACGGAGATGCTCAAGAGCGGTGCCCCCGCGGAGATCGCGAAGGTTCTCCGGGACATGTACCGCTTGAAGTTCGACAAGGATCTCTCCTTTGGCGAGCGGCGGTTGCTCGATCAGGCCAAGAGTCTCCTGGTGCAGGAGCTGGCGCTCGCGAAGAAGGTCGAGCCGGCCCACATCGAGGGTGAGATCCGAGAGATCCTCTCGGCCTAGCCGGGGGGGGGTGCGGGGTGCGGGCGACCATCCTACGCTCCCGATCGAAATGAGGATCTACACGAGAACCGGGGACCACGGGGAAACGGGCCTGTACGGTGGGACGCGGGTGCCGAAGGACCATCCTCGGGTGGAGGCCTATGGATCCGTCGACGAGCTAGCCGCAACGTTCGGGTGGGCGCGCGCCTGCGAGCTGCCCTCGGAGATCGACGCGGCCCTGGGACGAATCCAAGGGGCGCTGTTCCGCGTTGGTGCCGAGCTCGCGTGCTCCGCGGGTCGCGAGCGCACCCCCGGGGTCGAGCCGGTGGACTCAGCGGAGATCGCCTGGGTTGAACGAACGATCGACGTGCACGAGGCCGAGCTTGCGTCCCTCAGGACGTTCATCCTCCCCGGCGGCAATGCCGGAGCTGCGGCGCTGCACCTGGCGCGGACCGTGTGTCGCCGCGCGGAGCGGCGCGTGGTGGCGGTTGCCCGCGTCGAGCCGGTCCGTCCCGAGATCGTCACCTACCTGAACCGAGTCGGGGACCTCTGCTTCGTCCTCGCGCGGCGCGCGAACAAGCTAGGTGGGGTCGCCGACCTGCCGTGGAATCCGCGCCATGGCGTGGTTGGTTGACCGCCCACTTGGGGTGGTGGTCTATTCGAGTATCTGCGATGCGCCCGAATCCGGGACAGGTGGTCGGCGGCAAGTACCGCATCGTGCGCCTCATTGGCGACGGAGGGATGGGCGCCGTGTTCGAGGCACGGCACGAGGTGCTAGGTTCTGTGGTTGCCCTGAAGTTCCTCCACGCGGAGCTCGCGCGGCGCACCGGGCTCGCCGCTCGGTTCCTGCAGGAAGCCCGCGTCTCGGCCAGCATCCAGAGTCCGCACGTCACCCGCGTCATCGACGTCGACCAGACGCCTGACGGTGCCCCGTTCATCGTGATGGAGCTTCTGGCCGGTGAGAGTCTGCAACAGCTCCTGGATCGCAAGCTGAAGCTTCCGCGGGACCAGGCCGTCGATTTCGCGTTGCAGATCCTGTGTGGGCTGGAGGCCGCGCACGCGCTCGGTGTGGTGCACCGGGATCTGAAGCCCGACAACGTGTTCATCACGCCCTCCGGGGGCGGCCCGGTGCTCAAGTTGCTCGACTTCGGGATAGCGAAGCTTCGCCAAGCACACGAGTACCAGAGGGGGCTCACTCGCCCCGGGGTCGTGATGGGGACTCCCGAATACATGGCCCCGGAACAACTCTACGCCGCGGATCGGGTCGACCACCGCGCCGATATCTACTCGCTCGGGGCGATGCTCTACGAGGTGCTGAGCGGCGAGCGTCCCGCCTATGGCGACAGTGCGCCGGAGATCATCGCGAAGGTCACCGAGGGTCAGGTGAAGCCGCTCCTCGAGCTCCTACCGGACCTTCCACCGGGTCTCGCTGCCGCTGTTCATCGGGCGATCGAGCCAGATGCCGATCGTCGCTACGCGAACGCCATGGAGATGCGGCTGGATCTCGCGCGGTTTGCGGGCCAGCTGAGCCATGCAGGGCAGCTCGCCGCCACTCCCGCGCCGGTGGCCGCTGCGGTGGCCGTTACGCCCGCGGCTTCCGACATGGCGGCCGGCGTTGTCCCCCATCCGCCCGCGACCCCCGAGCTCGCCGTGCGTGGAGTGGCGCCGACCCTCCCACCCGAGGAGATCTCCCCCCCCGCCAAGCTCGATCCCACGGTCGACAGCAAGGGTAGTACCCAGGATGTGCCGGGAGAAGAGCTGCGGCGCAGCATCGCCATGGGGGCGGCCCAGTTCCTGCCCGCGCCCACCGTGGGAACTGCCCCGGCTTTCCTCCCGATCGCGCCTATCCGGCGTCGCCGTTCCGATCGCCTTGCCAGTGCCATCGGGGCGCTGCTCCTTGGTATCCTGGTGACCGGGGCGATCATCGCTGCGGTCGTTCTGCTGCGGGCAGGCCCAAAGGAGGACGAACCCCGCTTTCCATCCGATGGCCCCCCCCCCGCCGTCACCCTTTCGGCGCAGGGCGTTGGGACCGGGGGCGTCCCGCCCGACGGGTCAACGACCGGCGCGCCCGTCGCTCCGGCCCCGAGCCCGAGTCCGGATCCGGTCGGGACCAGGGGCACTAGCTCGGACGCGGGAGCCGACGGCGGACCCAGGTTCCCCTTCCCGCTTCCCAGCAGCCTGCCGAGCACGTTGCCGCCTTTGCCGCCGTTTCCGAGCACCCTGCCGCCGTTTCCGAGCACCCTGCCGCCGTTTCCGAGCACCCTGCCGCCGTTTCCGAGCACCCTGCCGCCGTTCTCGTTGCCCTTCCCGCCCTGACCCATCGGCTCGGGGTCTCCTTCTCTGGGCGGGTGACCGCTCGGGGAGCGGCCGCTTCAGGAGAAATGGCCGTTCATGTCGTCGAAACCTCGACGACTCACGATGATGGCCACAGATCCCCCGTGCTCGAACCCATGCTCCAACCCGCCCCTCCTTCCGACTCCATCCGCGACTTCGTGGCTTCGATGCCGAGGGGCTATCGCCACCGCTTTTCCGAGCGGGGGATAGGCGACCACGCCGCGCTAGCCCTGGGCCGTCAGGGAGCCACCGCGCGCGTGGGCTGCTTCCACTCGCGACGTGGTCTTAGCGCAGCGGCGCTCTGCATCGTGGCCGATGACCGGCCCGGGCTGCTGGCGATCATCAGCGCGGCGCTGGTGATGGAGGCGCTCGACGTTGTTCATGCGGAGGCCTATACCCGGCACCGCATCGGCGAGAACTGGGAGGCGGTGGACGTGTTCTGGGTCCGCGACCTCCACGGCGTGCACGCCGAAGAGCTGACGGACGCTCGGCTGCGTTCGCTCGAGGAGACCCTGACTCGGCTATTGCTCGGGGAGACGGCCGTTGCTGATGTCCAGGCCGTCGGGCACCACCGGGCGCCCGCTCCCTACGAAGCGAACGTGCGCTTCGTGGAGACCGGCGACGGCGCGCTGAGCACGTTGGAGGTCGAGACGGTCGATCGGACCGGGCTCCTGCTCGCGTTGGCACAGGCTCTCTTCGAGCAGAAGGTACAGATTGTCCGCTCGGAAGTGCACACCACTCACGAAAAGGTGCGGGATCGGTTCGAGATCCAGGAGCTCGACGGTCGGCCGATCGGAGCGGATCGTCGTCTCGCCATTCAGGTGGCGGTCCTCGCAGCCATCGATCCTGCCCGGGCGAGCTGACCAGGATCGGCGAACCCTTCACGTGTGCCGATCCCTCGGCAGAGTGCCAGGGAAGCACCGAAGCAACGGGGCGGAACCGATCAGGTCACCAGGAGGGGTGCCGGCGGAGCGCCGGGCTCGAGCGGCCACCTGGTTCCGTCGCAGAACTCGGCCCGATCCAGCCCGAGCTCGGCTGCCAGATGGGTCAACGTGCGGGGTGCCACGTCCGCCACCGCCAACGGGCGGCCCGTGAGCTCCGCGAGCGACGTCACGGGGTGTTCACGAATCCCGCAGGGGATCACGTGTCGAAAAAGGCCGAGGTCGATGCTCAGGTTGAGCGCGAACCCGTGCATCGTCACCCACCGCGAGATGCGGACGCCGATCGCGCCGATCTTGGCCATCGTTGCGGTGGACTCTGTCCCGCGCCATTCCCTCGGGCTCTCACGATCGACCCATAGACCGACTAGCCCCTCTACGATTTCCGCGGCGACCCCATGGTCCCCGATCGTCCGACGCATCGTCTCCGCGAGGCGGTTCACGTAGCGGCGTACGTCGCGACGACCGGGGTCGAGCGCCACGATCGGGTAGACCACCAGTTGCCCGGGGCCATGGACGGTCACGTCGCCGCCGCGCTCGGCCGCGGCGACGGTGAATCCCGCGGCGCGGAGCGCGGCCTCCGGCGCCAGGAGGTGCTCGGCACGTGCGCTTCGACCCATCGTGATCACGGGGTCGTGCTCGACCAAGAGGGCTACGTCGTGTCCTCGCCCGGAGACTCGCGCGGCGTGTAGGGCACGTTGTAGCTCCAGCACGGGGCCGTAGGGCCGTCGTCCGAGCCACACCCCGGTCAACTGGTGTGGCATCTACTCCGGAACCTCGACGCCGGTTTCCCTGAGCTCGTCACGCAAATCGTCGACCCGATCCGTGAAGGTCGTCGAGACGGCAGGGTCGAATTGCGAGCCGGAACAGCGGACTATCTCACCGACCGTGACCTCGTGCGGCAGCGCGCGACGATAGGCGCGATCGGACGTCATCGCATCATAGGTGTCGGCGACCGCGATGATGCGAGCGAGCATCGGGATCTCCTCGCCGGCGATGCCGAGCGGATAGCCGCGTCCGTCCCAACGTTCGTGATGCAGATACACTCCTGGCAGGACGGGTTCCAAGAACCGAATGGGGTCGAGGATCTCTCGGCCGTAGACCGGGTGCTTCTTGAACGTCTCGTACTCCTGCTGGGTGAGGCGACCGGGCTTGTTGAGGTTCATCACGCAACCGATCTTGCCGATGTCGTGCATCAGCGCCGCATTCCGCACCACCTCGACCGCGCTCTCGTTCAGACCCAGCCACCGCCCTAGGGCCACCGCGTATCGCGCGACCCGTTCCGAGTGCCCCGCCGTGTAGCGATCCATCTTGTCGATCGTCGTTGCCAGTCCCTGGATCGTCTGCTGAAACGTCTCCTGCAGGTTCGCGTAGAGGCGCGCATTCTCGATCGCCGCCGCTGCCCGCGACGCGACGATGCTCAAGAGCTTCCGCTGGCCCTCGTCGAACCGGCGCGGGGCCGCCAGGCTCACCACGGCTAGCCACCCGAGCAAGCGTTCGCGCACGCGGAGTGGGACCACGGCAACGCTCGACACCGAACGCCCGGGCAAGACGGCGAAGAGTCCGGCAGCGTGGGGCCCGTGGACGACCAGCGGTGCTCCAGTGGCGAGCCGCGGGACGATCGCATCTGCGCTCATGGCGCCCGAAGCCGCGTCTGGAGGCAGTTGCTCGCTGCGCGTCTGGCTGCGCTCGCAGTACGAGCCCAAACCGTCCTCTAGCCACGTGAACACGACGTCGGCGTGGACATCGGCGAGCGCGCTCGCCTCCATCGTGGCTACCACATCCTGCAGCGAGAGGCTCGCGGCAATCGCCTCGGACACCTGGTATAGAGAGAGAGCTTCGCGGAGCCTAAGATTCTCCGCGGCCAGGCGTTGCTTCTCCAGGCCGCGCTGTACGATGTGGATGATCTCCTCGACCTTGAACGGTTTCAGGATGTAGTCGTACGCTCCGCGCTTCATTGCGTCGATTGCCGTCTCCACCGTTCCGAAACCGGTCATGATGACCGTCAGCGTGTCCGGGCTCGATCTCGCCACCTCGCGTAGCAGTTCGAGCCCGCCCATGTTGGGCATCTTCATGTCGCTGATGACCAGATCGTAATGCGCCCTCGAGATCTCCCGCAGCGCGCTCACCCCGTCCTCGGCCGTGCGCACCGAATAGCCCTCCATGCCGAGGAAGTCCGCGAGAATGTCACGGATAAACTTCTCGTCATCGACCACCAGGACGCGTGCCCGCTCCTCGGGGGTTCCCGCTGCGGGTTCGGCCTTCGGGGGAACGCCCACCACGATTCCAATCTATTAGTGAATTCCTCGGCTCGGCTCAACTCTCGCCGGCTCGGCCGCAGCACCCCCGCGCAGCGCCCGTGGGGTTTCCTCCCCTCAACCCCAACAGCCCGCCGAGTCGCGGTGGTGGTGGCGTTGGATCATGACGGCGGAGGTACCGGAGGTTGAGCCCGTTGATCAGGGTGTGGGCGATGATCGGACCCACCAGGGAGCCAGTGAGCTGGAAGATGACTCCCAGGGCGAGCCCGATCGCCATCGCCCAGACCGCCCACACCCAGCGACTTCGGCCGGGCAGGTAGTGGACGAGTCCGAAGAGCAGGGCCTGGGGCAGGAGCCCGACCGCGGGTCCGAGCAGTCCGCGAAAGAGGATCTCCTCGACGAATCCGCTGGTGGGAGCCACGACGAGGATCGCCGTCGGACTCATCGCGCGGGCGATCGGACGCAGCTCTTGGTGGAGGTTTCGCACCCATTGCCAGCGATCGACCATCGGGGGCGTCAGCATGACCACCAACCCGCCGAACGCCAGGCCGACGCCGCCCGAATAGAGATGGCTCGCCAGCGGCTCGAGCACGAGCCATGGGGCCGGATGGATCATCGGGGATCGCCACTGCCAAACGACCGCGACGCCCAAAGCCAAGCAGGTCAGGAGCACATAGGCCGCCGCGACGCCCCAGCGCGCCATGGGGCGACTATGGCACGAGGGGGCCGGTGACGCATCCAGTGACGGGAATGACCTCGAGAGGCTAGATTCGGGGCCCGGTGACCACGGAAGAGGGCTCCCGAGCAGTGGCGGATCGGGTCGAGGGTGCGCTCGATCTGGTCGACGCGATCGCGGGACACTTACATCGTACCGTCGGGTCCCCCGCGTCATTGGAGGACCTGATCAGCGCCGGCAGGGAAGGGCTGCTCGAGGCCGCCCGGCGTTGGGACCCCGCACGCGGCGTTCCGTTCCACGCCTACGCCACCTACCGCATTCGCGGAGCGGTTCTGGATGGCATGCGTCGCCTGGGCCACCTGCCCCGTCGCGCCTACGCACGGTTGAGGGGGATCGAGGCGGCAAGTCGACTGAGCGAGGCCGTGCACGAGGATCTCGCAGTGGGCCCCGCTCCCGGATCGGGTGCCGGCGATGCGGACTCGAAGCTCGCAGACCATCTGGCGGCGATGGCCACTGCGATGGCGGTCGGCCTGCTAGCGGCTCCGGCTGTTGGTGACGATGGGGCGATCACCGCGGTCGACGGTCTCCCCGACCCTGAACAGCACGCTGAGTATACCGAGTTGCTCGCTCGCGTTCGCAGCGCCATCTCCCTGTTGCCAGAGGTGGAGGGAACCCTGGTGAGGCGGCACTACCTCGAGGGCGAGCAGTTCGATGAGGTGGCCAGGGATCTTGGGATAAGCAAGTCCTGGGCAAGTCGTCTCCATGCACGTGCGATCCATCGACTCACGAAGCGGCTTCGGGGCATCGCTGGCTAGAGATTGTCTACAAACCGAGCCCGCTGGCACGACCCGCTGCCAGAGCACCGATCAGGTTTCCGACAGCAACGGCAGCGCTGCAAACGCGTTCGTGCGAGGCGAGGACGCGTTTCCAGCGCTGCCTCCGGAGAGGTCTGCTGCTGGTTCGGTGCTCTAGGTTGTTGATTTGACGCAGCAATCAACCTGATTGCTGCTCTAGGAGGCGCGAAATCCAGGCTCATCCAGGGCCCGGCGATGCCCGAGAACGGGCGCGGCCGAGATGTCCGGACACCCCGCGTCGCGCGGCGGGAGGCGTCCTTTGGGGTGCCGTACCCGTTCGGTGTTCCACCCGCCCCGGGGTGGGTGCTGCGAGAGGTGGGCAACCCAAGCGGGCGGCCCATGACCCAGACAGCCATCGGGCCCCCAACCTTGACCCAATAGACCCCTTGGGCAGTACTTGCCTCATGCGTGTGCTCGTGGCCATGAGTGGCGGCGTCGACTCATCGGTTGCTTCTGCGCGGCTCGTCGCGGACGGACACGAGGTGATCGGCGTGACACTGCACCTCTGGGACTACCCAGGGGACGAGGCGGTTCGAGGCCGCTGCTGTGCGCCCGAGGATGTGCGCGACGCCGCCCGTGTCGCCGACGTCCTCGGGATCGCTCACTACGCATTCGATCGACGTCGCGACTTCGACCGAGAGATCGTGTCTCCCTTCGTGGGAGAGTATCTGGCGGGGACCACGCCGAGCCCCTGTGTGGCCTGCAATCGGCGGATCAAGTTGAAGGAGCTCCTCCGTCTTCGGGTACGTTTGGGCGCGGACGTTGTGGCCACGGGGCATTTCGCTCGGATCCGCACGGTAGACGGCCACCCGCACCTTCTTCGCGCTCGCGACCGTCAGAAGGACCAGAGCTACTTCCTTCACACGGTGGACCCCGAAACGCTCGCGGTCCTTCGATTCCCGTTGGGTGAGCTCACCAAATCGGAGGTGCGCGCTGCGGCTCGGGAGCTCGGCCTGCCAGGGGCAGAGAAGGGTGAGAGCCAGGAGCTCTGCTTCGTTCCAAAGGGTCGCTACGTGGATCTGGTGGAGGCTCGTGCTGGTTCCCAGGCCAGGCCCGGTCCGATCGTGGATCGCGCGGGACGCGAGCTCGGCCGCCATCGGGGAGTCCACGGTTTCACCCTCGGGCAGCGCCACCATCTAGGGGTGGCCCTCGGGGTCCCCACCTACGTGACGGGGCTCGATCCCGTGACCGGTCGCGTCGAGGTGGGCCCTCGGGACCATCTGCGGTCGAGCGGGGCGATCCTTTCGGAAATCGTGCTTGGTCACGACGTAGCGCTCCCAATGACCGCAGAGGTGGCCATCCGCTATCGAGCCGAACCGGTCCGAGCTCGGGTCGAGCAGGGCCCCACCGGCCGCGCCCTGGTTCATTTCGAGGGGCCGGTCTTCGCGGTCGTTCCCGGTCAGTATGCGGTCTTCTACGCTGGGGACCGGGTGCTTGGTGGGGGGCGCATCGAGGCCTGGCTATAGGCCGAGGCGGCCCGACGACTCACCGGATTCGGTGGCCGAACGGCGGCTCTCCGGGCAGACTCGAGGGGCATGGCTTGCGGGAGGTGCTCGACGATCGCGGCCGCGGGGGCGGCATCGTGCCTCATTGCCTGTTCGGTCGGCGAAGGAAAGGGCTGGGTTCGGAGCGATCGGCTGTTCATCGAGGACTGTTGGAACGGCTCCTTCGATCTGCAGCCCTCTTTTTTCGGCGCGAACGCGTACCGGGAAGAACAGATCCTCATCCGCATCCAGCGTGGCAACAACATCCAGGAGCTCTCCGATGGGCTCACCATTCTGGTCGTCGACAACGCCCCCATTCGAGAGGAGCTGCTGGGCACCGCGGTGCCCGTTGGTTTGCCCCCGGGGGTCACGCCGCCCGGGGTGCCAGTGGAAGGGAACCCCAATCCACCGCTCGTGTCGCTGGCTCTCTATCTCCACAACACCTGCCACCGCGACAACGGCACGATCTACTCGGTTCGGGCCGATCAGGTGGACGGTGGGGCCAGCTCCAGCGAGATCACCTTCCGCTCGCTGTTCAGCGGCGACACCAGCGAGAAGAATGGGGATGATCGACTGACCGAGGCAGAGTTCGGGGCCTGGTTCGCGGATCCTCGGGACCTCGATGCAAACGGGCTGGTTCCCGCCGATCGCGCCAGCTTCGTCGAGGGCTACCTCTACTTCTTCTTCCAGCGAGGCCAGCCCGCCCAGCCCTTCCCCTGACCCGGCGGAGCCGGAGCCAAACAGGCCATCAGCGGTCAGCGGTCAGCGGTCAGGCAGGACGCGGAGGAGTCGACGGCGGATGGCTGATGGCAACGAAGACCCCGAGGGATCTCCTGCGAGATTCGGTCGAGATCGCCCCGCCCAGCGACCGATCGGTTTCCGCTTCCAATCGTCCCGGCTGGCGCCGAGAGCGACGGGCCGTACAATCGGCCGCGATGGTCACCGAGATCGATGCACGGCTGCGGGAGGAAGCGCGCCGCTTCGCCTTCCGTTTTGCCTGCGAGCAATGCGCTCACCGGGAAGAGAGCGGGGAATGCAGTCTCGGGTTTCCTTCGGAGCCCGAGCGCACGGATCACCTCGACCGCTCCCCCACCATCCGGTTCTGCAAGGCCTTCGAGCTTGGGTGACGAGCAGTGCCATGTCACGGAGCCACCCCCCGTCCCTCGTCACGATCGTGCGACGAACGCTCCGTGAGGACTGCCGCCTCGAGCCGAGGGCGCGGCTGCTGCTGGCGGTATCCGGGGGTGGGGACTCCCAGGCCCTTCTCGACGTTCTTGCCCGCCTGCGGCCCACGTTCGGCTTCGCGCTCTTCGCGCAAGGCGTGGACCACGGCCTGCGGCCGGAGGCCCGGGCCGAGCTGGACCATGCTCGGCGTCTCGCCCTGGCCCATGGAATTCCGTTTGCCGTCACCCGGTTGGCCGTCCCTCGTGGGCCGAACCTCCAGGCCCGAGCCCGCGCCGCCCGGTTCGCCGCACTCCGCGCCGCTGCCCACGAACTCGGGATCCCCCTCATCGCCACGGCCCACCACGCCGATGATCGGGCGGAGACGGTGCTGCTGCGGCTCCTGCGTGGATCAGGGCCACGGGGGCTTGCTGCTCTCCCGCCTCGGTCCGAGGACCTCATCCGGCCCCTGATTCGTGGGCGACGCCGGGAGATCCTCGCCTACCTGTCCCGTCGCGAGATCCCCTTCGCCTCCGATCCGTCGAACGAAGACCCTCGGTTTCTCCGCGTTCGGGTGCGAAGGGAGCTCGTTCCCTTGCTCGAGGCGCTCTCGCCCCGCATCGTGGATCACCTCGTCGTGCTCGCCGACCAGCTTGGCGCGCCCATGACCCCCGCGCCGGTCGCGGCGACCCTCGATGGCACTACCCTCGGCCGCGCGCAGCGGGAGGCGTTGGCACGAGCCCTGGCGCTTGGGCTGGGCAACGCCCGCATCTGGCTCTCGGGCGACCGTGCAGCACGCGTGGATCCCCGAAACTCGACCATCGAGCTCGGACCCGCCCAACACTACCCACTACGGCGACGCCGGGGGCTGTCGAATCCCTGAAGCCGTGCGCATGCTCAGAAGAACGGAGTCGATCGACGTCGCGCGCACCGGGTGGCATATTGTCATCCAAGGGCCGTCCTGGCTCCCACCGAGGTCTCCCCAGTGAAACAGCCCCAAAAGACCCTGCTCATCTGGGTCATCATCATCGTCGCCTTCATGGCGTTCTGGAAGTTTCTCCAGCCGCCAGGGCCCGAACGGAAGCCGCTATCCTTCAGTGAGTTCATGGCGCTCGTGGCGGCTCCGAAGACGGAGCGTCACGTCGAAAAGGTGGAGGTGGATGGCCGGGAGTACCGCTTTGAGATCAAGAACCCGGCTGCGAAGGGCCCCAACCAGACGGCGATCACGGTCGGACCGACCGAGGACGGCGCGACCGCCGAGCAGCTCCTCAAGCACAACGTTGCCGTCGAATTCAAGGCAGACGAGAGCAGCGCCCTCTGGTGGACCGCGGGCACGTTCATCATCCCGATGGTCTTTCTGGTGGTGATGTTCTACCTGTTCATGCGGCAGCTCCAGTCGGGGGGCGGAAAGGCGATGAGCTTCGGGAAGAGTCGCGCGCGGCTCCTCAACGAGGCGCAGAACAAGGTCACTTTCGCCGACGTGGCTGGGATCGACGAGGCCAAGGACGAGCTCGAGGAGATCATCGCCTTCCTCAAGGATCCCAAGAAGTTTCAGAAGTTGGGCGGCCGCATCCCCAAGGGTGTTCTGATGATGGGGCCGCCGGGGACCGGGAAGACGCTGCTCGCACGCGCTATCGCGGGCGAGGCGGGCGTTCCCTTCTTCAGCATCTCGGGCTCGGACTTCGTAGAGATGTTCGTCGGCGTTGGCGCCAGCCGTGTGCGCGACCTGTTCGAGCAAGGAAAGAAGCACGCCCCCTGCATCATCTTCATCGACGAGATCGACGCTGTCGGTCGACATCGCGGCGCCGGCCTTGGCGGTGGACACGACGAGCGCGAGCAAACGCTCAATCAGTTGCTCGTCGAAATGGACGGCTTTGAATCGAACGAGGGCGTTATCATCATCGCCGCTACCAATCGTCCCGACGTCCTCGATCCTGCGATCCTACGCCCCGGGCGATTCGATCGCCGGATCACCGTTCCGCGTCCCGACATCCGCGGTCGGGAGGGCATCCTTGCCGTCCATACCAAGAAGGTGCCAATGGCAACCGACGTCGACCTCCAGATTCTCGCGGCGGGGACCCCGGGCTTCGTCGGCGCAGACCTGGAGAATCTCGTCAACGAAGCGGCGCTGCTCGCTGCGCGGCAGGACAAGGATAGCGTTACCATGGTCGATTTCGAGCTCGCCAAGGACAAGGTCCTCCTGGGCAGCGAGCGGCGATCGATGGTGATGAGCGAGAACGAACGCCGGACGAGCGCGTGGCACGAGGCGGGTCACACCCTGGTGGGTCGCCTCGTAGAGGGCAATGACGCGGTCCACAAGGTGTCCATCATCCCTCGTGGCGCTGCGTTGGGGGTGACGATGTTCCTGCCCACGGAGGATCGGCACCTGATGACGCGTCAGCAGACGTTGGCGCGGATCGCCATGGCCCTCGGCGGCCGAGTCGCGGAGGAGATAGTGTTCGGGGAGATAACGACGGGTGCCTCGGACGACATCAAGCGCTCGACGCGTCTGGCGCGCGCGATGGTGTGCGAGCTTGGGATGAGCGACAAACTCGGACCGATCGCCTACGGCGAACACGAGGAAGCCGTATTCCTCGGGCGCGAGATGGCTTCCCGTCGCGAGGATTATTCGGAGGCAACTGCCCGGGAGATCGACGCGGAGATCCGTCGCATCGTCGACGAGCAATACGCCGTCGCGCGCACCGTGGTCGTGGAGCATCGAGCCGAGCTCAATCGTTTGGCGGAGGCGCTCCTCGAGCGCGAGACCCTCGACTCCGATGAGATCGCCGCGGCCGTCGAAGGCCGCGACCTGCCCCAGCGGGAACGGGTCGTGATCCCGACTTGGGCCGAGAAGCAGAAGCGGCAGAAGGAACAGAAGCGGCCGGCCAGCATCTTCGGCGCGCCCAAACCTGCGGCAACCGTCTGAGCCCCGGGGACGACGGAGGCCGACCCGTCGCAAGGTGCTGGAGGCCGCCCCGCGCGGTGGTCACGAGACGGGCTTGGCGCCGGATGGATCCGCGAGCTTCCGGGCCACGAGCGCCCTCGCGAGCTCCAGCAGCCGGGCGCGATGGTTGTCGGAGGGCAGGTCGGTGACGTGCTCGAGCAATGACCGAAGCAGATCGCCGATCTGTCGCCCCGCCGGGAGGCGAAGCTCGGCCATTAGGTCGTTGCCGTCAACGGCGAGATCACGGACGGTGAGCGCGGTTCCGTCCCGCAGGAGCGAGGCTGTCCGTGCGGCGAGCTCATCGAGGCGCGCGATCTCCTCGGTGGCGTCACGGCCCTTCGCGACTACGTCGGCGCGACTCAAGGTCAGGACGTCTTCCCACAGGGACGAGGTGATGCGCCGCAGCCACCGCCGCAAAGCCGCGTCACTCCACGAAGGGTCATACGCCACGAGGTGATGGCGAACGAGGGCGGTGACGTATGCGCGTTCCTCGTTCGCGAGCCGAAGACGGGAGCAGAAGCGGTCGGCAATTCGTGCGCCGGCCTGTTCGTGATCGTAAAAGGTGTAGTCCGACGTCTTCGCTCCGATCGCCCGCGTCTCCGGTTTTGCCACGTCGTGGAGCAACGCGGCGAGGCGAAGGAGCGGTCGGGGAGGGCAGGCGTCCACGCAGTGGAGCGTGTGTTTCCAGACGTCAAAGGCATGGTGCCGATTCTGCTCGCAGCCCACCAGCGCCATGAGCTCCGGCGCGGTGATCGCAAGCATCCCGTGCTCTCGCATCACCTCGAAGGCACGACTGGGGTGCGGTGCCGCGAGCGCTTTCAGCCATTCATCGCGGATCCGTTCGGCGCTGACGCGGCGAAAGCTGGCGAGGGAGGGCAGGATCGCGGCGGCGGTCGCCGGCTCGAGCGCCACGCCGAGCGTCGCCACGAAGCGGGCCGCCCGCAGCACTCGGAGCCCATCCTCCGCGAAGCGCTCCGCCGGATCTCCGACCGCGCGTAGCTGCATCCGCGCGAGATCTTCGACGCCCCCGAAGGGATCGAGCAGCTTGTCGCAGAGCAAATCGAATGCCAGAGCATTGATGGTGAAGTCCCGGCGCGCGAGATCGGCGATGATGTCGTCCACGAAGAACACCGAGTCGGGGTGACGTCCATCGGAGTAGGTGGTTTCTCCGCGAAGGGTGGTGACCTCGTAGCCGACCTTGCCCATCATCACGGTGACCGTACCGTGCTGGACCCCGGTCGGAATGGCGCGGCGAAAGGTGCGCAACACGACCTCGGGACGAGCCGAAGTCGCGAGGTCCCAGTCCCCGACGAACGCGTGGTGCTCCGCCCGCTCTTGCACTGCCCGGACGAAGTCACGGACGATTCCACCGACGATCCAGGTCCGGTGGCCAGCGCGTGCGAGCTCGGTCGCGATTCGACCTACGGCGTCCGGCACCGCGGCACGGATGGCTTTGGTGATCGCCGGGTCTATCACCGTCTCGGAGGATCCTGGGCCTATTCTTCCCATGGATTTACGATATCGCCACCGCCGATCGTCCCCGCGTCTGTCCGGGGGCGGGGTTTTGTCGTTGGATTTGCCGCGGGCATCACCGGTCTGCTGGGGTTGCGTGGCTGTCCGGTCGACACAGGGAGGGGTGTCAGTCGGATCCGTTGAGCGTCCCGCGTGTCGTCCACGACGTGGGTGGAGTCCTCGAAACCCTTGGCTCGCACGGTGAGCGCAACGGGAGTGCCCGGACGAACCGTGATGGCGACGGGGGCCGAGCCGAGGCGCCGGTCGCCGATCCACACCTCGGCGTCCCCCGGTTCGGTGGCCACGATCACTTGGCGTCCCACGGCCGGCGTGGTCGCGGCGGGGTTCGGCGCGGAGGGCGCTGCGCGGATCGTGCCTGGCGGTACGGTGCTTCGCACCAAGGCGGGCGAGGAAGACGACGCCGCGCCGGTTGTCCCCATGACGAGGATCGTCGCTACCAGTCCCACCGCGAAGAGCACCCCCGCGACACCGGCGTAGAACGGCCAATGGCTCCCCAGAGAAGCCTGAGGCACGCCTTGGGTGGCAGAGAGCGCCTCCGGAGCCCCCCCGTCGAAGTAGCCTGGCGGCACGCGGAATCCACCGCTTCGGCTCATCATCTCGCCAACCGCGTCAGGGATGCCGCCGTCAGCGATCCGGCCGAGGTCGTCCAGCAGGTGCTCCATCGCCTGGTACCGCTGCTCCGGGCGCTTCGAGAGGCACTTGAGGATCACGGCCTCGAGCCCAGGGGGCACGTCCGGGGGGGCCGGCTCGAGCGCACGTAGCGGGACCGGCGCCTTGTACATGTGCTGGGTGAGGATACCCATGAAGTTGTCGGCATCGAAGGGTAGCCGCCCACTCGTCAGCTCATAGAGGATCACCCCCAGTGAGTAGATGTCACCACGATGATCGACCGAAGCGCCAGCCGCTTGCTCTGGGGACATGTAGTGAGGCGTCCCGAAAACGGTGCCTGCCCGGGTCAGCTTGCTGCCATGGCTCGACACCTTGGCGATCCCGAAATCGAGGATCTTGACGAAGTCCTTCTCCTTGCCTCGCCGCACCAGGAACACGTTGTCCGGCTTCAGGTCTCGGTGGATGATCCCGGCGCTGTGAGCGGCGGTCAGGCCTTCTGCGAGCTGGCGCCCGATGTGCACGATCCGCGACACCGGGACCGGACCTCCCGTGTTGATCACGTCCGACAACGGGATCCCATCGAGGTACTCCATCACGAAGTAAGTCGATCCGTCGGGGAAGCGGCCGAAATCGCTGATGTCGATGATGTGGGGGTTCCCGACCGCCGACGCTGCCTTCGCCTCGTTGAGAAAACGCTCGGTTACCTCCTGGTCCCGCGCCATATCGGCGCGCAGCACCTTCATCGCGACCTTCTTGTCGATGATGGTGTGGCGGCAGCGGTAGACGATGCCCATACCACCCTCGCCGAGAACGGACTCGAGCCGGTACCGTCCGTCGACGAGCGCGCCGAGGTACGGATCGCGCAAGCGCCGCCCACTGGCGGTCGGCTCCGCATCGGGGATGGAGCCGGGTGGGGCGGTGATTGTCACGATCTTGAGCCCACCCGTGTCGCGAGTGGTCGTCGCTTCGGTGCGGAGCTCGGGCTCCGTGGGTTGGTCGTGCGGCTCTTCAGCCATCTCGCACCGGCGCGCGGGTGTGCCCAGGACGAATGCCGCGGCCCCCATCGTGGTTGCCCGGTCCCCTCGCGGGACCGCGTGCGGCGTGTTCCTGAGTCTCCATCATCCCCACCTTCATCCAAGCGGAATCGAAAATAAAACGCCGAGCACACGTCGGCAAACGACCCCCGTGGTTTCGGCTGACTGGCGGGGCGAAACCCCACGTCCACCGAGCCCCCGCTCCTCGATCCCTTCCATCGTGCTGAACGGATGTATATCCTGTCCTGCGGTCGAGTCTACTCGGAACCGGTCGCGAATCGCGGAATGGCACCGGGAGCATTACCGAGGGAGGGTGCAGCGTGGGCGATCGCGCGGCCTGCTACCGGCGCGGGGCGACCCCTGGATCCTCTTGCGCGCATGGGATGCCTGCGACACTGTGCCGAGCCACGTCGTGCGCATCTTGAGGTGCGAGTCGGCCGTTGCCCCTACCCCCAATGGAATTCCCGCTCTCGCTTGCCATTCGGTACCTCCGATCGAAGAAGCGGGCTTTCATCTCGGTCGGGACCATGTTCGCGATCATCGGCGTCACCGTGGGGGTGGCGGCGCTCACCACGGTGATGAGTGTTACGGGCGGATTCCGCTCCGAGTTCCGCGACAAGGTGCTGGGGGTGAACGCACACGTCCTCGTGCTGAAGTACTCGAGTGACTTCAGCGAGTATCGTGACGTCATGCGGGAAATGGCGACGATACCCGGTGTCGTTGGGGTCGCTCCGTTCGTGATCAGCCCGATGATGGTGACGCATGGTGACCGGACCGCGACGGGGGTGCTGCTGAAGGGTGTCGACCCGGAGCGGATGGCCTCCGTTTTGGATTTGCCACGGCAGATCAGCGAACCCCCGCAGTGTCGCGCCAGCGGCGGGAACCCCCAACAATGCATCGATTTGCTGCGCCTCCCCGATGCTCGACCGCCGGACCATCGAACCGGTGGCCATTTCGATCCACCTCCAACGACGCCTCCGCCCTCCTCCGCCAAGCCTCTCCTCGATGTGATCCAGGAGCGCGTCGCCAGTGACGCGATGGCCGCGGCGGGCGCGGCGGCCGGCGCGCGCATCGCCAGCTCGGCGGGATCCGTTCCTGGCGAATTGCCGCCTGGCTCGACCGTCCCCGAGGGTGGCTGGACGAGCCGGTTCCTCGATGAGGACATCGCCACGATGAAACTCGGGCCAGACATCGACCCGGACCCCTGCGCCGACAACGCTCGCGACAGGCCGCTCTCCGGGGTGATTGTGGGCAAGGCACTCCTCGAGAAGCTCGACCTTTCGATCGGCGATTGCCTCCAGGTAACCTCCCCCACGATTGGCTTCACCTACACCAGAGGGGCGATTCGCGCCCCGGTTGCCCGGCACTTCCGCGTGGTCGCGGCGTTTGACGCCGGGTTCGACCAGTACGACTCGAAGCTCATCTACACCGACCTCTTCGAAGCCCAGAAATACCTGGACGGTGGCGATACCGTCACCGGGGTCGAGATGAAGGTCTCCGACATCGATCGCGCACGAGTCATCAAGGCGGCGGTCGACGAGCGGCTCTCCAACGGGCTCTACAACACCATGGACTGGGAGGAGCTCAACCACGGTCTCTTCACCGCCCTCCGGATCCAACAGATCGTGATGAGTATGGTGCTCGCGCTCATCATCGTCCTCGCTGCGTTCACCGTGATCGCCACCTTGATCATGCTGGTGTTGGAGAAGAAGCGGGAGATCGCGGTGCTCAAGGCGATGGGTGCATCGGACCTCAAGCTGCTTCGGGCGTTCCTCTACCAAGGCGGCCTCATCGGTCTGGTGGGGACAGTGGCCGGGCTGGGGCTCGGCTACCTTTCTTGCCGGGTGCTCCTAGTCTACGGGTTCCCCCTGGACCCCAAGGTGTATTTCATCTCTCGACTACCGGTCCAGATGCACGCCACGGAGTTTGCCCTCGTGGGCGTATTCTCTCTCCTGGTTTGCCTGCTGGCCACGGTGTGGCCAGCTCTCTACGCCGCGCGTCTACGTCCAGCCGAGGCGTTTCGCGAGCAGTGAGCGAGCTCGTTCGGGGTCGCGAGTCAGTGCGTGCCGCAACGTTGCGGCGATCGAGCGCCTCGCTCCTCGGGCGACCCGACCAGAAGCCGCTGCCGTGACCAGGCCGGTGACCCAGGCCGTCGCGAGCGAGGCCCGCGGGCTGGGCGGGCGGTCATTTCGACCGTGGCGCGCTCTTGGCCCCAGTCATTCGGCAGCCAGCGGTCGACCCGCGTTCCGTACCACCAGCGTGGACCGCTAGAACAGCAATCAGGTTGATTGCTGCGTCAAATCAACAACTTAGAGCACCGAACCGGCAGCAGGCCTCTCCAGAGGCAGCGCTGGAAACGCGTCCTCGTCTCGCACGGACGCGCTTCCAGCGCTGCCGTTGCGGTCGGCAACCTGATCGGTGCTCTAGCCGCGTCCCACCGACACGGGGAGCTGAGAGCGCCGGAGGAGTCCGAGGAGCCGTGCCCCCAGCTCTGGGGCGCGGAAGGGCTTGCCCACGAAGTCGTCGGCACCGGCCGCGAGCGCCGCTGACACTTCGCAGGGGGAACAGTGCGACGACATCAGCAACACCGGAATATCGCCGAGCCGCGGGTCGTCGCGTAGACGACGGCAGAAGGCGACCCCATCCACTCCCGGCAGGCACCAATCCAGAACCACGAGGTCCACCTGCTCGGTTCGGAGCCGATCGAACGCTTCTTCCGCGCTGCCCACCCCCGACGCAAGGTATCCGGCGTTGCTCAACACGGAAGCCACCACCGCCCGCACCCCGTCATCATCATCGACGATCAGCACGTGGGCTGCGGGCGGTTCGAGCTGCGATATGGGAATTACCGGGTCCGGCGGCTTCGCGCTGGGGGGGCCTCCCACGTGGGCAAACTCGAGTAGCCGTTCCCAGTCCCGATTCGCGAATGCGATTCGCAATCCATCACCTCGGTCCACCGCACAGGCGGCGACGGACGTGTTGTCCTCGCCAACGGTGATGGTCACGAGCAGCCACTCCCCCTCGCGAACACCCGTGAGCCCTGGCAGCTCGAGCTCCTGCTCACCACCGTTCTCCTCCAGCTTGCAGGCCAACGCCTGGAGGTCCTCGAACTGGAACAGGACACCCCTCACGATGGGCGCAGCCTAGCGCGGCGATCCCCCACGTGCCAGCGGTGGCGGTCAACGCTGAACGCGGAAAAACACTCCGAGCATCGCGATGGACGTCAGGGCCAAGAGCCACGGCACCGCCGTCCATTGCGCGAGTACCAGAGGTCCTTCTGCGCCGAGCAGGTTTCTGAGGTGGGCGCGAGGCCAAGGGAGCGCCAACGTTCCCGTTCCCATCCCCAGGCCCGCATCGAGCAGCAAGAGGGTCCAGCGACCACCCCCGCGAGCCCCGACGCAAGCACCGAGCCCAAGCAGCCATGCATAGGAAATCCCGCCCAAGGCTCCGATCCACGCACTCGTCGCCAGATCACTACCGAGCATGGGGTCCGCAATCCCGCGGGCGACAAGGACGGCCACCCAAGCAAGGATCATACCGCATCCACCCGACACCACCGACAGTGCTCCCAAGTATCCAAGCACGGCCCCTCGACGGTTGACCCCATGGCGCGACAGCGGAAGGAGCATCTGGTCGAGTCGCTCACCCGGTGCCAGGCGGTGGAGGAGCGCCACTACCATCAGCGGCAAGGCCACGCCCATCGTCGCGCCCGTGAGCGCTCGGTCCGCGGCGATCGCCCCGCTCTGCTGACGCTCCAGCCAGGCGACGAACGCTACGAAGATGAGAGCGATCCCCGGCGCGAGCGGCATCCGCCCCAAGGTCAAACGGCGCCAGGAGAGGTCAATGCCGCGAAGAGTCGGATCGAGCATCAGTCCTCGGAACGAAACGCCGGAGTTTTCCCAGATGGGGCGGCAGGGTCCAATTCTGTCCGAACCTCCTCGGTCGAAGGAGGCGTGGCTTCGGGTCCGTCGAAGGGCGGGTCGGCACCTCCTGGTGGCGGAGGGGGGGGTGGCGGCGCGAGCCCGAACGGCATGGCGACCGTCCACGGATCGGGCGAGGCGGCTGCCGGTCGTCGCTCGACGGCCGCGCGGGCCGCGCTCGCTGCCGTCGCCTGCATCACGTCCAGAGTGGGAGGCTCGAGGCGCCACGTCGTGATCGACACTCCTCGTTCGGAGGCAGCCTGCAGGATCGCCAGGCTTCCGGCGCGCGCATCGACCGAGCGCACTCGTACTTGGGTGGGTGCCAGGACCTCGTCGAAGGTAAGCCCGGTGATCGCAGGCAGGTCGAGGAGCCCCGCGGCAAGCTTCCGGACCGAGCTTGCCTCGAGCACGAACTCCGCATCGCGGCCGCCGTGTTGTGCGCCGAAGGGGGTCCCGATCCGAAGGGCGATCCCTCTCCCGAGCACGTGGGGATCCCCGCCGATGCGCTCCACGTCGCGGACGCTGCTCGTCACGGGTATGACGGTGGTGCCATTGGCCGCCAGCTCGCGCAGCCGGTCGATCACCAGATCGCGGCTCATGCCGGGGGTCGCCGCAAGGGGTTCGTACAAGGCGGCGACGAGAGGCTGGCTGGTCGCCAGAGCCACGGCGAGCGCCACGCTCCGACACTCCGCTGGGGAGAGGCGGCGGGGATCTCGCCGGGCCCAAGTCTCGAGGCCGACCGCGGCGAGCGCGTTCGGCGCTTCCCGCGGTCCCAGCGCTTCGGTGATGGAGGTGGCTACCGTGCGAGCTGGCATCAGCGCCTCCGCCGCCAGGAGCAAGGCGATGCGAGCACGGGTCCGGGGGCTTCGTTGGGGGTCCGCCCCCCCCACGGTGACCGTGCCGGATCTTCCACGAAGCTGCCCACCAATGGCGGCGACCAAGGCGCTCCCCGGCTCGGCTCGGGAGAGGATTGGATAGAGACCCGGCCCGAGGGTGAGCTCGGCGAGCGTCAGACCAGGCGCGCTCAATCCCCGGATCACGAGTTGACTCACGCGGCTCCCGCTCCAAGCTTCAACGTTTGCTCCAGTACCGCGGCGAGCACCGACGGGACACTGGGTATCGTGAGCCCGGCGGTGCGAACGAGTTCGGGGATCAGCAGGAGCGCCGCCGCCATCAGGCGTGGTCGGTGGGGGTTCAGCGCTGCCGCCGCACGAGCCACCAACGCGAGGATCACGCTCGCGAACGCCGTGAATGCGGCCGCCCCCGTGCCCAGCACCACGGCGACCCAGAGGTCACTCAGGGACCGCGCGAGGGCCACCTCGAGGACGGCGAGCCCGATCGCGGTGGGACAGATCGTCCCCATGACGACCCATCCCGCGGTCGTCCGGCGGGCACGAGCGAGCGCACTGCGCTGGTGTCCACGTAGGTGGACGAGCGCGGTGATCCCGTCGCGGTCATCCGCCGCATCGTCGGCGCGAGCGAGCCCGAGCAAGGCCAGTCCCCCGCCAACCCAACAGATGGCCCCGATGGCGCGCCCCAGTAGCTCATCCAGATTCGTGGCGCCCGTGCCGAATCGCACGACCAACATCAGCGCCCCAAAGCCTACGCCAATCATCGGAACGACCCACCGGGCAACGCGGACCCACAGGTGTGACGCCGAGCGGCGCGCCGCAAGGGAGCGGAGCGCGCCGGCCCGCGTCCGGTCGGACACGACCGGAGCCGCGCGGGTAGGCTCTGGAGGGGCCTCTGCCACCCGGCCATCCTAGTTCCACCAGGGCGGTCTCACCACGCCACCCCAATGTCCGCCACGAGCCAAGCGACCGAGGAGCCGCCCGAGAGGCGACCGGCTCGGCCTTTCCCGTCGGCCGGTCCTGTCCTCGAAGCCGCGCCCTGCCCCCGCCGACGCGCAAACCCAGAACTTGCGCAAAATCGCCGATGTCGCGGATCCACGATCCGCGGCCACGACCGCTGGCGCAGCGATCAGGCTGTCAACCGCATGGGCCCCGAGGGCTGCTCCCAGGTCGGTACCCCTCCCGAACCTTCACCGCGGGCGCGGCCAGGCACCCAGACGACCCAGGCCCCGAGTTCGTTGATTTGCCGCAGCAATCAACGCGATTGCTGTTCTAGGAGGTCGCGACGCCGGCTCAAACGGGGTATACGCCGGTGCCACAGGGCTCCCCCCGAGTGACGGGGTCCAAGCCCCAGCCCGGGAACACAGATGCGCCGCACGAACTTGCTCGCTTGCGACGAGGGAGAGTCCTTCCTCGTCACCGCTGATGGGGCCACCTTGCTCGTCAACACTGGAGACGACGAGCAGCCCCTTTGGAAGACCGAGTGTGGGGGGAAGATCCTCGGTATCGGGGTGACCGACGAGGAGGTGATCACGCTCGACGACGTCGGCCTCCTCACCTGGTGGGACGGGGAATCGGGGCAGCGCAGCGACGAGGTCGACGTGGAGGGCACGCCCAAGTCCGTGGCCGTCGACCGCGATGGCGTGGCCGCCGTGCTGACGAATGACGGCGTCAAGATCATCGACCCTGGGGACGAACCTCGGAGCATAGCTGTCGAAGGTGCTCGGGCCGTGGCCTGGGCTGCGGCGGGTGATCGAATTGGGGTGGGTTGCCGCGACGCGAAACTTCGCATCTTCGACGAGTCCGACCTGGAGGAGGTGGCCGTCGTCGATCTGCCGGGGGCCGTTTCTGCGGTATGTGCCCTCGCCGGTGGCGGTTGGGCCGTGTGCGTCGGCTCGGCAGTGCACGTTGTCCCCAGCGATGAGTCGCCTCCTGGTCTCCTGGTGGAGCTCGAGGGCACCGACCAGGACCGTCCGAAGCCCGACTGTCCGGTCGGTTCCGCAGATGGCGCCTTGGTGGCCGTGCGCGCCGCCGCTGATCGGGTGCTCGTCTTCGCCCGTAACACCAAGAAGGAGGTCGCGAGCGTCGTCTTCTCGGACCGCCAGGTGGCGGGGGTGGCCTTCGGGGCCAGAAACTGGCTTGCGGTGGCGGTCGACGGTGGCGACGCGGTGCGGGTCAGCCTTCGGACCGGCGCCGTGCGACACACGGCTCCCCACCCGGAGCGAGACCATCGTCCCGCATCGCCAGCCGTTGCGGTGAGGAAGATCGACAGGCGGGAACGAGAGATCCGCCCGGCGGCGAGCGTCGCTGCACCCACCCGGACACGGAAGGCTCCGATCGCCCGGAAAGAATCCGACGTGCCGGCGCCGGACGTGCAGACACTCGGCATGTTGGGTGTAGTGGCGCTCTCGACGCTCGTTATGTGGGGCGCGGCCAAGTTTGCCTGCAATGCTCACCCACCAGAGTCGAAGAAGCCCCGTGAAGTTGGTACGGTGGAGCTCGCCAGTACGCCGAAGGACGCAGCGATCGAGCTTGTGCAACGTCTGGCGAGTCACGAATACGACCGGGCCGCCGAGCTGGCGGACACCGAGCCCGCACAGGAGATCGAGAAGCAGATGCGCCAGTGCGAGAGCAACGGCAAGGCGTCCTGCGACGCCCGGCGCAGCAAGGTGGCGGGCAAGGTGCTGACCACGGCCGAGCTACTCACCATAACCAACAGCGCTGCCAGGGCCCGGGTCACGACAACGGGGCCCGAAGGGACCCGCGTCTACGCGGTCGAGCTCGTCAACGCACCCCCGATCTGGAAGGTCACCAGGCTCACTCTCGAGAAGGGCTGAGGCGTTCGCCTCGCTACTCTTGCGGAGCGCCCACGCTGGCGAGCCATGCCTCCAGGAGGCTCCGGCTGACCGGCCCGGACACCACCTCGCGTACCATGCCCGACCCGTCCACCAGGATGAACGTGGGGAGGGTGGAGATCGCATAGTCACGGGCGAAGCCGGCGTCGGCGTGCAGGACATCGACCGAGAGATTCCAATCGCGGGCCGCTGCTCGGGCGACATCCGGCTCCTCGTCAACACTCACTGCAACGATCCGGACGGGGCCCTTCCTCGCGGCCTTGGCGATTTCCGCCAGGGTGGACGCATTCCTCTGGCAAACCCCGCACCAACTCGCGAAAACCTCGATCAGGATCGGCGTGCCGCGTTGCTCGGCGAGCCGGAATCGCGGTCCCTCCTGGGAGAGGATGGGCAGCTCGAAATCAGGGGCCGGTACGCCCGTTTCGGGTCCCGAAGCGCGCGGCCACCAGAGCCAGAAGGCCGCGAGCCCGATGAGCGCATAGGGTAGAGCCGAACCCAGGCGGTTCCGCAGTCTGATCCAACCGTCCGTCGGCTTCACATCCCGTCGGGTTGCTACCACTTCTTGTCCTCCCCGGTGAGAGTCTGGCCGTGCGCGCAGCGATTCGTGGACCGGCGGCTGATCTGCCGAAGGGGACACTCGGGACAGAAGTCAACGACCGGTAGCCGATGGAGCCCTCGCCAAATAGGTCGGGGTTGACGTGGCCCTTGCCCCGGAAGGGCCGGAAGGGGTCAAAAAGCATGGCTCGTGTTTCGGGCTCGACCGACCGAGCTCGCTCCCGCTCGGCGATTGGACGAAGGACCACCCCCCGTCCCGGTGAAGGGGGCGTGAGCTCGACCTCTCGTCGTTCGGGCTCGAAGCAGGTCAGGGGACGGCGCTGAGGGACTTGAGGTCGAGCATCTCCTCGACATCGGGCATCACCACCAGCTCCACCCGACGATTCTGCTTGCGCGTCTCGTCGTCCTTGTTCGTGACGGCGGGATCCGTCTCGCCATAGCCCGCGGCGTGGAGCTTGCGGGCATCGAGACCACCGCCACCCTCCTTGTCGTCCAGAGGCGCGACCAAGAACACCAGCACGCTCCGAGCACGCATCACCGAGAGGCCCCAGTTGTCCTTGAACTGACCGCCCTTGAGCGGCCTGTCATCGGTGTGACCGGCGATCTGGTAGTACCGCTTCGCGAGGTCGGGATCCTTGCGGATGACCTCGGCAACGGCGGTGATCACCTTCTTGCCCTCGTCCTGGAGCTTGTCGCTGCCGGAGGCGAACAGGACGTCGCCTGGCAGCCGGATGACCATGCGGTTGTTGCGGATCTCAACCTTGAGACCGAGCTCGGTGAGCTTCTTCAGCTTGGAGGAGAGTTCCTCGAACCGCTTCTTGATACGCTCGAGCTGGGCAGCCCGCACCTTGTACTCATCCAGCGCCCGTCGCATCTGCTCCAGGGAGGACGCAAGCTTCTGCTTCTCCGTACCCTCGACCTCAAGCTGCTTCGCCAGGCTGTCCATATCGACGCCCATCTTCTTCAGCTCGTCGCTCAGACGTAGCACCTTCTTCTGCGTCGTCTCGAGCTCGGCGCGGGTCGCGGCGTGGTCCGTCTTCTCCTGCGTGAACTGGTTGGCGAGCATTCCATACCTGGCGACCTCTTGGTCGTACTTCTCGTGCCAGTGGCCACAGCCGAGGGTCAACGTGCCCAGCAGGATCCACAACGAGCGTCTATACACGACAGAACCTCCTCGATGGGTCGGCCGAATCGGTTTTCGGCCCCGCGCCCCACGAACAGCCTAGGGCTGGGCACGAACGCTCCGCGATGCCGGGCCCCGAGTCAACCCTTGAATGCGGCTGCCTCCAGGCGTCCTGGCAAGACGATCAGTATGGGAAGCCAAGACGATCTGTCGCCGCAGGGTTTGTCGGTGGGGGAAACGGTAGCCACCAGAGCAGATGCGGGTGGCGGCCGTGTCAGTACGTCTCTACCGACGGGTCCCGGGGATTGCGAGCGTGGGCGACCCGTCGTCGCGTCGGCAGCGTCGCCGTCGGTGTGGCCCTGGTTGCGACCATCCCCCTGGGCGTGGCTCCTGGAAAGCCCGCGACCTGTTGCCGTTTCGTCACCCCAAAGTCACCGCCAAGAGGTAGTCCGCGAGCAAGTGACGACCCAACGGGCACGCTGCATCACAGGTCCCTGGGCGCAGGCGGGCGCGCACCTTCCCCGTCGGGGGGACGCCCTGCCCGCGACGACCGGCCACTCTGCCGGCGCCCAGCACGTGGCGGTCGCCCATCGCCCCCCCGGGTCTGGCGAGGTGTCGCCGCGCTGCCGAGCAAGCTGGTATACGTGGCGAATCAGCGGGTCTGCCTCCCCTCGTCGCTCGGACCTGCCCCCCTGGGTGCGGGACTATCGGAGTCACCATGGCAAAGATCCTCGTCGTCGAAGATGAGCGGGACCTGAGGCAGGTTCTCGAGTTTAATCTCCGCCACGCCGGGCATCAAGTGATCCTCGCCGCAACCGGGGGTGAAGGGCTCGCGCTGGCTCACGAACACGCACCCGATCTCGTGCTCCTCGACCTCATGCTCCCCGATATCTCGGGCACGGAGGTGTGCCGCACTCTCAAGGACGACACCAGGACGCGTGCGGTACCGATTGTGATGGTGACCGCGCGGGGAGAGGAGATCGATCGCGTGGTGGGGTTCGAGCTCGGCGCGGAGGACTACATCGTGAAGCCCTTCAGCGTTCGCGAACTGCTCCTTCGCGTCCAGGCGATCCTGCGCCGCGGGCGTCGGGAGTCCCGCGCAGGGACGGGGGTCGTCGAATTCGGGGTTCTCCGCGTCGATCGCGAGGCCCATCGTGTCTGGGTGGCGGGGGTGGAGATCGAGCTCACTGCGCTCGAGTTCAAGCTCCTCCTCACTCTGTACGAACGTCGCGATCGCGTTCAGTCGCGGGCGGCGCTCCTCGACGACGTTTGGGGCATCCAGGCTGACATCACCACGCGCACCGTGGACACGCACGTCAAGCGCCTCCGCGAGAAGCTGGACTCGGCGCGTGACTACATCGAGACCGTCCGCGGGGTTGGCTATCGCTTCGTCGGGACCGCCGGCGAGGCGGCACCTTGAACATGAGTCTGGCGCTGTCTGGGCCGTTGGCCCCGCCGCCCTGCGTGGCCTTCGGTGGGGTGGGGCTCGCGGCCGGGTTGCTCGCCCTGGTGGGGGCGTTGGTGGTCGCTGCCGTCCTGGGGGCGCGGGAGCGGCGGACGAGGAGCTCCCTTGGGCGCTTGATGACCGAGCTCGGCGCCTCTGCGCGCGCCGGGCGGGCCGCAGGGTATCCAACCAGTCCGCCGCGGGGACGGCAGTGCCACGTGGATCGCTTGGTGGCCGACGTCGCCTCCGCCATGACCGACCTCCGCAACGATCGCGATCGCCTCGCGGGCGTGCTCTCGGGCATGAATGACGGGCTCCTGATGGTGGACCAAGCGGGGTGCATCGCTCTGGTCAATCCGGCGCTCCGGGCGCTGCTCTTCCTCGCGACCGACACCGTCGGCAAGACCCCGCTCGAGGTCTTTCGCCACCGGGAGCTGCAGGAACTCCTGGACCTGGCCGCGACGTCACCAGAGAACGTCGCCCGCGAAATCGTGGTCGAGGGGCTGACGCCTCGGCGGCTTCAGGTCCGCGCCGCCCGACTCGCCGTCGAGCACGGCGGCGGGGTCTTCGCGATCTTCGGGGACGTTACCGAGATCCGACGCCTCGAGACCATGCGGCGTGACTTCGTGGCCAACGTCTCTCACGAGCTTCGCACCCCCGTGACCGCCATCCGCTCTGCGGCGGAGACCCTGCCGATGGCGATGGAGAGCGACGTGAACGCCGCCGAGACGTTCATCGAGGTCATCGATCGAAACGCGGCCCGTCTCCATGCGCTGGTCGAGGACCTCCTCGACTTGTCGCGGATCGAGTCCCGCGAGCTCCGTCTCCGTTACGAGCACCTCCCGTTGGCGCCGCTCGTCAACCAGATCCTCGATCTGTTTCGCGACCGGGCGAACCAGCGCAAGGTCACCCTTGCGGCTCGGGTACCGGTATCGCTCCCCTTGGCTCACGTCGATCGACATGCTCTCGAGCGTGTCTTGACCAACCTCGTCGACAATGCGCTCAAGTACTCTGGGGCAGGGAGCGTGGTCACGGTATCGGCATACGCCGAAGAGTGTTGGTTGCGGATCACCGTTGCCGATACGGGAGCTGGCATCGCAGCGGAGCACCTGCCGCGGCTCTTCGAGCGGTTCTATCGCGTGGATGCTGGGCGGTCTCGCGAACTCGGTGGCACGGGGCTCGGCCTGAGCATCGTCAAGCACCTCGTCGAATGCATGCAGGGGAGCGTCTCGGTGGAGAGTCAGGTGGGTGTGGGTACGACCTTCATGTTCACCGTTCCCGTTGCTCTGGGCGGCGAGGACATCGAGGCTCAACCCTCCGCACCTCGAGGCGACGGGTGAGCCTTGGACCGGACCTTCGCGCGTCCGAACCCCGGCCGATCGCGTCCGATCCCTGGTGCGACTCCGCCGCCGAGTCCGCCCCGTGCCGGCCATTCCCGAGTGGAGGATGGCGGTGGCTTCGCGGAAGCCGAGCAAGGTCTCGGATTCGGATGGCCTCGCGGCGTGGGCGAGGGAGCGGGGTGATTGCGAGGGGCAGCCGAATCGCCGGGTACCGCCGGTTCCGATCGCGGCGCTCCTCGACGGCTCCGGACTCGAGCCCGCGCCGTTCGCGAGACGCCTCCTCGGTCCCCACGGAGTCCGCTCTGCCGCGGCGGGCACCCTGCTCGGCGCTCTCCTGGCGGTGATCCGGTCGATGAGCGGCTATCCCCAATTCGTTATCCATGCCAGAAGGCGGGATTCGGGCGATGCGGGCCCCTCGCCCCCGGGCCAAGCCGGCCTGGCAACCAGGAGGGTCGTGGGCGTCAGGTTCGGGGTCCGTTTCCCGTCGCGCCATCGCGGTCGCCAATCCGCTCGGTGCTCTACGGGGGCCACCGTGGCAAGACCTGGCAAAGATCGACGCTCTTCTCGCGGGCTCGAGCCAGTCGCGCCAGGTACTGCTCTCGCGACAGGGTGTAGGCCCCCAGGGACGCCAGGTGCGGCGTTACGAACTGGACATCGAAGAGCTCGATGCCAGCATCGAACGCGGTGGCTACCGCCGTCACCAGGGCGATTTTCGACCCGTCGCTGCGCCGGTGGAACATGCTCTCCGCGGCGAAGAGCCCACCCACGTGGACGCCATAGAGCCCCCCGGCAAGGGTGCCATCCATCCACACCTCGAAGGAGTGCGCGTGCCCGTGTACGAACAGCTGCGCATACGCATCGATCATCTCCGGCAGGATCCAGGTGCCGTCCGTGCGACCGGCGGCGCACGCCCGCATGACGTCCTCGAACGCACGGTCGAGGGTCACCTGGAACCCGCCCTTGCGGAGCCGACGGCGGAGTGACCGCGAAAGGTGGAGGTGGTCTGGATCGAGGACTGCGCGAGGATCCGGGCTCCACCAGAGGGGAGGTAGGCCCGCATCGTACCAGGGAAAGATCCCGCATTCGTAGGCCAGAATCAGACGGTCCTCGGCAAGGCTCCCTCCAACGGCGACCAGACCGTCCCGGTCTGCGGTCCGTGGATCCGGGAAGCTTGGAGCATCGCCGACCGCGGATCGCCACGTCCCTCCAGCCCGGACCATGGCCCAAGGTATCTCATGAGCCCGGGCCTCCGCCAGGTGCGTCTCGACGTGCGGACCGCACCTCCCGCCTCGGGGATGTGTGTTGGGGGTGCACGGACGGTATCACCCTGTGGTAACGAAGACATGCGGTCGAGGCTTGCGTGGACCGGCGACCAACCTACGGATTCTTCGTCAACTGTCTCGAGGAGGAGTACCAGAACAAGGTGCTCTCCGGGGTGGAGGAAACCGCGCGCAAGCACGGGGTCAACATCCTTTGCTTCGCCGGTGGGGAGATTGGCTCGCCGACCCGCAACGGAGCGCGCCGAAATTTTCTCTACGATCTCGTTGGTCCCCACAACGTGGACGGCCTCATGGTGCTCGGTGGGACGATGGCCAATTATGCCGGCCTCGAACACCTGGCGCGATTCTGCGAGCGCTTCCACCCCCTGCCCATGGTGCACGTGGGCGTGGAGGTGGGGGGGGTACCTAGCGTCATCGTCGACAACGCGCGCGGGATGCACGCGTTGGTGACCCACCTCGTCCACGTCCACGGGTTTCGGCGAGTCGCTTTCATCCGCGGGCCGGCGGGGAGCCCCGAGGCGGAGAGCCGGTTTGCGGCGTATCGGCAGGTGCTCGAGGAGCATGGGGTCGCCCTGGATCCCGCACTCCTCTTCGAGGGGGACTTCCAGGTAGACTCCGGAGCCGCGGCCGTGACCGCCTTCCTCGACGAGCGCGGGGTGGCGTTCGAGGCGATCGTAGCTGCGAGCGATGGGATGGCGATGGGGGCGATCGACGCTCTCCAGGCTCACGGTGTGCGTGTTCCCTACGACGTCGCTGTCGTCGGGTTCGACGACATCGAGAGCGCGCGATTTGCCACCGCGCCCCTCACCACGGTTCGGCAGCCGCTCTACGAGCTCGGCGTCCACGCCGTCGAGTATTTGCTCGCCCAGACCCGGCGCGAGGTGGTACCGCCGCGGACCGTTCTGCGCACCCAGCTCATCACGCGCCAATCGTGTGGGTGCTCCCCGGTTACCTCTATCCCCCTCGCGCAGATCCAGCTCATCACCCCCGCCGAGTCGCTGATCGCGACCTTCCAATACCATCGCCAACGAATCGTCTCCGACATGGGGCAGGCCATGCGGGCCATGGCCGGGAGCCTGGAGTCCGCGTGGGGCGAACGCCTGCTGGAGGCTCTGGCCGCCGAGCTCGATGGTCAACACCCCGGTGTCTTCCTCTCTACACTGGAAGAGGTCGCGGTGACCATGGCTGCCCTGGGCGGCAACGTCAGCTCCTGGCACGGCGCGCTGGCGGTGCTCCGCTTCCATTCACGCGCCTGCATTCAAGTCGACCCGGAGCGGTGGGCTCGCGCCGAAGACCTCTGGCACGAGGCCCGCGTGCTCGTCGGTCTGGTGGCGGAGCGCGCCCAGGGCCAGCAGCGGCTGGTCACCGAGCGCGCCGACCGTGTACTGCGCGTCACCGCTGAGGAGCTGTCGACCGCGCTCGACGTCGACGCCATCGGCCGCGTCCTCGACGTTCGACTACCGCAGCTTCGCATCAAGAGCTATGTGCTCGCCGTCTTCGAAGGCGAGCAACGGCCGGGGCCCACCGCCCGCCTCGTCGGGGCGCGCGACGCTACCGGTAGAGTGCTCGCGGCCGCTAGCGAGCCCTTCCCGGCGCGCAATCTGGTGCCCCACCCAGGAATGCTCCCCGAGCGGCGCAACACCTACGTGCTGCAGCCGATCTACTACGACCGCGAAGCGCTTGGGTACGTGATGCTCGAGATGGGGCCGCCGGAAGGTGTGCTGTACGAGACGATCCGCGACCACGTCTCTGGCGCGCTGAAGGGGGCCTCCATCTTCCAGCGTGCGGTCGAGGACGAAGGCGCCAGTCACGGTGGGGCGCGACTGCGAGTCGGGGGGCCGCGCGATCTTCGCGCGCCGGCCCTACGCGCAGCGGCCACCCTCTGGCCCGCACCGATAGGTCCTCGCGATCACTGGGAATTCTACCCGGACGATCGAGGCTGCTGGATCGTGATTGGACGGATCGCTGGCGAGGCCCTACACGTCGACCGGGGCTACTCGCTCCTCGAGGGTTCTCTCGCAACGGCGCTGCTCGCCACCAGCGGGCCCACCCCGGTTGGCGTCCTCCAGGCGGTCAACGCGGTGCTCCACGAGCGGCTCAATCGCCAATTCAGCGCGACTCCGGATGTCCGCCTGCTCGTCGTGCGTTACGACGCCACCGGGGTGGTGCGACTCGCGGGCTCAGAGGCGTGGCTCATCGTGCTCAACGCTGCTTCCAGCCGTACGCGTGTGGCCGGAGGGATCGGACCACGTCTCGGTGCGGGACCCGATCTTCACGGAGAGGTGACGGAGGTGGAGATCGGGCTCGAAGATGGAGACCTACTTCTCCTCACCACCGCAGCGGGTGCCACCGCTGGCGGGTTTGGATCGCGTCAGGGTATAGACCGACTGGCATCGCACCTCGTGAAGGCCCGGTTCGAGACCGTCGACCACGTACGTGACCATCTACTGGGCGTTGCCCGTGCCGAGCAGGGCGCCGAGCAGGGCGACATCACCCTGCTTGCGGCGCGCCACGGCAACTCCGAGGACACGATCGCCCTCGACGAGGCGACGAGTCCAGGTCACTGACCTTGCCCGAGGTCAGCGCGCGCGGACGACCACGTCGTCGCCAGTCCCGAGATCCCCATCGCGACCAGGCGATGTCACGTCCACGCGACCGTCTCGGCAATGGACGCGGAACCGACCGCCCCATGGATCCTCCGCCGTCTGCTGTGGGTCCAGGTACCCTTCGTGAATCAGTTGCGAGACGGTGGGACACGCGTCGCCGTTGTCGCTCCGCCACGTCGTCACGGCATCCCCCAAGCGATCACCGATCCGGGTCGCCGCTTCGAGCTTATCCGATCGATTCGGCGGGGCTATCAGCAGGACGTAGCCGAGGACCGAGCACGCGAGGAGGGAACCAACCGCACCCACCTCGAAGAGAGTGACGCCACGGGCGGCGACGGCGCGGCGGCGGGGGGCACGGACAGGAGCCATCGGGACCCCGACAAGCAACCAGCGTGCCGATGGACAGGCCCGCGGGGAGTGGCGTCTTTCCAGTCCAGGCGACGAGTCTTCAGGTGGAGGCCGACCTGCACGACCCTGCCAAAATGGCGGCCTGCCCCGGATCCGTCCCACCCGCTTCTGCCAAATTGGCAGTCGGGGGCAGTCAACCGCGGCGCCGAAGGCGCGGCCAGAGGGCCGCCCCGACCACGGCCTCCCACCGGTACCGTTCCGCGGTCTCCCGAGCCGCGGCGCGAAGACCGGCATCACCATGGGGGCGTGAGCGAAGCTGCAGGAACCAGCGAGTGAACTCGCTTGGATCGTCCGTCTGGAGCACGAGGGCGTTGTAGCCGGGAACGGCGTAGTCCTCGCCAGTGCAACCCGTGCACGCCACACCACCGACCGCCATCGTTTCCAGGCCCAGCATTCCGATGGGTTCGTGCGAGCTGTTGGCCAGCACTGCGTCCGCGCCGTGCAACAGCGCGCGTCGCGTACGCTCGTCGAAGGTGCCCTCGAGCAAGACGACGTCGGCCTCACCGGCCCGGGCGAGCGCTGCCAAGAGGCCCTCTGGGTCCGGCTCGGTCAACAAGGCTTCGACCACCGTGAGCCTCTGGCGGCGGGCGTGTGCCAGCACTTCGGCACGGTGCGGTTCGATGCCTCCCCGGGCGGCCAGGAGCGGTCGGTATCCCTGAGCCTTGAGGGAAGCTACGGATTCGATGGCCACCATCCAACGCTTCTCGCGTACCCACCGCGCCACCTTCGCCAGTAGCAAACGTTCACCGAGCGCCGTGCGGAGGCGAGTCGTCCACTGCGCGTCTGGTGGGGTGAAGGCCGCTCTTTCGAGACCGCTGGGGACGACGAAGGCCTCGACCCCCTTCTGCAAGATGAGGTTTCGCATGTAGCGAGACACGGTGGTGAGGGTGGCCGCGTTCGTCACTGCCGGCCAGTTCACGCGGGAGAACCCGATCGTACTGCTCACGTTCCAGACGAGCTCGACCTCGGTCGTGAGATCCGCGCGGCGGAGCAGTTCGTGAAGGTGCAGCAGCGCATGTACTGCGTGCCAGTCTTCTGCGATCACCGTGCTCGGCCCGCCGCTGCGGACGCGGGCGAGCACCGCGTGGGGCAACGAAGCCGAGTAGTCCTCGATCTTGGCCGCTTCCCCGTCGTAGACGCCGAGCGGATGGTGCTCGCTGAGCCATTGACACCAGCGATGCAAGTAGAGGTTTCCATGCCGTTCCTCGCCAGGCAGCTTGGGGTCGCCCACGAACCACAGGTGGGTCTCGGCGGCTTCGGCGAGGGTGTTCGCGAGCCCGGTCATTCGGGTGGCTGCCCCACCCGCTCGCGCGTAGTCGTCGGGACCTTCGAAGGAGAGCAGGTGGTAGATCATGCCTCGAAGCTCGAAAACCCGACCCTGATGGTTCCCCGTCAGTACTTGAAGCCGCTCTTCCCGATGAACTCGCGGAGTATCGAGAGGCGGGGGACGTGCTCGGGGAGGATGGTGACGAACCGATCGAGCAGCTGCAGCAGCCGAAAGGCCGTGGCCTGCGCGCGGTGTGAGCGGGGCACCTCCAAAAGATACCCCTCGGCATAGACCTTCAGCACGGCGAGCTCGTAGATGAGCGACGAGTCGAAGACGGCATCCGCGTGGTGCTGGTAGGCAAAGATGTTGCGGCGCTCTCCTGCGCGCACACTCGGCCACCTGAGGATGCTTTCGGTCGCGTCGTGTCCGCGGGTGTGGCGATCGCGGACGATGCGGCGGATCAGGCGGACGTCGGACGCGTGCACCCGGGCTAGTCGATCGAACGGCAGCGCTGCTAGCGGACAGACGAACACACGGAAGACCGCACCGGTCATCTCGGGGGCAAGCATGCGCGGGTTGAGGCCGTGGATCCCCTCCAGCATGAGCAGATCGGTCGGTCTCAGTTGGATCCTGCGGCCTCCTGCCGGGTGGCTCGTCCCGCTGAGGAAATCGTAGTGTGCGGTCACCACCTCCTCGCCCGCGAGCAGGCGAGCCACGTGATCGTGGAGCAACGGAAGTTGCAGCGCGTCCAGGGCCTCGAAATCGTACTCGCCGGCCGCGTCTCGCGGGGTCTGATCCCGATCGACATAGTAGTCGTCGAGGGACACCGGGACGGGGTTGATCCCGTTGATCTGGAGCTGGACCTCCAGGCGCTTGATGAACGTGGTCTTGCCCGCCGAGGAGGGTCCAGCGATGCAGACGACTCGGGCCCGCGCTCTGTTTTCGAGAATGGCATCGGCGATGTGTCCGATGCTCTTCTCCTGGAAGCCCTCGCTGACATGAATGAGCTGCGTCACCTGACCCGCGATACATGCAGCGTTGAAGGCACCGACACTGGTGATGCCGAGCGCCCGCAACCAACGGTCGTGTTCCGCGGTCATCACCGCGGTAAGGTGCGAGGTTGCCAAGGCTTCGCGCGTCAGGGGATTGCGGTCCGCTGGCCGCGCGACTCCCGGGGTCGCGGCCGGTGGTGGGATGGATCGAGGCGCCGCGTCCTGCCCATACATGAGCAGTAGACCCGCACCGTCGGCCACCACCTGGAACCCGTCGATCCGCCCCGTGCTCGGGAGCAGCGGACCGGGGTTGAGCGCGTACAGATTCCCATAGGACACGAGGGGCACCGCAGGTTCGCGCCAGACCTCGAGGAGCGCCACGGCAGCGTCCCAACCGGCCGCTGCGAAATGAGCGCGCGTCTCGTCCACCGTCCACCACTCCTCGAGCAGCGGGCGGTCGTTCGTGACGAGGCTGTGCATGGCGGCCTCGACGTTCGCCGCGAACTCTTCGAGGTCGCCGTCCCCCAAACCCTCCACCGTCACGCGCTGTCCCATGCCGATGGAGTGGGACATGCGCACGCGCGCCTCCGGGGCTACCCGGCTGGCGGCTTCGAGGAGGAGCAGAGCCTGACTGTTTCGATAGTAGCGCTGTCCGTCGAGGTCGCTGGTCGTGAGCACCCCCAGATCGCTGTCGGAGGTGACGTGGGCCGAGAGGCTCACCGCCTTGTGATCGACCAGCCCTGCCACCACGTCCCTACCAGCGACCTCACGAGGGAGGAGCTCGCCGACCGTCGTGCCCAGGCGAACCTCACGTGGGCCGTCCGGCGTCCGCACGCGCAGCACGCTCCGGCGCGGCAGGGATCGCCCGCGCAAGAGCAGCGCGGAGCTCTCCACTTCCTCCACGAGCCGTGCCGTCGTGCCGGCGAGCAATCGCTCCCAGAGACTCAGCGCGAGTACGGGAGTCGCGCTGGCGATCGCGTCGTAGCCCTCACGGTCGAGGCGCGCGAGGGTCATTGGGCTCTGCGCAACCACCGTGCTCGAACGGTCTCGCAGGGCAAGCAGACTGAGCTCGCCCAGGTGGTCTCCCTCACCGAGCGTACCGATCTCCTCTCCCTGACGCTCGAGCCGGGCAGTGCCGGCGAGGATGAGAAACGCGCTTCGGTCCGGGGCTCCCTCGTGGGCGATCGTTGCTCCCGTCGGGACTTCGATGATCGCACATCTGGCGGCGATCCTCGCTAGGTCTTCCCCCGAGAGGGAAGCCAACGCAGGAATGCGGCCCAAGCGGGTGGAGAGCTCGGCAGGTGGGGAAGAGACGGCAAGCAGGGGCATCGACGCGATGGGGTTGGGATGGGGGCGCGGATCGTCACGCCGATTCACCGTCGCCGAGCGATCGACTAGCCAATGCACGATAGCAGGTTCGGCCAGAGCTCGCTCCATTCCTGGGACCGGTCCCACTCTGGCTCGGCGGCTCGCTGGGCGAGCCTGGGGTTTGGGGGCGGTGGCACCCGTGGTCGCCAGGGGTGCGGGGCCGGGCTCGGGGCTCGGCGTCCGAGGTCGGGCAAGCGAGGTTGGGGCTACCGCGGTTGGTGGCATCCGCGGCGCCGTTGCGAGCCGGGTCTGTTGGTTGGGCCAGGGGGGTCAGGCCTCGGGGGGTTGGCAGATCTCAGGCACCCGGGAAATGTCAGACCCAATGTACCATCGCTGCCTCCATCGCCGATCGAGGGTGAAGGGCGTACCGCCCCTCTCTGGAGCGCGTGGGCGAACCTTCTACCGATGGTCGTCCGCTCGTTGGTGGGTTTCCTACCTCCGAGGAGTCCTGGGAAGACCCGTCCCCCGTGGGGCACCCTTCCGAAGAGGCGGCGACCGCCTCGAGTTCGCTGGCGGTCGCCAGAACGCGGCTGGTCATAAGGAAGAGCGTCGTCGGGCCCGCGCGGCCTCGCCCATCCCCTGGCCAGAGGCTAGAGGTGACGGTCCCGACCGGTGGTGCGGTCTTGCGGGGTGGTGGTACGCGGCGTGGTGGCACGACCACCGGCGGCAGCAAGGGGACGGGAGCGTTCGGTTGCGGGATGCGGTACGTCCGGTTCGCGAGGATCACCGTGGATCGGAGCCCATTCGCGCGTTGAATGGCCTTGACGGTCGTGCCATAGCGCTTGGCGAGCTTGGCCAGCGTGTCGCCGGGTCGTGCCCGGTGAGTGGCGTACGCCACCGGAGGCTCCACGATTCCGGCTGACGCGAGAGCGGGGTAGGCACGGCGCGCCGTCTCTCTCGCCACCGGGCTGAAGAACCGCACGTGCAGGTGGGTGGCGTGACCCCTGGCGTGCCGGATGAGCGGCATCAGACCGCCGCCGCCGCGGAAGACCTCGTTCACCCACGCCGGGTCCTCCCCGATCGCGATCGCGTGCTCACGCAGGAGACCCTGCAGGCTTCCATCGATCAAGATCATTTCGACGTCAGACATCGCGATGAGCGCCCGCACGAAGGCCCAGGTCCGCGCGCGGTCCAGGTTCGCCGCAGTGGCCCGAGCGAACCAGCGCTGGTTGCCCTGGTAGTAGTACCCTACGTCTGCGTCCCGACCGGACTGATGACTCCGGTGGGGTGACAATCGACCGCCGTTGCGAGCGCTGAGATGCCCGATCCTCAGCGGCGGCGAGTCTGGGAACTCGGCCCGCACGGCGTTGATGCAGGTCACCAGCGCGGAAACCGTCTCCTCCGTCCCGAACGCGTGGATCGGGTCTACCAGCACCCAGCCTTCACCCTCCGGCATTCGCGTGCCACCCCAGAGTCTGCCCGCGTTCGGACTCCCGATCGAGATGGACCCGAGGCGCGCCGGCTCGTGGGCGAGCACGTCCGCGATCTGTTCGTCCGACCACCCGTCGAGCGGGTGAGAGGCCGTACTGCTCGTCGCGATGGCCGGCTCACCCTCAGTCGCAAGGCTATCGATCTCGTCCTCCACGGTCTCTACCGTCTCGGGGTAGGCCGCCTCCGGGGGCGGGGCATCGGGCCTCGGCACCGGCGGTGACTCGTCGAGCGGGCTCGCGTTCCTGGTCTGCGATTCGCCGTCGGGTGGGTGCGGTTGCGGTGGCCTCGCGGCGTGTGAGGCACACCCGAAGAGGAGCCCGGCCGAAAGGACGAGTCCGGGCTTGATCCAGCGACTGCGGCATGGCTTGGGGACGGCGTCGCGTGCGCGCATTCTCGCGGAGTCTTCCTTCGTCCGGGCTGCCACGCAAACCGGATTGATCCGGTTGGGTGAAGACAGCGCAACGGTGGTGCCCCTCGTGTCGGGTGACCTCTGCCAGGACCAGCAGAAAGCCTACGTGCTCACCGGTCCTCCGCGGCCAGCAGTACCACCGGAAACTCCGCGAACAGCGGTCCCACCTCGATCCGGCCGCGCAGGGCTGGCCCGTCGGTGAAGACCGGCAGGTAGATTCCTGCGGGGAGCATCACCGCCGTGTCCTGCCAGCCGCCAGGTGGGTCGAAGCAACGACACGGCACGATCGTGACCGCCTGCCCACCACGCGAGAAGGCGACGACCCGATCCGCATGCACGCCGTCCACCGGAAGTGGGAGATAGGCAGAGCCGGGACCGAACCATTCAGGTCGGTCAGCGCGCAGCCGCAAGGCTCGCTGGATCACCCAGAGCTTCGGCATCCCCTCTTCGGAACGCGCGAGGACGTCGCTGGCATCCGAGCCCCCGAGCTCCGCCAGCAGGCGGCGTCGGAGCTCGAAGTCAACGGCGCGTCGGTTGTCCGGGTCCACGAGGCTGTGATCCCAGAGCTCGTTGCCCTGATAGAGATCGGGGACCCCGGGAGCGGTCAGCTTGAGGACTACGGTGGCGAGCGAGGCGATCCGGGCGGATGGCTCGATCTCCGCGACGAAATCGCTGAAGTCGTCCATCAATGCCTGGTCCTGAAGCACCTGACGCGCGAAAAACTCGAGCGCCGTCTCGTATTCCGTGTTCACCCGCGTCCAGGAGTTCCAAACCTTCGCTTCTCGCGTCGCCTTGCGCATGTAGGCGGTGAGCCGGTCCGCGGAGATCGGCCACGCTCCCACGAGGGTCTGCCAGAAGAGGTACTCGGTGATGCGGTCGGGCAAATCGCGAGTACGGTGGGTCGCGGCCATCCGAGACCACCGCTTCACTCGTTCGGCCCAGAGCGCGGGGATCTGCGACAGCACCGCGATCCGCGCGCGCACATCCTCACTGCGCTTGGTGTCGTGGGTCGACGTCGACAGCATTGTCCGTGGTCGGTTCTCGGCCACGTCGGCGCAGAAGCGATGGAAGCTGGCCACCGAGACGCCGAACCGCGCCGGGTCGCTGCCGACCTCATTGAGGCAAACGAGCCGCGTATATCGGTAGAACGCCGTGTCCTCGACGCCCTTCGCCATCGCTGGTCCGGAGAGCTGCTGGAATCGTGCTGCCAGATCCCATTCGGTCTCTCCCTCGAGCCGTCCCGTGAGGATCTCGCCCATGAAGGACAAGAGCTCGACGTCGAGGGTTGGACGGTCGAGCTTCGCCTGGCGAATCGCCTCTGCGATGCGCTGCTCGTCGGCCTCGGACGCCTGACTGCCGGCGCGAACGTAGGTGCGGTAGACCGGTAGGCACGCGATCACCTGCTTGACCGCGTCGCGAAGGTCCTGCAGGGTGAAATCTCGGTGCCGGCGGTGCAACGCACAGACGCCATGGAACGTACGAGCCAAGCGGTACAGATCGGCGCCAAGTAGCTCCTCCAGGATCTGGCGCTTCGTGTCGCGAACCAGAGCGCGGTAGTCCTCCGTGGTATCACCGGTGAAGTCGCGATAGAGTCGAGTCATCGCGCCTTCGTGCTCGGCGGCAACGAAGAGCGCGGTGGCGACGAAAACGAAGTCGTAGCCGGTGGTTCCATCGATCGGCCAGGTCGCGGGGAGGGCCTCGTCGGGCTCGAGGATCTTCTCCGCGACGAGCCACGCGCGCGGCGCCGCGGCGCGCAGTCGACGGAAGTACTTCTCGGGGTCTCGCATTCCATCCGGGTGATCGATGCGGATCCCATCCACGTGGCCCTCCTCCACCCACTTGAGCACCAGCGCGTGTGACTCCCGGAACACGCGCTCCGCTCCGATCCGTAGCCCCGCGAGCTCGTTGATGTCGAAGAAGCGCCGATAGTCGAGGTCGTGGCGTGCCGTCCTCCAGAACGCGAGCCGATAGTTCTGGCGCTCGAGCAGCGAGTCCAGTAGCTCCGCGTCTGCGTTGAGCTCGCCGAGAGCCCGATCGACCGCATGGGCCGCATTCGGCTTCTCGTGCAGGTGGCGTCGCAGCAGCCGCTCGATCACCTGCTGTTGCCGGCGGCGCCGGAGGCGCCCCTCTCGGTCAGAATCGGTGATGGCTCTTTGGCTCCGGAGCGACTCGGCGAGGAACTCGAGTTCGTCATCGTTCGCGATAGCGGCGGCGCGCTCGAGCAGGTGATCGAGGGTGGGGGGCGCGACGGGCAGCTGCCGATCGAATACCATCACGAAGAACGACGCTCCCTCGCGAGCGATCTGGATCTCCCCCGCTTCGAGCACGCGTCCATAGTGGTCGCCGAGAATCGGCAGGAGCACCTTGTTCCGCTGCAGTTCGTTCGGGGTCTTCCAATCGACGTCGAAGTAGGGGGCGTACGGGCTGGCGGGGCCGTTCTCGAGGACGTCCCACCACCAGCGGTTGTGCCGGGACGAGATCGCCATGTGGTTCGGCACCACGTCGATGACCTGACCCAGCCCGTGCTGGCGCAGCGCCGCCGTCAGGCGCGCGTGGCCCTCGGCACCTCCGAGCTCATCGTTGACCCGGCTGTAGTCGATGACGTCGTAGCCATGTGTGCTTCCGGGAGCAGCCTGCAGGTACGGGCTGAAATAGGCATGGCTCACCCCGAGATCGGCGAGGAAGTCACAGAGCGCGGCCGCGTGGTCGAAGCCGAACCCAGGGCGAAGCTGGAGCCGATAGGTCGCGTTGGGGGTGATCCGCGCACTCGAGTCGACGTGGACTTCGCCGCGGAAGGGAAGCGAATCGGGTGGAGACAGCGGCACGGTGAGAGCCCCCTACTTGTCGCGGATGTGGTCGTAGATGTTGAGGTAGTGCTGTGCAGGCACGTTCCAGGAGTGGTCCGCACGCATTCCATTTACCATCAGGTCCCGGAAATGCTGGGGGTACTCGTAGTAGCAGCGGACCGCCCGGTGCAGCGTGACCTCGAGGGCGTGATGGGTGTAGTGTTGGAATACGTAGCCGTTGCGCTCGTGCAGCGGACGCCAATCGTAGTCCTTGTCGAACACCGTGTCAGCGAGGCCCCCCACCGCGCGCACCACGGGCACCGTCCCGTAGCGCATGGCGACGAGCTGGGTGAGCCCGCAGGGCTCGAAGCGGCTCGGCACCAGCATCATGTCGGCACCCGCATAGATGAGGTGCGAGAGCTCCTCGTTGAATCCGAGCTCGAGGTGAACGTCCGGATTGTCGTTGAAGTGTTGTTTCAGGCCCCAGAACTCGCGGCCGACCCGGGGATCGGGGGCCGAACCGAGGAGCACGAACTGCGCCGCGTTGGCCGGCGCCCAGTGCGCCGCGTGCCGGATGAGCTCGAGACCCTTCTGATCATCCAGGCGCCCGACGTAGGCGATGATCGGCTTGACCGAATCCGCAATCCAAAGGCGATCGCGGAGTGCTCGCTTGTTTCGGTACTTGCCGTCGAGATCGTGGACCCCGTACCGATGTGGGATGTAGCGGTCGACCTCCGGATTCCACACGTCATAGTCGATTCCATTGACGACGCCGCCGTACTTCACTTGATGGACCCACAGGGAGTGCTCGAGGCCGTTTCCCTGATCGTGCTGCGCCTCCCACGCATGATTGGGGGACACGGTGGTGACGAAATTCGAGTAGACGATCCCGCCCTTCGTCAAGTTGATGGCGCCCGGATTCCGGTTGTCGCGGAGGCGGTCGGGATGCAAAAAGTACGGGACTCTGTTGAGCTCGGTCGCCCACAGCATGGATTCGCCCGTGTGACCTTGGTGTCTGAAGTTGTGGATGGTGAAGCACACCCGGGGGTGCCGCATGCCGAGGTGCTGGTAGATCTCGTAGAGGAAGACGGGGACGAGGGCCGTCTGCCAGTCGTGGCAGTGGATGATCTCCGGGCTTTTCCCGGATTTGTGCAAGAACTCCACCGCGGCGCGGCAGAAGAAGGCGAAGCGCAGGACATCATCGCGGTCGCCGTAGAACTTGCCCCGGTTGAAGAAGTTGTCCTGCGAGTGCGGCTCGACGAAGTAGCACCTCCGCCCGTGGACCTCCCCATACCAAACCGAACAGTGGACCTTTCCTCCCCACCAGGGGACCCACAGGTCGTGGTAGCAGCGGTGCAACCCCCAGATGTGGTCGTACCGCATACAGTCGTACTTCGGCAGCACGATCTCGACCGTGTTGCCGCGGAGCTGCAGTTCTCGGGACAGGCCGAGGACGACATCCGCGAGCCCGCCGACCTTCGCGACCGGGGCCAGCTCGGGCGCGATCTGCACCACGTACATCTGCGGGATCCCCGGCCGCAGCGGACCAACGTCGGCGAACTCAGGCTCGGGAGGCACCGACGAGGTGGCGGCAGGTTCCTCCACCCCTTTGGCCGCGCCCTCTCCTGACGGAGACTCCGAGGTGGCCTGATCCGTCGACGCGAACGCGCGTAGGGCGCCCACAGGTTTCTCTCCCTCGGACGGCGGGGGAGGCCCCCCCGACGGCGACTCCGTGAGCTCGGGGGCGAGCGGTAGAGATACCTCGCCCTGGGCCTCTTCGGCCGGGGACGGGTGGTCCACGAGCTTCCAGAGCCTGGCCGAGCCCGTTCGTTCCGCGGGTGGGGCGAGGGTGTCGTTAAGGGACTCGTCACTGCGTGGCTGGGGTGGGACGCCATTGCTGCTGGCTGAAGGTGCATCCGCATCCGGTGTGATGGTCACCCGACTCTTGGTCAGGCTTCCGCCTGCCCTCGGGGTTGGCGGAACCCCCACCTGCTCCTGACGGTGGGGCTCCGCCTTCGCCGCGGTCGGGGCCGAGCGCCCCATCCCTGGCGTCCCGCTTGGCATGGTCATTGGCGCGCTCGGCGGTGGTTCACCCGACGCGCTGATCGTCTCCTTTGGGGACGCAGGACGCTCGCGCGCATGCCCAGTGGCTGGTGGGGGGGCGTCTGGGCCTGGACTGGAAGGGCCGTCTCCGCCGGGCTTGGCGGGTTCCGGGGCGGCCTTTGCCCTTCTCTTGGCCTTTTTTTCCCGCTTTTCTTTCACCTTGGAGAGCCTCCGGACCGGTCGGCCGCCGATCATCCTAACCCGGCGGAGCCGGAACCAAACAGGCCATCAGCAGTCAGCGGCCAGCTGCCAGGCAAGACCCGGAGCTGCTCACGGCTGACGGCTGACGGCTGACGGCCGATTGCAGCGAAAACCCCGAGAAATCTCCTGCCGGATTCGGTCACGATCGCGCCGCCAAGAGACTAGCGCGAGCCGGGCACGCAACCCAAGGACGGTGGCGGGATCCTGTCCGCGCCAGGTGTCTTCTTGGCGGAGGAGGTGAACCCCTCCCTCGCTTCGGCCGCGACCTGCGGCCTCCCCCTCCTCGCCGCTGGACGAGCGGCGGGTGCCTCCGGCGCCGATCGACCGCACCTCCGAGCGTTCGCGTGTGGCGTGCGGCTCCTCGGACCAAGTAGTTCAGAGGATGGGCTACGGCAATTCTCGGTGTGGGTCGGCGGGTCGTGGCGGCCCTCGCCTCTCGGCCCGGGTTGGGGAACGACCGCTCCAGGATGACGCCTTCCGCGTCCAGGTCGGGAGGGGACTGGCATCGCTCCACCTCGCATCGAGCGCCCCGACCCCATCGAGCGAGCCGCCCGAGAGGAAGCCCAGAGCCGAGCCTTCTCGGGTTCCATCGGTGCGTCCGTCAAGAACCGGCTGCCGAGGTTGGGGTGATGGGTTGGCTGCGGCCACCTCGTGCGGTCCTTCCAGCGAGGCTTGTGGTGGGGTCGTTCGTGTCGATGCGACGCCGGCACAACGGGCGACGGGTCCCTCGGACCCAAGACGGGACGATCGCGGCAGCGCCCCCGTTCCAGGCGGGGAGAGGGCCACGATGATCCACTGCGCTCGGGTTCGACGTCCCCCCTCGGCCCGAACCCGGCTCGGTGTCGGCGGGAACGGCGCGGGAGACCGTGCGCACCCGCGGTTCTGCCAGGCACGGCCGGATCGCGCTGCTTGCGTGCCTGCCTGGCGCCGGCCGCTCGCCGCCCACGCCGAACAGGGGATGGATGGTATCTTCTACCTTCGATGGCTGCGCCTCGTCCCAATCGTCTGGACGCCTTCGTCGATCACCTCATGAAGCACCGCGCGCGCGAGCTGGTCCTGGAGGCAGGCAAGGCGGCGCTCTTTCGCTTCCGCGGCGGGGACCGCTCGGCGAACGCAGTCATCACTCAGGCGCACCTCGAGGCCATGGTGTCGGAGATCGCTCCCACCGGCGCGGTCGATGAAATCCGCGCGGGCAACCCCATCGATTTCGTGTATGCGAACGGGATCGGCGCGTCGGTGAGGGTCGTCGTCGCGGAAACCGCTGGCGGCGGTTGGCGTGCGTCCGTCACGCCTCATGCGGTCGAGACGGTGGTCGAGCCCGTCGCGCTGGAGCTGGGCATCCCGATGCTCGACCCGACGGGAAGCCCCGCACGCGCTGTGTCGCGGCCGCCCGTGGGCGGCCGCGGGGCGCGCTCCTTACGGCCAAGCGTGCGCCACGCCCGACCCGATCGGACCCTGGTGATGTCGGACGGCGGTGAGCGGCGGCCCGTGGCCTCCGCGGCGGCTGCAGCGCCGCGCGCCATCGCCATCCGAACTGGCGGTGAGCCTCGGCTCTACGGCTACCTCCGGCAGCTGGCCGCGGCCGGGGGCAGCGATCTTCACCTCTCCGCCCAGGAGATCCCACGGTGCCGCGTCCACGGGGAGATTCGTCCCCTCGAGCCGGGACATCCCAAGATCACCGATGCGGAGATGAGGACGCTGCTCTGGGAGGTGGCGCCGGAGCGGGCGCAGAAGCAGTTCGAAACCCTTCGCGACGCGGACTTCGGCTTGAGCATCGAAGGCCTCGCGCGGTTTCGGGCCAACTACTTCGAGGACCGCAAGGGGATGGGCGCCGTGTTCCGCCAGATCCCCTTCGAGATCCTGACACCGGAACAGCTCGGACTGCCGAAAGCCGTGCTCGACCTCTGCTGGCTCAGCAAGGGCCTCGTGGTCGTTACTGGGCCCACCGGGAGCGGCAAGAGCACGACGCTCGCTTCGCTCATCGATTTCGTCAACCGAAACCGCTCCGACCACATCGTGACCATCGAAGATCCGATCGAGTTCGTGCACGAGAACCACAAATGCCTCGTGAATCAGCGTGAGATCGGCGCCCACACGGAGAGCTTTCAGAACGCGCTCCGCGCCGCCCTTCGAGAGGACCCGGACATCGTCCTCGTGGGCGAGATGCGGGATCTCGAGACGATCGCCATCGCCATAGAGACCGCAGAAACCGGGCACCTCGTCTTCGGCACGCTGCACACGACCACGGCCGCGAGCACCGTGGATCGGATCATCGATCAATTTCCGGCGGATCGGCAGGCGCAGATCCGCACCATGTTGAGCGAGTCGTTGCGCGGCGTGATCGCGCAGGTGCTATGTAAGAAGATCCAGGGCGGACGTGCCGCGGCCTACGAGGTGCTCCTCACGAACGCCGCTGTCTCGAACCTCATTCGCGAGGGCAAGACGTTCCAGCTCGTGAGCACGATGCAGACGGCCAAGGGCTCGGGCATGCAGACGATGAACGATCATCTCGCCGACCTCGTGAAACGAAGGATCGTCCACGCCCGTGAGGCGTACATCAAGTCGACCGACAAGACCGGACTGAAGGAGATCTTCAAGCGCGAGAACATCCAGCTCGAGCTCGGGGGGTGAGGTCTCGGGGCCTCCCTGGCCGGCGTCCGATTCCGTGTATCCGTTCACGGAGTCCTGACTCAACACGACCGGTCGAGATCCGCTCCGCTGGCGGGGCCCCGCGCTCCGGGACCCAACGCGGGCCTGGGCGCGTTGGGGAGAGCGTGGAGGTTCTTTTCCAGCGCTCCCGGGACCCACGTCGCCACGGGTCCCACGTTGCCATGGCAATGTGGGTGGCGGCGTAGGGATCCGCGTCGCCCGGGCGCCGCGCTGCGAAGCAGCGTGGGTGGCGGCGTGGGGCACTCGTCGCGCCTTGCCAGCGAAGCGGCCTTCGGCCGGGGCGGCTGGGGCGTGAACGCATACGATTCCCTCTCTGCCCGGGACCCTATCATGGCGTCGTGGTGCCGTGGGCGTGGTGGAAGGGGCTGCTGCAGACGCTACGTGCCGTTCGCGATCGCGCCGCGGAGCAGGTCGAGGTATGGCGCGAGCGCGTCGCGGCGAACGTTGTGTCCGGCACCGGGAATCGTTTCGAACCTCCCTTTGGGCAGCGTCGCTACGAGGCGGGTCGCGTCGGCGGCCGTTAGGACTCCGCCCCTTGCTGGATTGCCCGCGACGACGAGGGTGGGACACTGCACGCCGTCGAGCTCCAGTGACCAATCCTCGCGAAGGGCGGCGAAGAGCCACCCGACGTCCGCAGCGACCGCGCTCTTGGATCGCGCCCAATGGCGGCGCTCCTCCTCGGACCACTCGGGACGATGGCTCCGGCAATGTACGAGGATTTCCGCCGGATCGCGGCCGCGGAGCGGTACCAGCCATTCGGGCAGCGGCGGTGGAGCGTCGCCACGGGCGGCTTCTTGGGGTAGCGGGCTCTGGTGGCTCCAGGGCGACGGGGGATCCTCGAGGAACAGGCCACCGGCGAGCCCTGGCGCCCGGGACTCGGCCACCACGACCGTCACGGCGCCCATCGAGTGCCCTACCAGGAGTGGACGCTCGAAGCCGACCGTGCGGACCACGGCGATCAGATCGTCGGCGAGCCGGGCCAGGGTGGCGTTCGGCGGCGGGTTGGTCACGGCACGCGGCGCGGCCAGATGGTCAGCCGCCGAACGATCCCCCGCGACGAGTGAGCCCGCACACCCGAGCGGCTGGGAATAGCCGTGGCCGCGAGCGTCGTATGCGACGGCATCGACCGCGCCCTCGTGGGTGTCGAGCAAGGTGGCGACGATGGGCTCCCAACAGCGCCCGTCGTCGGTGATGCCGTGAGCGAAGACGATCCGCGCCGCGGGAGCCCCCGGGTCACGCGCCGAACGCCGCCACCGCCACGCGACGATCCGTGTGCCCGGCACGTCCACCTCGATGGCCTGCGGTGGCGAGGGGACGCTCATGGTTTCGTCGTCGTACACGGGGCACCTCCCGACCGCTTGCTAGCAGGGTGAGGAGCAACCTTCCACGTACCCCGCTCGGGTCGTCGTCGACCGCCGAAAAAGCGCCGGTCCGGGCGACCCTCTTCCGACCATGGCGCTCGTCGCCCCCACGTGCCGATTCCCCACCACCCGGTGCCCCCTCGGCCGTTGCGAGTCCATGCCCCTCCCGCCCCGCGCCTGGGCGTGACACGGGCGCTGCGGGCAGCCGGTTGCGACCATCGTGAGGACCGAGAACGGCCCGGCTCGTTTGGTTGGATTGGCGCAGGATCGTCCTGGCAGTCGTCCTATTCGCTCTTGGTTCCGAGGAGCGAAGGCAGTACGTCGCTGGTGGCGCCCGCACCGAGGCGTTCGACGCTGTCGAGGTAGTGAACCAGCAGCTCCCGGTTGTCCGTGACTGCCAGAGCCTGCATCTCGAGGGCGCCGATTCGATCCTCTGGCGTGAAGGCCGGATCGGAGACGCGTTCCATCGACAGCTTCTCCGGGCCGTAGGCCATGTGGGCGGCCCGCGTGTCGAGGATCGAGTAGTCCTCACCCCGCCGGAGCTCGAGCGTCACGCTGCCGGTGATCACGGGGGCGATCCAGCGAATGATGCCGTCCTTCAACGCCATGCTCTCGGGATCGAACCACCTGCCCTCGTAGCAAAGGCGACCGAGGCGTCGCCCGAGCGTCAGATAGAGATCCGTGGTGTTCTCGTTGTGGATCGCGGAAAAGAGGCGTTCGTAGACGACGTGGAGCAGCGCCAGACCGGGGGCCTCGTAGATGCCGCGGCTCTTGGCGTCGATCACCCGGTTCTCGATCTGATCGCTCATGCCGAGACCGTGGCGGCCACCAACGCGATTTGCCTCGAGGAGCAGCTCGATCTTGCTCCCGAAGCGCTGCCCGTTGATGGCGACGGGCCAGCCTTGCTCGAACTCGACCGTGACTTCCTCGGCGGTGACCGTGGTCTCGGGCCTCCAGAAGGGTACCCCCATGATCGGCTCGACGATGCGGATCCCCTGGTCCAGAAACTCGAGGTGCTTGGCTTCGTGAGTCGCACCGAGCGCGTTCGAGTCGGTGCTGTAGGCCTTCTCGCCACCCACGATGAATGGCATCCCGAGTCCGGCCAGGTAGTCCGTCATCTCCTTGCGTCCGCCGAAGGCATCGACGAACTCGCGGTCGAGCCAGGGCTTGTAGATCCTGAGGTTGGGGTTGGTGAGGATCCCGTAGCGATAGAAGCGCTGGATGTCGTTACCCTTGTGCGTACTTCCGTCGCCGAAGACGTGGACGTCGTCCTCCCGCATCGCGCGGATGATCGCGGTCGTGGTGACGGCGCGTCCGAGTGGAGTCGTGTTGAAGTACTTGCGACCCGCCGTCATCAGGTGGAACGCTCCGCATTGAATGGCGATGAAGCCTTCACGCGCGAGCGCCTCGCGGCAGTCCACGAGGCGCGCCGTCGTCGCCCCATGGGTCAGCGCGACCGGCGGGATTTCGGCGGGGTCTTTCTCGTCGGGCTGGGCGAGATTGGCCGTATAGCAGTGGACCTCAAGGCCCTTGCGGGCGAGCCACGCTACAGCGCAGCGTGTATCGAGGCCCCCAGAGTATGCGATCCCGAGGCGGGTACCCGCGGGTGGAAGTGAGCGGAAGATGCGGCTCATGGCGGGGCTTGGTACCATGGCTTTTCGGCCGGTGCCATGCGGGGTCGCTGGGGTAGCGCAGGAGGGGGATTGGTGGCCTGCTCAGCCTCTCAGCGCCTCGGCACCAGCGCCGGGCACGGTCGGCGACCTGCCTCGGTCACGGCCTGGAGCGGCCCAACCCGGGTCGCACGATGGTCCACGCGACGTCGCCCGTGGGTAGAACCTCGGCGTCGATCGTGCCGCGGTCGTTGCGGCGCCCCGCTTCGGCTTCTGCGCGCGCCTTGAGATGGATGACTCCGCAGGAGATGGCGTAGCCCGAGCCAGCCCGAATCAGCGTGTCCTCCGTGACGAGCACGCAGCCAACGCGCAATCCGAAGCCCACGTGAACATCGGGCATCGCATCGGCTCCGACGATGCCAGGGTAGGATGCCCTGACGGCAAGCTGGCGCCAGAGCTCATCCTCGGAGGCTGCGAAGAGCGCGTCCGAGAGGAAGGCATGGGCCTCGACCCGCATTGTCCCTGTACGTGGGAGGACATCGTGACCACCGGCAGTTCGCGTCGCCGCGACCTTGAGCGACATGGCTCCTGCTCTCCCCGCGGATCCTGCGCGGGTCGCGACACTCCCTTTGCGCAAGTGAGCGTTGGCGCGGTGTCGCTGGCCCCGTATGCTTGACGCACCCTAGAGCACCGATCAGGTTGCCAACCGCAACGGCAGCACTGAAAACGCGTCCCTGCGAGGCGAGGACGCGTTTCCAGCGCTGCCCCTGGTGAGGTCTGCTGCCGGTTCGGTGCTCTAGGTCATTGATTTGACGGAGCAATCAACCTGATTGCTGCTCTAGGCCCCTTGGCGGAACAGGCAGACGCAGCGGACTTAAAATCCGCGGCCCGAAAGGGCATCCCGGTTCGAACCCGGGAGGGGCTACTGGCTGAAAAGACTCTGGATCGTAATCACCATCGGCTCCGGCTCCACCCGACCACCGGGGTCGGAGACTCCTGGAGGGGCCATGGGCCCCAGAAGGATCGGGGCCCCAGGGGCGCTGACGCTGGGCCTGGCCGTCTACGAAGCCGCCTCCTCCACCACGCCCCACCACCCCGACCTCGCCCCCACCTCAGAGCCCCCAGGGGGACCCACGAGGAGCCCCCACCGAGGGGGAATCCAGCACAAGCTGGCGGCGGCCGGGCACCGGCGGTGGGGGCCATTTCGTGCCCCGTGGGGCGCGTGAGGGTGGGGTGGGTGGGGTCGGGCGAAAGCCGACGAGGAGGTGGACGACGGCGACGGCCGCTACACCGAGGCCCTGACAACCAGCGACCGGGATTGGTCGTAGGCCACCTGGGAGCCCAGTGGCACCCGTGGCTCTCGGTGGACCCCGCCCCCCTTCGACCACCTCTTGGCCCGTGAGGCCCGCAGGTTGGCGCTGGCCAAAGCTCGACCAGCCGGTCCTCGGGGGATCGCTGTTCGACTCGGCGTCGACCACGGGGATCTCCGGGTTGCCGTTCAATGGGCCGTCGGGCCGCTGCCCGTTGCCCGCCAGGAAGCCCGAGTCGAAAGGCTAACCGATAGCGTGGGTCCGGCTCCAACAGCCTACCGCTTGCACGGCACCCGTTAAAGCATCAAGCTAGGGACGTGATCCTGAGCATCGCCGACCAGGGCACCCACGACATCTACGACGGCACCGAGTCACGGGCAGCCCGGCAACGGTTGCCGAAGAGCCTCTGGGGTGTTGCCCGACGCAAGCTCGACATGCTCCATGCAGCCTCCCAGCTCCGAGACCTACGGATCCCCCCAAGCAATCGCCTGGAGGCCCTCTCTGGCGACCTCGCCGGCAAGTACAGCATCCGCATCAACGACGAGTACCGGGTTGTGTTTGCCTTCGGTGAAGGCAACGCCCGAGACGTATTCATTACCGATTAACATTGAGCAGAGCCGACTGCGAAGTGAGGTTATTATGCTCCCGAAGAATCGCCCCCCGACCCACCCGGGTGAGATCCTGGTAGAGGAGTTTCTGAAGCCGATGGGGATGACCCAGGTTGTCTTGGCCGAGAAGCTGGGCGTCCCAATCCAGAGGGTGAACACCATTATCAACGGCAAGCGGGGGGTGACTGCTGAGACGGCCGTCCTCCTTGCCCGGGCTCTAAACACTACGCCGGAGTTCTGGATGAACTTGCAGACGGCCGTCGATCTCTGGCACGCGGAACGCACTCTGAGGCGTGTGGCTACGTGACGAAGTCCGGGGCCAGATGACCTCCATTCGAGACTCAAACTATTCGAAGCCCCCAGGCACCTCTCGATGCCCGGGGGATCATCGACCACCAGACCTGGTCACCGTCGAGGGAGCTGGCGCAGGACCGGACCCCGCCCGTACCTCCGTGAAGCTTCGAGCAGCAGTTGCTCGAACAAGGAGTTCCCTCTGCACCGAGCCCGGAACCCGAGGGCTCCGATGGCGACGATCCTGGCTGACCTCTCCGCTCCTGTCCTGGCCGGCGTCTGCCCCAGGGCGAGGATCCCGTCCCGGTCACCCGCCCTCACCATCGAGAAGACCGCCTCCCTCCTCACGGCAGCGCACGGGTCCTCGATGGCGAGTGATCGGGCGATCCTCCTCAGGCCCCGGATCCTGTAGGTGGACAACTCGGCCAGCGCCGTAGCCCTTGTCACCGGGAACGGCGACCGCAGGGTGGCCAGGACTGGACCCCGGACCTCCTCTGGCATCTCGCCGTCCGTCAGCACGATGATAGTCCGGAGGAGAGCGAGCGAGGTGCCTGGAGCCTGTTCGGTACTCCTGGCGGCTTACCCTGACGCGAAGGAGTACGGTTTCTTGGCTATGGGGGACTGATGCGGTCGGTATGGTTTGATTTGCCATACCTTCCATCGGGCATAGATGGATTATCGTCGTCCGTGCCTCGGCGATCCACGCTCTTCAAGATCGCCAACGCCCTTGGGCTCTCCGAGGCGGAGGTTGGCCTCCCGTGGAGGAGGTAGATGGGAGTTGGTCAGGCTCCACAGTCGCCTGGACCGCCCCGGGAACCCCGGACGCTGGGTTCCCGTTCCCGGCAGGAAGTTCCATGGGCAACCACCTCACCCCGCGGTATGCCCTGGCAAGAGCGGCCCCGGGGGCCGTTTCGCCAACAACGCGGCCTCAGGCTCGCTATGATCGCAGCCCTTGCGCAACGTAACGTGCGTGTTGCGCTACACCCATGTCCAGCCGCCGCAGGACCGCCTTCAATCGGCACTTCGACGAGAAGATGAAGTCCTCGGAGTTCGCCAAGGCGTACACCGAGGCCCGTCAGGAGATCGACGCCGTGGATCGATTGGTGCGAGCTCTCGATGCCGCTCGCCTGGCCGAGGGGATGAGCAAGGCAGATCTGGCCCGGGCGATTCGGGCCAAGCCCGAGATCGTCCGCCGCCTCTTCACGCAGCGTGAACCGAACCCCACGCTCTCCACCGTCGTGAGTCTGGCGGAGGCACTGGGTTGCCGGCTGGAGTTGGTTGCCGGGACGAGGCGCTCGACCGGAATGCCGGCGACTCGCTGCCGGTAGACGTCGAGATGCCCACGACGAGCGCGACCCATCGCGGTCCAGGCGGAGCATCGGAAGCTACCGCGCCGCTCGGACTCCTCCCTCCAGCCCTCGCAGTCGCCCGAGCAGCTCCCGCACCGCGGCGTTCCGGTGCGAGCGAGCGTTCTTGTCAGCGGGGGAGAGCTCAGCGCTCGTACGACCGACGTCGGGAAGGTAGAGCAGGGGATCGTAACCGAAGCCGTTGCTGCCCTTCGGTGCCTCGGCGATCATTCCCTCGTAGGTGCCCCGCGCCTCGGCCACGATGGTGCCGTCGGGATCGGCGACACACACGGCGCAGACGAAGCGCGCGGTGCGCGCAGCGGTCGGCACGCCCTCGAGGGCGGCGAGGAGCTTCAGGTTGTTCGCGTGATCGCGCTCATCACGGCCGCCTTCCAGGCCGGCGTAGCGCGCAGAGAAGACACCAGGAGCGCCGTCGAGGGCATCCACCTCGAGGCCGGAGTCTTCGGCAAGGCAACGTTCTCCCAGCGCTCGAGCGTAGCAGAGCGCCTTCAGGCGCGCGTTGCCCTCGAACGTATCTGCATCCTCGACCGGTTCCTCGACGGTTGCGCGCGCGTCAAGCCCCTCCACGACGAACCCCGCCGGCTCGAGGATGGCACGAACTTCACGGATCTTGTGCGGATTGCTGGTCGCGAACAGGAGGCGCTCCACGGCGGCCCCGTAACACGATCCGCGCTGCCTGTCCTTCGCCAGGCGTCACCGACGTCCTGACCCGACGGCGCGCCTCGGATTCGAAACGACCACCCGGCGACCGGGAGGGGTTCGCGCGGAGTCGATCCACTGAGCCCCGCGGTCCCCGCCGACGCCGGTCCCTCGCCAGGCAAGCGTGCGCTTCCCGCGGCGCTGTCGCTGTTGGCGACCTGGTTGGTGCCTCAGCCGAACCGGTAGCGCTTGCGGACGGCGACGCGGATCTCCCAGGTGCAGGTCAACCCCGCAGGGAACGTTACCAGGTCCCCCTTGCCTATCGCCAATGGCTCTTCTCCGTCGGGGGTAACGACCACGTCGCCCTCGAGGAGATAGCAGGTCTCCTCCTCGTCGTAGGACCAGGGGAACCGACTGACACCCTTCTCCCAGATCGGCCAGTCCCGCACGCCGAGCGCGTCGAGCTCAGCCGCCGAAGGGTCGTGTTTGACCGCGACTACCATCCTCCATCTTCCTTGCTGGAACCGCTAGCCTTCCCGCCCCAGATGCATCCGTCTCCTCATACTTCGCCGCCGACACCTCATAGGTGAGTCCGAATCCGAAGGGGAACAGGGGATCGTACGGCGTATCCCCGACGTTGATGGGGATCTGTCCGCTCGTGCGGGGCCAGGTGTGGCTCAGGCGACCCGTCGGCGGCACGTCGCCAAACAGTACGTCAGCGACGCCGCCGCCTTCGGTTCCCGGCAGCCAGACCACGAGGATGGCATCCGCGAGATCGATCACCAAGTCGAGCGGCAACGGGCGTCCCGTCACCAGCACCACGACGACCTTGCCGCCACCCTTCTTCGCGTTTCGCACCGCGGTGACGTCATCGGCGTCGAGTTCGAGCTGCTTGATGTAGCCACCGGCCTCGGCGTACGGGGTCTCGCCGATCACCACCACCGAGGTCACCCCGGGGCCCGCACCCCGCCCATCGAGCGAGAAGCGAGCGCGTCGCCGCCCTACCATTTGCTCGATCGCCTGACGGATCGTGGTCCCGGCCGTGAGGGGACCGTTTCCCCCCACCAGGCCCAGGGTCCAGCCCCCGCATTGGTGGCCGAGGTCGTCCGCATTCCTCCCTGCGACGAGTACATGTCCCGTCTTGGGGAGCGGCAGCACTCCGTCATTCTTCAGCAAGACGGCCGACCGCGCGACGGCCTCCCGTGCCAAGGCCCGGTGGCGGAGGGAGCTCACGACCGAGGGGGGCGGTCGCGAACGGGCACTGGCCGTGAACATGCCGAGCTCGCACTTGACCGCCAGGATGCGCGAGACGGCGTCGTCGATCCGCGCCTCTGGGATACGCTCCGGCACGAGGCCGCGCAGGGTAGCGATGAAGTCTTGGTAGGAGCTCGGCGCCATCACCATGTCGATGCCGGCGTCGATCGCGCTTGCGATCCGGTCGGCGTCATCGCCTGGGAGCTCGTCGATTGCCGCCCAGTTCGACACGACGAATCCCCCGAACCGGAGCTCTCCCTTGAGGACATCGGTGAGGAGCGCCTTGTTCTGGTGCATCAGGCGTCCATTCACGCGATGGACGGCCACCATCACGCTGCCTACCTGGGCCTCGACGGCAGCGGCATACGGCGCGAGGTGCACCGCTCGGAGCTCCCTCTCCGAGGGTTCGGCGTTGCCCCGGTCCTCGCCGTTGACCGTGCCCCCGTCCGCCAGGAAGTGCTTCGCACAGGCCAATACGGGGTGGGCACCGGTGCCCGGTGGGCTCCCCTGTAGGCCGCGGATGCTGGCCGCGGTGAGCTCGCCGACCAGGCGTGGGTCTTCTCCGAACGCCTCGTACGTTCGACCCCAGCGCTCGTCACGGGCGACGGCAACCATTGGAGCGAAGGTCCAGTCGACGCCGGTGGCGAACATCGCTTCCGCCGTCGCTCCCGCGACCTGTTCGACCAGGTTCGGGTCGCCCGTGCACCCGAGGCCAACGGCGTGAGGGAAGATCACTGCGTCACGGACGTTGTTGTGTCCGTGGATGGCGTCCGTGCCGAAGACCAGCGGGACTCGGAGCCCGGAGCGCATTGCTGCGTCGTGGACCCGATTCGATGTGTCGAGCCATCGCGCCGGCGTTGGGTCTGCGGGCAACGACTCCGCGCCGGTGAGCACCGCGCCGATCGCGAGGGCCGTGATATCGGCGCGACTGATCTGTGCGGTGTCGGGTAGCGTCATCGCCGCCACCTTCTCCGCCAGTGTCATTTCGGCGACGAGGTTCGCCGCACGTTCCTGACACGATGGTGTAGGCCACGTCACGAGAGGTGCGTTCGCGGCGACGACGGTAGGCGGCGGAGTCCCGCGGGGGGGCGCACACGCAGCCACCGATACGACGATGCTCGCGATGACGTGGCAGAATCCAATCCCTCGGGCCACGGCGGCACTCTATCATTCCCCCGCGGAGGTCGTGACGTGAACCTCGCGCCGTTGCGTGCGGCGGAGGCAAATCGTAGAATCCGCTGATGCCGCAGCGTGACGACTCGTGGGGGTCCGTGGTTGGGGAGGCTCTTGGCCTCGTACCGCTGGTCGGACGCGTCGTTCGGGAGAAGGTCGAGGACCTCGTTTCCGAAGGGCGTACCGGGCTCGCCGAGACCCTCCGTGAGGTGAAGGACCAGCTGCACCGGGAGCTCACGGACCGCGAAGGGCCGGCCGGCGATACGGCGGAGTCGGGCGCCGATGGCGCCGATGTCGGTGCTCGCGCATCCGACGAACCGAACGGGGCAGCTGCCGTCGCGCCCAGCGAGGGCACTAGCGAAGAGGATCCCGCAAACGACGGGCCGACGTGCTCGCGGGACGACTCCCCGGACGGACGCTGAAACCGTCGCGAGAAAGGTGATAGCCTGAGCCTCGTCCCTAGGATGTCGCTAGTGCGGAAGGAGTATCGGATGCCGGCTTTCGTGCGAATCAGCCCCGCGGACGCGCGGGCGGGTGCGTTGCTGTTGGGGCTCGCTCTTTTTTCGGTTGCCCCGGCCTTGCAGGCGCAGGCCATCATCGAACAACCTGGCAACCACCCGGACTACGCGGTCGAGCTCGATCCGCACCTGGTGCTGCAGCACGGGGAAACGCCGGTCTGGTACGACACGGGGATCGGCGTCGGCCTTCGTGCCACGATCCCGTTCCTCGATGGCCCCATCACGACCATCAACAACAGCATGGGCATCTCGTTTGGCGGAGACTGGGCTCATTTCGGGGACGACAACTGCGACGACTACTACTACTGGCGCGATTCGGACCGGAACTACTCCTGGGATCACCGCTGCAACGGAAACGCCTTCGTCTTCCCGGTAGCCCTGCAGTGGAATTTCTGGCTGACCGACATCATTAGCGTGTTCGGAGAGCCCGGGCTCGCGGTCGGCTACTACCGCTGGGAAGGCTGGTGTTGGTACGGCGACACCTGGGGTGACTGCGATGGCGATCATACTCGCGTCATGGTCGACATCGCCGCCGGGGCCCGGTTCCTCTTCGGCGAACGCATCGGAATGACGGTGCGGCTCGGCTATCCGTCGATCACTCTCGGCGCTACCTTCCTGCTCTGAACCCCGGTTCTCTCCCCGCGCGAGCCAGCGCGGGATCTTCTCGTCCTGGTCGCGCGGGACGCCCGCGCGGGCTGGCCCGAGGCGGCGAGCCTGGCTTCCTGGGCACCTCCGCGTTCGGTAGGCTCGGCTACTCGCTCGGGACGAGCTGATCGATGATGATCTCCGTTGCGATCAGCATCGCGTTCTTCTCGCCCTTGGGGGCGGGGTCTTCCGGTCCCAGGAGTCGCGCCATGAGCACCTGCGGGTCGTCTGGCGAACGGCGGACCGAGACACGCAGCGCTCCCAACGCGGTCGGACTGGTTGCCTTCGGCTTCGTGGGCGCAATGTCGGCTCGCATCAGGTCCGACAACGCATCGGTCGCGGGCGAGCGCGGACCTCGACTCGCCTGGGGGGTCGATTTGGGGGCTGATCCTTGAGAAGGCGGCGTAGCGGGGGTCGGGACCCGCTCCGCGACGGGGGGCATGCGTGCCGTTGGGGTGCCCACGAAGGGCGGACCAGAAGTCGTTGGTGGCGGACGCGACGCGGAGGGCGGAGGCGGTCGGCTGGCACCCGGGGGGGGTGGTGGCGCGGGAAACGGACGGTGTCCGGTCCGCGACTGCAAGGCGGCGGTGACTACCGCGTCTGGATTCTGCGGTTGCGCGCCGGGGGCCTTCTCGGCGGCCAGCGGCGGCGACCCTCTGCGCTCCCCGCTCGACGTGAGGTCGGCTGCCGTGCGGGCCAGGGACAGCGCGCGCATGTCATCGCCGGCCTCCTCCGCAGACTCGGCTGCGCGACGCAGCCATCTGATCGCGTCCTGCTTGTCGCCGCGTTTCCACAGCGTCGCCGCTGTCTCCAGAGCGAGGACGACGTCTTCCCCATCCTCAGGAGTGGGGCCGGGAAGCGCAATGCTCGGGTCCGCCATGTCGCGTTAAGTATCATCCACCGCACCGAACCAGAATGCCCTTTCTTCGCGGATGCTCCGCCGAAACCCGAGCCAGTGGCCAAGCGGTGAGCCATCCATCGGTGACGGCACCATTCGTATCGGATTCATTGGTCCCCACCAAACCGTTGCCAGCACTCACGGCGGATCCTTCTCGTGTCAGAGAAACAACGAGCGACCTGTCCAGTCAGGTCCAAGGTACGTTGGTGTCGTTGTCCTACGGCGCAGCTCGTCGTGTCAGCGACGGTGGCGGCGAAATGTCCATTGACATCGCGGTCGACTGCGTCGAAGGGGTTCGGCGGAAGGACCGCGGCGCGCTTCACAGACCCCTGCCGGGATGGGTATGACGCGCTGCATCCGCGACAGGCGATTCCCGAATTTCTCCGAATTTCCAGCCCTGAGTTGCCGTAGGATGGAGCGCGAGCCGTGATGACCGTGGGGGGAGGGGACAGAACCAAGGGGGAGTTGCAGGGCGAAGGCCATGGCATTCGAGCGCCTGCTCCTCGGCGTGACGCTGCGATTCCGGAGACCATGCCTCCGGTGAGCGGGGCCTACAGTATGGCGGCGCCGAAGGACGGGGCCGTGGCGGTGGACTGCATTACCGGTCTCCACGAACGCGAGCGGGCGTCCGCCACCCGGCCGGTCTCGGGACGGGTGGTGGAGGCCATCATCGAGCTCAGGCAGCGTCCGCTCGCTGCGCTCATGCTCAGTCCGGATCGCCGCTTGCTCGGCGCCAACGCCTCGGCTAAACGTCTGCTCGAGTTGGATCTCGGCCTGGATGTGGACTGCGGGCGGGTGCGGTGCACGGACTCTCGGCAGGCGGGGCGTTTCGCGAAGGCCGTACACGAAGCGGCGCGGCGTCCGTCTTCCGGTCATCGGGTGGTGGACGTGATCGAGCTCGGATCCCCCGGATCGGTTGCCTGGCTCGATATCGTGATCACCTCGCCGCGCGACCGCGCGGTGGGCGAGGCGGCACTCGTGGTCGTGCGGTGTCGCGGCTAGCGAAGGCCGGGGGAGAAGCCCGCACGGTCACTCCGAGTTTGGCGTTCCTCCCCTCGCGCGTGAGGGGGCTTGTCCCATTCGCAGTGAAGGACGAGCCGGGGGTGACGGGTTCTGCCAGCCCCTCCTTCGTTTTCCTGGCGCGCCGTGGCGACCCGCATCGTTCGGATCCGAGCGCCCGCGCGCTCCAGCAGCCCTCGGAGCTCGGCAGGGAAGTACTGGCGCTGCGCGAGGAGTAGGGACGGGTCACCATCGAGCGACCGCGTCACCACCTGGGTGAGGGGGTAGTATCGCATCCATCGTTCCGGCGTACCGAGCGCACGGAGGTCAGGTAGCTCGACGTCCAAGCGAAGCCGTCCCCCCGGTACGAGGTGGTGCCGGACCCGTGCGAGGAAGGCTCGGACGTCGTCGTGCTGGTAAAGATGCTGGAACGTCCCGTCCGCTACCAGCACGACGGGAAACCTCTCCCGCAGGATGAGGTCGCGCATGTCCCCGTGGTGGACACGAACCCGCGCCCGCACCGCGGGCGACTCGCGCCCCAGGGCGCAGGCGAGGTGAGCGAGCATCTTCTGCGACAGGTCCACCCCGGTGACCTCGATACCTGCCCGAGCGAGCGCCAACGTGACGCCGCCGGATCCACACCCGTACTCGAGCACGCGACAACCAAGCCGGCGAACCGCCCGCACATGCTCGCTCTCGGGGAGGCAACCCGGTCGCAAGAAGGCGAGCGCTCGATCGGGATCGGCGTAGGCGAGCACCGCGCCAGGATGGACGACCCGTGTGAGGCGGAGACGCACCGAGCAGAACCTACCACGGTCCTGGCCATCGTGTGCGGACCAGAGGCCTCGTTCGGCGTGGCCGATCGGGGGGACGGGGGTCAGGTGAGGTCGGGCGAGCGGAGCCGATCTCGACCGGTCGTTTCCATCGGGAACGCTGCGACCCGGCACGGCGGTTGACACGTAGAGTTGCGCCATGCCATTCCCGGGTCAGGAGTCCTCTGCGCATCGTGAGGCGACCCGCAGTGGTCATGCGAACGAAGACCAATCCGCAGTGGCGCAGTGTGGTCATCTCGACCGCGTTGCTCGGGTCGATCGGGGGGTGCCTGCCCACACGAGGTCCCGTCCCGGTGGCGGAATCGACGCCCCCGGCCGAGGTCGCGTCCTGTGCACCAGTCGTCCCCGCCACCGAGCTCCCGCGTGTTCGGGCGCCCCGGGATCGGTCGGCGCTCGAGAAGACCGACTCGGCAATCGACGAGCTTTACCTCAAGGGGAAGGAGGCGGAGGCGGAGGCCCAGCTGAAAGGGATTTACCTCGCTTGTGAGGATCGCTGTAGCGGTCCGGTCAAGGCGCGCGCGTGGATGTACGTCGGTGTCATCTGGGGCAACGCTCGTCCGGATCCTGCGAGAGCGCGCGAGGCCTTCCGCTACGCTCTCCAGCTCGATCCATCGGTGGCCCTCGACGAGGCCCTGGCGGCCCCCCCAACCCGTCGCGTCTTCGAGGAGGAGCAGGCCCGAGTGGAAGGCGGATGGTGACGGATGGCCCCGGATTTCCCGCGGCCGGCGGCACCCCACGGGAGGTGTCGGTGTGAGTGACCTCGATTCGGCCACGGACAGCCCGGACATGCTACACTCGAACTCGTGGCGACGCATGAGAGGGTGGGACATGAACGCCGGCAGCATGTGCGCGTGCGTCCAATGGCGGACTACGAGATCAGCGCAGACGTGCTGGCTGGTGAGATAACGGATTCGATGCTCGTCGTCGACCTCAGCGTCGGCGGAATGAAGCTGTTGCTTTCGCCCACCATCGAGGCCATTCCCATCGGGGGCCAGGTCCTGATGCGGCTTCGGGCGCCACGCGACCCCGCCTGCGAAGTGCGCGCCGAGCTGCGCTACCGCTCGGCCGTGCTCGGTACCTGCGGACTCCGGTTCGTCGAGCCGAGTGACGCGGCACAACGCCTGCTCCGCCGCGTGGTGGGCGACCTGCTCGAGCGCGGCTCGCTCGCGTAACACCGGTCCCGCACGCGTGAAGCGCTGACCCCCAGCCCCGAAACGCTGCGGTGCCTTCTGCGTGAGCGCGTGCCGTTCGGCAGGGACCGCGGGCGGCGGCTCCTCGATCTTCCCGACGCCTACCTCGTGCGGTCTTCGCGCCAGGGCTCTTCGGCTGGCAAGCTCGGCAATGACCTCAGAATGATGCACGAGCTCGAGCAGAACGGTTTTGACCCCCTTCGTCGGAGTTTCGCCGATCAGCTCTGAGTCAGCGTGCACGCGCTCGCGTTCAGGGACCTACCCCACCCAAGTGCGCGCGTTGGCGAAGAGGCGAAGCCATGGGGAGTCTTCCGCGTCGGTGGGCGGGAACCAGGAGAGCTGGACGACGCGGAAGACCCGCTCTGGATGCGGCATCATCAGGGTGACTCGACCGTCCAGATTCGTGAGGCCGGTCACGCCACCCGGCGAGCCGTTCGGATTCTCAGGGTAATGGGTGGTTGCCTGGCCGCGATGATCGACGTACCGGAGGCACATGGTGCGGCTCGACAGGCGGGCCGCGACCTCCGCCTCCCCGATGGCCGCGCGGCCTTCACCGTGCGCCACCGCGATGGGCAGCCTGGAGCCCGCCATCCCCGCCAGCAAGATGGAACGGCTCTCGGTCACCTCGACCAGCGCGAGTCGAGCCTCGAACTGCTCGGACCGATTGCGGATGAAGCGCGGGAAATGGGCGGCGCCAGGGATGAGCTCCTTCAACGCTGCCAGCATCTGGCAACCGTTGCAGACGCCCAACGTGAAGGTGTCTTCCCGCTCGAAGAAGCGCGCCAGGGTTCCGCGTGCTCTCGGGTTGTACAGGATGGATTTCGCCCAGCCTTGGCCGGCACCGAGCACGTCTCCGTAGGAGAACCCGCCGCAGGCCGCGAGCCCGACGAAGTCGTCGAGGTCGATGCGACCAGCGAGGATGTCCGTCATGTGCACGTCGATCGCGGCGAAGCCCACCCGGTCGAACGCCGCTGCCATCTCGACCTGGCCGTTTACGCCCTGCTCGCGCAGGATGGCCACCCTCGGGCGCTCGCCGGGCAGCGATCTGTTCCACATGGCCGTGGGGCCTGTCGTGGGATCGAAGGTGAGCGCAACCGAAAGGCCGGGGTCGGTGGGGTCGGACAGGAGCTCGAGCTCCTCTGCCACGGCGTCTGCGTTGTCGCGTAGCGCCTGAATGGCGATCGTGGTTTCCGACCAGATACGTCGCCACTCCGTGCGGGTCGCACCGAGCACCTCGCGACCGTCTCGGGTGAACACCACCCGATCGTCGCTTCGCGGCCCGCCCACCGGGTGGCAGTGCACGCCGAGGGCGAGCCCGTGGCGCGCGAACTCGTCGAGCACGGCATCGACGTCGCGGGTTCGCACCTGCAGGAGCGCGCCGAGCTCCTCGGAGAACAGCGAGTGCACCGCCTCCGCACCTAGCCCATCGAGCCGAATCTCGGCGCCAGTGCCGCCAGCGAACGCCATCTCACAGGTCGTTACGAAGAGCCCGCCATCGCTGCGGTCGTGGTAGGCGAGGATCAAGCCACTCCTGTTGAGGGCTTGGATCGCCGCGAAGAAGCCGGCGAGCAGCGCGGGATCGTCCACGTCGGGTGGGGTATCCCCCACGCAGGAGTACACCTGCGCCAGCGCCGAACCACCGAGACGATTCCGGCCGGCCCCGAGATCGACGAGGAGGAGCGAAGTGGGCTCCTTCTCCGCGACGAGCTCTGGCGTGAGCGTTCGCCGCACGTCGCGCACCCGAACGAACGCCGTGACGACCAACGACAGCGGGGCGACGACAGCCCTCTGGCCGCCAGCCCACACCGTCCGCATGCTGAGGCTGTCCTTCCCGACTGGGATGGTGAGACCAAGCGCTGGACAGAGCTCGAGCCCCGCGGCGCGGACGGCGGCATAGAGCGCTGCGTCCTCGCCGGGGTGGTCCGCGGCTGCCATCCAGTTGGCGCTGAGCTTGACCCGCTCGAGCCCCTCGATCGGCACCGACGCCAGGTTGGAGAGGGCCTCGCCGATGGCCATGCGGGCGCTCGCGGCGGGATCGAGGACGGCGAGCGGGCTGCGCTCGCCGATCGCCATCGCCTCGCCCTGGTACCCATCGTAGTCGGCCAGGGTGACCGCAGCGTCCGCCACCGGCACCTGCCATCTCCCGACCATTTGGTCGCGCGCGACGAGCCCGGTGACCGTGCGATCGCCGATGGTGACGAGGAATGTCTTGTCGGCGACCGCCGGCAGCCGCAGCACCCGCTCCGCGGCGGCGCGGAGGTCGAGCCCCGCGAGCGGGAGCGGGGTTCCCCGCGCGGGCCGGGTCGCCGTTTCGCGCGTCATGCGCGGCGGCTTGCCGAACAGGATCTCGACCGGCAGATCGATGGGGGTGCCACCCAGATCGCGATCGGAGAGGACCAGGCGCGGCTCCACCGTGGCCTCGCCGACTACGGCGATCGGGCAACGCTCCCTGGCTGCGATCGCGACCAAAGCCGGCAGTCGTTCGGCGGCCACGGCGGCGACGTAGCGCTCCTGGGCCTCGTTCGACCAGATCTCCATCGGTGAGAGCTCGGGTTCGGCGCTTGGGATCGCCCTGAGCTCCAGCAACGCGCCGCGGCCGCTGTCGTGAACGAGCTCCGGCAGCGCGTTGGACAGGCCGCCGGCCCCGACGTCGTGGATGGAGAGGAACGGTGACTCTTCTCCAAGCGCGTTCGCGCGATCGATCACCTCTTGGCACCGGCGCTGCATCTCCGGGTTGTCGCGCTGGACGGAGGCGAAATCGAGCTCGGACGAGCTGGTCCCCTGGGCCATCGATGACGCGGCACCGCCACCGAGGCCGATGAGCATCGCGGGCCCTCCCAGGACGACGAGCGGCGCACCGGGTGGGATCGGAAGCTTCTCGACGTGTTCGGGGCGGACGTTGCCGAAACCACCGGCGATCATGATCGGCTTGTGGTATCCGCGGACCTCGGAGCTCGTCTCCGTGGGCACCCGTTGCTCGTAGGTGCGGAAATACCCGAGGAGGTTCGGGCGCCCGAACTCGTTGTTGAACGCTGCACCGCCGAGCGGTCCCTCTGTCATGATGTCGAGCGCGCTGACGATCCGGTCGGGTTTGCCGATTGGATCCGTCTCCCAGGGGCGTGGCAGCTCCGGGAGGTGGAGGTTCGACACCGAGAAGCCAGTGAGCCCGGCCTTGGGTTTGGCGCCACGACCCGTGGCTCCCTCGTCGCGGATCTCACCCCCGGATCCCGTCGCGGCGCCCGGAAATGGCGAGATAGCCGTGGGATGGTTGTGTGTCTCGACCTTCACCTGGATGTGGATCGCCTCGGGACTCCGAACGTACTCGCCCGTCGCTGCGTCGGGGAAGAAGCGCTGGCCCTCGAAACCCTCCATCACCGCGGCGTTGTCGCGGTAGGCGCTGAGGACACCGGTCGAGTTTGCCCTGTAGGTCTCGCGGATCATGTCGAACAGCGATTGGGACTGGGGGACCCCGTCGATCACGAAGCTTGCCCGGAAGATCTTGTGACGGCAGTGCTCGCTGTTCGCCTGGGCGAACATCATGAGCTCGACATCGGTTGGGTCTCGCCCCAGCTCCCTGAACGCCGTGACCAGGTAGTCCATCTCGTCGTCGGCGAGGGCGAGGCCGAGCTCCTCGTTTGCCGCGACCAGCGCCGGGCGACCGCCCGTCAGCACCCCGAAACGCGCCATCCGGCGCGGAGTTCCTCGTTGGAAGAGGCGCGCGGCGTCCCCGAGGCGATCGAGCACGATCTGGGTCATCCGATCGTGCAGGGCGCGGTCGATCTGCTCGAGCGCTCCGTCATCCAGGGGGAGGGCGTCGGTCAGTTCGATCGTGTAGCAGACGCCCCGCTCGATCCGATCCACCCCGTCGACCCCGCAGATGTGCGCGATGTCCGTCGCTTTCGACGACCATGGGGAGATGGTGCCGGGGCGCGGAACGACCAAGCGGAGCATCCCGGGGAGCGGTTCGGTCTCGATTGGAGGTTCCAGCAGCCGCTCGAGCAGCTCTCCTTGGTGCGCGTCGAGGGGGCGTCGAGTCGCCACGAAATGCACGAACTCGGCGTGCACCACCTGGACAATGGGAACACGAGAACGAAGCCTCCCGAGGAGGCGGTCGAGACGGAAGGGGGACAGAGCGGGAGCGCCGCGGAGGATGAGCATCGACTACTGCGCGGGGACCAAGCCGCCGCGGTGCTCCGGTTTTGGCGCAGGGCGCTCGCCGGAGCAAGCGCCCTCACTACCGGTGGGGCGTCGGGCTTCGCCCGGCTCTCCGCCTGGCAGAGGGGGCGCGCCATGGGTTTGGCGTCCAGGCCTAGCGCGGGACAGGCCCGCGCCCCAAGCACGGCGGCGGATCGTGCCCGCGCTAGGTCTCTTCTTGGCGGGGGAGGCGAGCCCTCGCCCGCACCGGCCGCGACATGCGGCCCCTCCCTCCTCGCCGTTGGATGAGCGGCGGACGCCTTCGGCGCCGATCTACCGCGCTGCCGAGAACCCGCGTGTGACGCGCGGATTCTCAGACCTATTGGATCAGAGAGGGTCGGCCGGCGCGGCGACCTCACCCTCGATCCAGGCCAAAAAGGCCGGATTTCCTCCCACCACGGGTAGCGCCACCACACAGGGGCATTCGTAGCTGTGCAGCGACCGTATGGTGGCGACGAGCTCCGCGACGCACGGGGTGGTGGTCTTGGCCAGCAGCACCGCCTCCGAACCCGTTTCGATGGCACCCTTCCACCAGTAGATCGAGCCCATCCCGTCGAACACGTTGACGCAGGCGGCGAGACGGCGCTCGACCACGGTGCGCCCGATCCGCAGCGCTTCCTCGCGGTCCGAGGTGGTCACGTAGACCAAGCGGTAGGGCAAATCGTCGGCCAGGAGCGCCTCCACTCCCAGATCTACCACGCGTGACGACCTGCCGGGAGACTACTCCTTCCGATCAGGGGCGATCTCGAAGGACTCCTGCCCGAGCGGGATCTCGTATTGATCGGTCACCTCCACGCGGAGCAGCCAGGGACCCGGCCCGTCCTGCGGCTGGATGGTCGCGTGGAGCCGCCCCTCCTCGTGGCGCCACTTCACCGGGATCTCTTGGATCCCGAGCAGTACGCGCGGACGCGCCTCGATCGTTGCGGGTGCCGGCCCACCCCGGTCCCCGACCAGCTGAATGTCGACCGTCGCGGGAACCGACGGCCAAGTCGCATTTCGCGGACCGATACCAATGGCAGCGCTCACCCGACGCGGGACCAGCTCGAGTACGGTCGTTGCTCCGCCGCCCTTCGTCCGCAGTCGGATTCGCGATACCTGGTCGCGACTGAGCTGGATCCGCGACGCCGCAGCCACCCAGGCCGGGACGGTGCCATAGCTCATCTCGAGCCCATCGGCGCCGACGAGCCCGATCGATTGTCCGCGCGCGAGCCGGATGCGCGTCGCGTTCTCGAAGTACGCGCCCGGTGGGAGCGTCACCTGGACTACCGCCAGCCCGAGCCTCGGTGATGGGAGGCCAGTGAGACCGTCGGCATCCTCGCCGGTCACGGTCGCGTGGTAGCAGCCAGCGGGGAGCGAGAGGGGACGGCTGAGGGCCGGGCCCGCGCTCGTCATCGTCCGGAACGGTGCTGGCTCACCATCTCGCCAGAGGGTGATCTGGTACGATCCCGCCTCCTTCGAACCAGTCCAAGCGAGGCCGCTCACGTTGGTCTCGGTCTCCGCGGTCACCCAGAGTCGCGATCCAGGCGTCCAGGCCGGCCGCGGGGGGAGGCTCCGTTCGACACCCGTCGGGTGACCGGCGTCCACCGCGCGCACCCGGCCCGTCGCGAGCGAGTCCCATCGCGACCCATCGCCGGCCAGCACGCTGCCGCCCCGATTCGCGATGGTCGTTCCGCTTCCGGTCGCGAGCACCGTCATCCGGCCCTGCACCAGGATCGCCCCGAACTTGCGGGGGCCGTTCACCAGCACCGCGGGCGGCTCCCGACCCTTGCCGGACTCCACATCGAGCGCGCCGGTACGCAGGATCACCACATGTGCAGAACGTGTCTTCCCGCCAATGAGCTGGATCTCGGTGGATGGGAGTTGTCGGAACTCGGTGTTCGGGGCCAAGGTGAGCCGAGTCCCGCCTCGGAGCTCCACCACTGCGCCATCAGCACTGGCGGCGGAGAACACACCCCGCGGGCTGACCGAGCCCGTCACCACCTTGCCACCCTTGAATTCGTTCGCCTTTGCTGGGCCAGAGGCCAGCGCGAAGGCCGCTGCGGCAAGCACGCACGAGATCCAACGCATCACGTTGCATAGTAACGGCCAACGAACGTTGCATTGAACGCCCAATTCCACATTGCTCTCCGCCCGAGGTGGTCCGGGGGCGCGGCGGTGGCGGCGGGTCGCCGTCAGCGGGAGCGCAGCAGCGCCAGGGACTGACCCTGCAATGGGTAGGTCTGTCCGCCGGAGATGGCGGCGATCGGCGGGTCGCCGGCGGTCGTCGTATCGAGCACGACCTCCCACCTCGTCTCGTCGCCGAACGTTGGCACGACGAATGGTTCTGGATCGTGGTGCGCGTTGAGGAACACCAGGAGGACATCGTCGTGCACTGCCTCACCCTCCGCGGACCACTCGGCCATGGCGCGACCGTTGAGGAGCATGCCGAGGCTCCGCACGTAGGCCGCGCTCCATTCGTGGTCGCTCATTTCGCCCCCGTCGGACCGCAGCCATACGATGTCGCGGATGTCGGCGCCGTGGACTCGGCGCCCGAGGAAGAACCGCCGCCGCTGTAGGACGGGGTGCGCCGAGCGGATTCGCAGCAGGCGCCGAGTGAACTCCAGCATCTCCCGGCTGCGATCGTCGAGGGACCAGTTGACGTACGAGATCTCGTTGTCCTGGCAGTATGCGTTGTTGTTGCCGAGCTGCGTCCGGCACCGTTCATCGCCGGCGAGGATCATGGGAACACCCTGCGAGAGGAGCAGCGTGGCCATGAGGTTTCGCATCTGGCGGGCGCGCAGCGCCAGTACCTGCGCGTCGTCCGATGGGCCCTCGGCCCCGCAATTCCAGCTGTTGTTGCAGTTCTCGCCGTCCCGGTTCCCCTCGCCGTTGCTCTCGTTGTGCTTCCGAGCATGGCTCACCAGATCGTTGAGCGTGAACCCGTCGTGGGCGGTGACGAAGTTGACGCTCGCGTAGGGTCGTCGCCCGGTGTGTTCATAGAGATCGCTCGAGCCACTCAGACGCGACGCAAGCTCCCCCACCTGCGCCTCGTCGCCCTTCCAGAAACGTCGCACGGAGTCGCGATAGCGGCCGTTCCACTCGGACCACATCACGGGAAACTTCCCTACGTGGTACCCCCCGGGACCGACGTCCCAAGGTTCTGCGATGAGCTTCACTTGGGAGATCACCGGATCTTGACTGATGACGTCGAAAAAGGCGCTCAAACGATCGGCATCATGCAACCCGCGCATCAGTGCCGCCGCGAGATCGAACCGGAACCCGTCGACATGCATCTCCAGCACCCAGTAGCGGAGGCTGTCCATGATGAGCTGAAGGGTGCGCGCGCTGAGGACGTTGAGGGTGTTGCCACATCCCGTGAAATCCTTGTAGACCCGCGGGTTCTGGGGCTCGACGCGATAGTAGGTGAGATTGTCGATCCCGCGCAGGCTCAGCGTCGGCCCGAACTGATCGCCCTCCGCCGTGTGGTTGTAGACCACATCGAGGATCACCTCGATGCCGGCGGCATGCAACGCCTTGACCATCGCCTTGAACTCACGGACCTGCTCGCCGGGTTGACGCTGACCGAGCCGGCTATACCGGATGTCCGGGGCGAGGTAGGCCAGGGTGTTGTAGCCCCAGTAGTTGACCAGCCCGCGCCGAACGAGGGAATGCTCGTTCACGTGCTGGTGTACCGGCATCAGTTCGACGGCGGTGATGCCGAAGGATTTCAGGTACGAGAGGACGGCGGGGGTGGCCAGCGCCGAGTAGGTGCCGCGCATCGACTCCGGTAGCCCCGGGTGGAGCTGGGTCATCCCCTTGACGTGGAGCTCGTAGATCACGGACTTGTGGAGCGGCGTGTTCGGTCTGCGATCGTCCTCCCAAGGAAAGGTGGGATCGATGACCACGCAACGCGGCACGAAGGGTGCGCTGTCTTGGGTGTCGAAGGTCAGATCCCGATCCGGGTGGTGGACGTCGTAGCCGTAGACCGCGTCGTTCCAGCGGACCGGACCGCTGACGGCCTTCGCGTAGGGGTCGACCAAGAGCTTGTTCGGGTTGAAGCGAAGGCCCTTCTCCGGACGGTAGGGGCCGTGGACTCGATAGCCATAGAGCTGGCCCGGCATCAGGTGAGGGATGAAGACGTGCCAAATGTCGTCGGTCTGCTCCGGCATGTCGATCCGCACCGACGCCCTGGGCGACTCGAGGGTGTCGAAGAGACAGAGCTCGACACGCGTCGCGTGTCGTGAGTAGAGAGCGAAGTTTACGCCCTGCCCGTCCCACGTCGCGCCGAGGGGGTAGGGAGAGCCGGGGCGGATCGTCGTGAGCGGCACCCGCACTTGATCGTCGTCGCTGCGCACCACGCCAGCCTGTGTCGGCTCGAAGTGCTGCGGCCAGCGGGTGTAACGGTCGATCCGGGCGCCCCGGAGGTCAGCGTGAAAGAGGTCTGCTCCATCGAGGTCAGCACCGCGGAGGTCCGCTCCGGACAGGCGTGCGTCGCGGAGGATGGCTCCACGGAGGTCGGCCTTTTCCAGCCCTGCCTGGCTCAATTCGGCCGTGGCGAGCCGCGTGCTTCGGAGGCTCGCCCCTTGGAGGTCCGCGCTGCGCAACCGCGCATGAACCAGGATGGCGTCGTCCAGCGTCGCTCGGACGAGCGAAGCGTTGTCGAGCACCGCCTCGGTGAGGTCGGCTCGCTCTAGGCGAGCCCCAATGAGGGTTGCCTGGTCGAGGGGCACGCGGACGAGCCGGGTTCCACTCAGGTTCGCCTCGCGCGCCTCGATGCCGCGCAGGTTGCTCTCGCTCAGGAGGGCGTCTCGCAGGGTGGCCCGAGCAAGCTTCGCACCCGAGAAGTTCGCGCCCGCTGCCGTCGCGCGCGTCAGGTTGCAGTCTTCGAGCGACGCGCCTTCGAGGTTAGCTCCATCGAGGCAACAATCCTCGAGGTTTGCCTTTTCGAGGCGCACCTCCACCAGCGAGCAGTCGACGAGCCGTGCGCCGCTGAGATCGACACCCTTGAGATCCAGCCGGGAGAGATCTAGTCCGGAGAGATCGCGTCCCCGCAACCCGTCTCCGGGGCGTTGCGCGGCCTCCAACACCTGGTCGCGAGTCAGTTCCGCCATGTGGGTGAAACTCCCAGGGGGCACCCTACCAGCGATGAACGAGGTCGAGAAGCCGCCCGGCTCCCCGGTTGGGTCGTCGCGATCGTGGGGCACTTTCGCGGGCCTGAACGGTGGGCGGCCCGATCGCCAGCCCCAACGAAGCCTCCATTCCCGCGCTGCCCTCTGCTGGCCCGCCCTCCTTTGGGCAACCTGTGGAAAAGACGTCGTTGAACGTGTGGGTCGGTTGCGCGGTTCCGTTGGCGACGATGGCCTTCGTCTGGTGTGGCGAGGTGACGATTGGGTAGCCGCACCGTGTCTTTTCTCGGCCACGCCGTTGTGATACCCCACGGCCTATGCTGCCGTACGGTCCGGGTCCCGTGTCCTCCCGCCTCCCGAGCGAACGGCGCCCGCGCTTCCTCCTCGCTGATGATGATGAGCTCATCACGCGCAGTGTGACTCGAGTGCTTCGCCTCGCGCGCCCACGTTGGGAGGTGACGACGGTCGCCACCGCCTCGGAGGGAGCGCGTGTGCTCGAGCGCATCGGATTCGACATGGTCGTGGTCGACCTCGCGCTCCCTGGGCTACCCGGAACGGCGCTGCTCGAGTTCGCACGAGTGCGTCACCCGACCGTGGCGCGAGTGGTCTTTTCCGTGCTGGCTGACGGTGCTGAGCACCACCCGGAGGTATGCGCCGCCCATTCCGTGCTCGTCAAACCGACGACCGCCGAGGAGCTCGTGAGCGCGCTCGCGTCGGCGCTGCGCCAGAACGCGAGCGAGCGCGTGCTCGCTCGGACCGCGAGACTCGCACCGGCGCGCCTCACGGGTTGAGCGGGAGTCCGCGGGCGTTCGTGGGTTGCGGGGGTGGTCGATCCTCGGCGCCAGGGTAGGCGGGTTCGAGCGATCCCCGAGCGGCGCGATCTTGGCCAGGTCCATCAGGACTCGGTCGTGTCGCCGCCGGCCGCAAGCTCCCAGCGATCAGCCATCAGCGCGTACGGCGCCGGACCGATCTGGTCGCTGGTAGGCGGCATCCGAGTACGTGACGGTCGCCGTGCACGTCGACGGAAGGCGTCAGGCGAGGGTGCCGGCGCGCATCGAGGCCCTGCCGGTCGAGGACCACGGCATCGAGCTTCGAGCGAGCTCGTACGCCCCGTGGACCCGCACCGCCTCTATCGAGGGGGGGACTCGTCGCCTCAACGCGATTTCGCGGGCGTGAGGTCGTCAAACGGCCGACAAGCTCTGGTGGTCCCGTCGCTCACTTCGGTTCCTTGAACATGACGAGCAGCATCTTGAACTCGGCCACGGCGTGCACCGCGTGCGGGACGTTCGCCGGCATCAGCACCAGGTCCCCGGCGCGCGCGATGACGGGGCTGCCGTCGATGGTGAGCGTCGCTTCTCCGGTCAGGACCTGCACATAGGCATCGAAGGGAGCCGAGTGCTCACTCAGCCCCTGGCCGGCGGCGAAGGCAAACACGGTGAGGGTGCCGCTCGGGCCCTTGGCGAGGGCTCGGCTGACGACGGCGCCCGGCGCGGTCGTGACGAGGCCGGCGACAGAATGCGCAGTGGCGGGTGCGATGGCATTGGCGTTGGGAGCTGGTGGCTGAGGCATGCGGATCATCGATCGGCTGGGGGTTGGTTGGTTCTCGGGTGGACCCAAATCGGCGACCACGAATTGGCGCCTGGCTACCCGGCACCCCTGGGGTCAAGGCGGGGCAGCATTGCGCCGATGGTCGTCCTCGTGTCGGCAGACGTCGTTGCCTTCGAGGGGTCTTTGAAAGACCCTTCCCCTCGGAGGGGTCTCTCCTCCAAGCAGGCGGTGAACTCTCCAGGTCCGCCGGTGGTCGTCGACGGGTGGTTGGCCATCTAGTCGAGCAGGCGTCGCTCGCCGGTGAGCGCCTGGATGGCGGTGATGTCCTGGACCACCTCGAGGCACCCTAGGTACTGGCCCTGCGGGTTCCGGACGGCGAAGTAACGGATGTGTACCCTGCGTCCCCCGAGATCGATCCAGAACTCCGCTACCCGCTTCTTGCCTGCCTTGAAGTCGGCGAGGATCCGATTCACCAGGTGAACGCTCTTCGCCGGGTGGCACTGCTGGACCTTGACTCCGATCGAACCGCGGGTGCGCGGGAAGATCTTGTCGTGGTGCTCGTGACTGAAGTACCGGACGGTGTCCTCGGCGTCCACGAAGGAGAGCTCGACCGGCAAGGTGTCGAGGATCGCGGCGAGGACGTCCGGCGCGAGGGCGAAGGAGAGGGGATCTAGCCCGACCATCCCACAGATCTCTTTGGCGAGTCCGTAGTACTTGGCGCGCGTGTCCGGACCGAGCGCTGCCTCCGTGGCCTCGATGCCGGCGAGCACTTGCGCGTCGTCTCCCGGCTCCATCAGTCGTCGGACCATCGGATACAGAACGTCCGTCTCCTTCCAGAAATGGCCCTTGAGGAGGGAAGCGTATCCCTCGATTGCTTCCCGGAGCTCCTCGAGCACTCCGGCCTCCCCAGCGGAATAGCGGTCGACGAGCTGGGTCACGAGCTCCAGCGCCTGCCGGGACTGCTCGTGTTCCATGAGCATCACTGCGAGCGGGCCCCCTTGCCGGGGGACCCCGCGGGCTTCGGCGAGGGGGAAGAGGTGATCCTCCTCCTTCTTGTTGTGGCAACCATCCACGTACTCGCGGACGTAGGAGCGGAACTTGAGCACGAGCCGTAGGGGTGGCCCCGCGGGGGTGGCGAATGCTTGGAGGACGGCGTCGAAGACGCGCTCGGTGGTCTGGTGATCGTCGATCAGGATTTCGGACCAGGTCTTGCTCATTGGTGGTTCCTCGCCATTCGCCCCGGAGTATGGGACAAGGCTTGGGGGGCGCCTTGATCCACGTCAACCCAGGTGGATGACGATTCCCGTTCGGTGTCGCAGGCCTAGGGTAGCAATCAGGTTGATTGCTGCGTCAAATCAACGACGTAGAGCGCCGAACCGGCAGCAAACCTCTCCAGAGGCAGCGCTGGAAACGCGTCCTCGCCTCGCACAGACGCGTTTCCAGCGCTGCCGTTGCTGTCGGCAACCTGATCGG
>JAFGBI010000091.1 GCA_016933275.1 Polyangiaceae bacterium | reverse complement strand
TCAAGCGAACGGCAGCGGGAGCTGACTCCAGGCAAGCCGCGCTCGTCGTTCTGGGGGAGGCTGGGGCGCAAGGCCATGCTGGGCGAGGAGCCTGGAGATGGTCGCCGGTTCGGTAGCAGCCAGGACCCAGCGCATGGGTCCGCCGCAGCGAGAGCAAGTATCGACGTCGGCAATGGGAGGTGTCTTCTTCGCTCGCGCCGACGGTATCTCCATCGGACGCGACCCGCGATTCGCCACCGTCGGATGATCCGGCTCGCGACAGGGACTCAGTGCTGGCAGACGCGCACGTAGTCGACCACCATCGTTTGCGGGAACACGGTGGTGCCATCCGGGTTGCCGGGCCACTCTCCGCCTACGGCCACGTTCAGGATGAAGAAGAAGGGATGGGTGAACACCCACGTGTTGCCGCCGATGTCGGCCGGGGTCTTGGTCGAGTAGAGGGCGCCGTCGACGTACCAACGGATTTCGCTGGTCTCCCACTCGATGGCAAAGGTATGGAAGTCGTCGGAGAACTTGGCGTCGCCAGACAAGGTGTAGGACGCAGTCGGACCGGACGCACCCGAGTAGCCAGGACCGTGCATGGTTCCGTGGGCGATCGAGGGCTCGCGCCCGAGGTTTTCCATGATGTCGATCTCGCCGCAAGCGGGCCAGCCTCCCCCTTCGGCGCCCAGAAGCCAAAACGCGGGCCACAGGCCCTGGCCGTACGGCAACTTCATGCGGCCCTCGAAGCGACCGTAGGTGAACGTCTTCTTGCCTTCGGTCTTGAGGCGCGCGGAGGTGTATTGCCGGCCCTCACGGGTTTCCTGGCGCGCTTCGATGACCAGGTTGCCGTTGCCATCGAGCTTCGCGTTGTCCGTACCCTGGCTGTAATACTGCAATTCGCCGTTGTACCAGTTCGGGCCGTAGTCGTAGTTCCACTTGGCGGCGTCGACAGCCGATCCCGCGGGACCGTCGAACTCATCGCTCCAAGTCAGCGTCCAGCCGTCGGGACACGGGGCGCCCTCGACCCCGCCGGCGCCGGGCGCGCCGCCGGTGCCGGGCGTACCTCCAGTGCCCGGTCCGCCGCCGGATCCTGATGAACCGCCCGTGCTCTCCGTTCCACCGATGCCTGCCACTCCACCGGTTCCCGGTGTTCCCGCTGCACCGGCCTCGCCTGCCGAGCTCTGTGTACCGCCGGTGTCCGCTGCGCCACCGGTGTCCTGCGTTCCTCCGGCACCTGACGTGCCGCCGGTTGCGAGCGTGCCGCCGGTTGCAGGCGTACCGCCGGTTGTGGGCGTACCGCCGGTTGTGGGCGTACCGCCGGTTGTCGGCGTACCACCGGTTGCGGACGTACCACCGGTATTCTGCGTTCCTCCGGCACCTGACGTGCCACCGGTTGTCGGCGTACCGCCAGTCACGGGTGTACCGCCGGTGTCCGCTGCGCCACCGATGTTCTGTGCTCCTCCGGCACCTGGCGTGCCGCCGGTGTGGGTGTCTTCGTCCTTTCGGGACACAGCATCACTGCTCTCACCACAAGCCATTGCCCCCAAGGCAAGAGTTGCCAGAATCAGCCTCGAAGTGGTCGCAAGCATGGCGCGTTTCCTGAGCCAGTAAATGGTCTCCCGCAGCGTCGACCGGCCTGTTCTTGTCCTTGAAGGACGCAGGATGCGCATCGGCGTCCACATCCTACCCGCGGTCGAAGACGACACGCCGGGAGCAACCGCGTTGCATGTACCCTGAGTTCTAGACCGAGAAGCACCCGCGGGGCAGTGCCAATTCTGGCAGTGCCTATTCCCGGGCCGTTCCGCAAAGGGCCCCAGAACCGCCTCGCCACCCGGCGCTGCCAGCGCGGGCGATCGCGAGCGCCCCGGCCCGTGCGCCGCGGAGCACGGTTTCTCGCTTTGCGCCGCCACTACCGCCAGCGCCAATGAACGCGCGAGCAAGGGCGCGCCCTGCAAGTACATCCGCCGCCCGCCCTTCGCGCCATGAAACCGCACCCCGACTCGCGCTCACGCCTCTCGGTGCTCGCGGGGTTCTTCGGAAACGGAGCGATCTTCGCGACCTGGGTCGTCAGAATTCCCGAGTTTCAAACGCGGCACGAACTCGGCGAAGGCTCGCTCGGGCTGGTGCTCCTTTGCGGCGACGCGGGCACCATGGCGGCCCTCGCCGCGACGAGCGGCCTCATCGGGCGGGGTATCGACCGGCGGCACGGCAACCGGCGGCACGGCCACGGGTGGCGCGGGCGACGGCGGTTCCGCGGGGACGGGTGGTGACGACAACGTGGCGCCCAGCACCGGGTGCGGCCAGGCAGCAACGCTGCAGAGCGGCACCATCAACCGGGGGAGCCGCAACTACATCCTGAACGTCCCCGCCAACTACGACAGCAGCCACCCATACCGGCTCATTCTGGGTTTCCACGGCGCCAATGGTCGGGCGAGCGACGTCTCGGGCGACTACTTCGGGCTACTGCCTCTCTCGAACGGCAGCACCATCTTCATCGCGGCGAACGCTGACGGTGGCTTCTGGTCCGCGTCGACGGACATTGCCTACGTGGACGACATCCTCGCGCAAGTGACGGCAGACCTGTGCATCGACACGTCGCGCATCATGCTGGAGGGGTTCAGCCAAGGTGCGGCCATGGCGTGGAACATCGCGTGCTCGCGTCCGAACGCGTTCCGCGCGATGGTCGGCCACTCGGGGGGAGGCGTGACCAGCCCCACGACCTCCGAGCCGATCGCCTACCTCGGCTCGCTGGGCCTCTCGGACATCGGCGGCAACTCGCAGGCAACTCAGACCGACCCGTTCGCCAGGTGGAACGGGTGCACGGTCGAAACCTTGCCCACCGCACCCACTGGGAGCCACGTCTGCACGAACTACGAGGGCTGTCCGGCGGCAGCTCCGGTCCGGTGGTGTTCCTACGACGGCGGCCACACTCCCTCGCCCACCGACGCGGGGCAGAGTCGGTCGTGGATGCCCGAAGAGGTGTGGACCTTCCTGAGCGCGTTCTAGCCTGGCGACTCGAACCAAGCGGCGCTCGAGGTCGTGGTGCGCCGATCACCCACCCGGTGAAGGACGCGGCGGTCGTCTGGCTGCACCCATTCCGACCACTCCAGGAGTCGCGGGTCGCCTCGCCGCTGGTCGGTGGCGGGCGCGCGCTCCAGGCGCCGCCGGTCGCCGGTCACTGATAGCTGAGGCCGTACCCATATGGATAGAGCACATCCGTACTGGCGGCGTCGTAGCCGGGCTCGTCGCTCTGCC
>JAFGBI010000090.1 GCA_016933275.1 Polyangiaceae bacterium | reverse complement strand
GGCGAGGACGCGTTTCCAGCGCTGCCTCTGGAGAGGTCCGCTGCCGGTTCGGTGCTCTAGGTTGTTGATTTGACGCAGCAATCAACCTGATTGCTGCTCTAGATCCATCCTCTTTGCCAGTCGGGATCGCGTGCGGGCGCTCGAGAGCTCACGAGAGACCCCCCTCGAGCCGTCGCCCGCGCTGCTCTGCGCGGAGCGGCCAGCGCTGGTGAGGTTCCCCGAAGCCCCGACGTGTGCGGATCGCGCTTCGCCGGGAGCACCAAGCTTATCATGACCCGTCTTCGCTGCGCTGCCAGGAAGTGGGAGAGCAGTGAGCCGGGGCGCGCATCTGGCGGCTGGTGCGCGAACCGGAAGGTGGGGCGCGGGCGACACCCAGTCCCCCATCCCGACGCAGAAACCACCCGCCCCACCGCTCTTGCGCGGGAGTCCTCCGAGTCGCCGGGTACCGCACACCCGGCGCCCGCGTCCTTCAGTTCCAGTCGTCCGTGACCAGCGTGGGACCCTGGCCGGAACCCGGGGCGGTTGGACCAGCGGTTGCTCGATCGGAGGCTGGCGCGGACCCTGTGGGACGTGCGCTCCGAGCACCAGCGGACGCGACCGACGGCGATCCCGGGGGCCCCGTCTCGGGCTCGGTGGCGGGTGACGCAGGCCGGTCCGCGCCGGCTCGCGGGCTCTCCCTGCCCGGGCTGCCCCCAATTTGGCCACCCTTGGCCGGGGCCACTTCGACCGCCGGGAAACGGCTGGGGGACGGGGGTGTTTCGGCGAGAAGGATGCGGTTCGGGCTCGCAGTGCCGCCCCGCGTGATGACGACGGTGGCCCTCCTCTCGCGCCCCTCCTTCCGGACCTCCACGTTGAAGGTGTCTCCGGGAGCACCGGCGAGGCGCAGGGTGCCTTGCTCGAGCCGAGCTTCCCGACCATTCACCGTCACGGTCGCGTCGGCAGGGTCTACCACCACGGTGGCGATCGCCGCCGTCGTCGGCGCGAGCATCGAGGCGTTGTTCGTCGCCTCCCTGCCGGGTCCGACTAGCGTCCGCAGTCCCGCCCCCACCCCGATCCCGACGACCACGAACGTGACGATCGCGACGAGCCCGATCGCGATCCACCGTGAGGTCGGAGACGCGGGACGATGGCTCAGGGAGAAGGCGTCGGCGGTCTGCCGCGACTGAGCCGGCGCCATCGAGCGCAGCACGACCCGTGCCCGGGTGCCCGCGTCCATCCCCTGGAGCTCATCCCGCCGGATCGCCTCGGTGCCACTCGTGTACGGCACGAGCGCGGCGATGAGCTGGTCCATGGACTCGAAACGGCACGCCGGATCGCGATCCAGCATGCGGTGTACGATTTCGGCGAAACCGGGCTCCACCCAGGGCGCCACGCTCGGTAGCGGAGGGACCTCGCCCGTGCAGATGGCCACGATGAGCTGCCCGAGGCTCGTGCGCTCCTCCCAGGGATGGCGTCCGCTCAACGCCTCATAGAGCGAGGTCCCAAGGCTCCAGACATCGGTGCGGAGATCGACGTTCCTCGCGTTCTGGGCCTGCTCCGGCGACATGTATGCGGGCGAGCCGAGCATCCCCCCGGTGCGAGTGAGATCGTGAGACTGGGTCTCGCTGAAACCGTCGATGTTCGTGCGTTTGGCGATGCCGAAATCGCAGATCTTGACGGTAACCCACGGCTCGCCTGGCTTCACGCTAAGGAAGATGTTTGCGGGCTTGACGTCCCGGTGGACGATCCCCTCGGCGTGCACCGCCGCGATGCCGCGTGCCGCCTGGATCGCGACTCGAGCTAGCACATCGGGACGGAGGGGCCCCACGCGCTTGATCACCGCGGAGACATCGAGGCCGTGCAGGAGCTCCATCGCGAGGTAGCGATGCCCCGTCGCGGCATCGGTACCTGCGTCGAACGTGGTCACCACGTGGGGGTTCGCGATCGACATGGCCGCCTTTGCCTCGCGGGCGAAACGCCGGCTGGCTTCCTGCCCCACCTCGGCCGACTCGCAAGCGATGACCTTCACGGCCACGCGCTCCTGGTCGCGGGCCGCGGCTTCGTACACTGCACCCATGCCACCGCGCCCCAGCACGCGGACGACACGGTACTTCCCATCGAGGGTCTTGCCGAGGAGCGGATCCCCCTCCGGGGCCGCGACGGGCAGGCCCGGCATGCTCGGGATCGGGCCGTCCGACTCCGTCAGCGCCGCCAGATCGGCACGCGCGGCCGGGATCGCACGGCGCTCCGCCGCCACGGCGTGAAGGGCGTCGCTGGTGAGGGAGGTATCGGAGCCGAAGAGGGCAGCCAGCTCGGCGGCGAGCTCCTCGATGCTCGCCGTGCGCCGCTCGCGATCCCGCTGCAAGGTGTGATGCACTGCGATCGCGAGCTCCGGGGCGATCCAGGGAGCGCGATCCTGAATGGACGGAGCGTTTCGGGTGCAGATCCGCACCATCAGCTCGCTCACCGTCTCGGCCTCGCCGTGCGGGCTGATCCCGGTCAATAGCTCGTAGAGCGTGGCACCGAGGCCCCAGACGTCGGCACGGGGGTCCACGTGCTTCGCGCTCAGCACCTGCTCGGGCGACATGTACAGGGGTGAACCCATCGATGTGCCCGTGCGCGTGAGGCTCGAGTCGTCGTACATGTCCGTGCGCTTGGCGACGCCGAAGTCGCACACCCTCACGATCACCTCCCCGCCGGTGCGGTGGTGGAGGAAGAGGTTCGAGGGCTTGAGATCGCGGTGGACGACACCCAGCCGGTGGGCGGCGGCGAGCCCGGCGCAGGTTTGGAGGGCGATGCGCACCGCGGCGGACGGGTCGAGCGGACCCGTCCGTTCCAGGAGTCCGGCCGCGTCGAACCCGCTCAGCATGGGCATGACGAGAAAGATCGTGCCGTCGTCTTCCCGCCCCGAATCGACCACCGCCACCACATGGGGGCTGCTGATCTCGGATCCCACTCGAGCCTCGCGCAGAAAACGTTCGATGGCGCCCTGGGCCTCCACGATCGCGGGATGCACGACCTTCACCGCGAACCGCTGTCCCGCCGGGTCGACGGCCTCGAACACGGCGCCCATCCCGCCGACGCCCAGCACGCGCTCGAGGCGATAGAGCCCCTTCAACACCCGTCCGAGCTGCAGCACGGGCCGATCGGCGCCGAGCGACGACATCCTCCCCTTGATATCAGCCGCCCGGCGCGCGGGGAAGGCACGTGGTCGCGGGCGCACCACCAAAGCCGGCGGAGCCGGAACGAAAGAGGGCACAATACCAACAGCGGTCGGGTATCGGCGATCGGCTGGAACGCGGAGCCCCTGATGGCTGACGGCTGACAGCCACGAGAACATCTGGTCGGATTTCGGCTACCCGCGACCCACCTGGACCCGAGCACTACTGCTGGCAGTGGTGCAGGAGAGGACTGGAACGCGGTTCAGTCTGACGACCAGGACCCGTGTGCTGCAGCGCATCGGAGCACGTTGAGGCCGGCCTCGGCTTTGGCACCGGCCGGGGCGGCGGGTTTTTGGCTGCCGCAGCCGAAACCCCCTCGCCGCAGCCGCTTCCCCCCGGGTGACGAGCGGCTCGTCTGCGCACCGCTCCAGCGATTCCCGGTTGCCGAGAGCACCGGGGCGACGAGGCTCCACCCGCTTCCGGGGCCCGCTACGCGCCTGGTCCGTTCGTCGACTGTCGGGTCATCCCGAGTCGCATCGAAACGACGGTCGCGACCCCGCTCGCCGCGGCGGATCCGGGGGGTGGCCGGCTCGGCGGTGCCACACGCGCATCCTTCACCTCCCGAGCTTGCGCGGAGGTGTCGCGCTGTGCTCGAATCAGCACCCCGGGGGAGGACCGAACACGGTCCGCGACCCGGGCTTTGCAGATGGCGCCGGCACCGAAATCGCTCCTGAGAACGCTGCGGGAGGACTACGTTCGCCACGAGCGCCGGCTGACGAACCCCGCGTTCGTGGCGCTGGCGGTCTATCGTTACGGGCGATGGGCGCTTTCCCTCTCGAACCCGATCGCCCGCGGGGCGGCGCTGCAGGTCTACGGGGGCATCAACCTCGTGGTCGCCAACGTCACGAAGGTCTGGATGCCCCCGCAGGTCACCGTGGGTGAGGGCTTCCACATCATCCACGCGGAGGGCTCGCTCTCGATCCACCCCGATGCCGTGATCGGTGACCGCTGCGGTGTGATGCACAACGTGACCATCGGCACCAACATGAGCGAGGGCGCTCCCCACATCGGTGACGACGTGTTCATCGGCGTCAACTCCACGGTGCTGGGCAAGGTGAGGATCGGGGACCGGGTCCGCATCGGAGCGAACACATCGGTCACGACCAACGTTCCTTCGGACTCGGTGGTCGTGGGCTCGCCGGCGCGGATCTTCCCTCGGCTCGGCCCGTCCCTCGGCGGAGCGCCCTCGGCTCCGACCAGCTCGACGCGGGCGAAGTCGGGGTCCGACCCATGAACTGCGGCACCGTCTTCGTCGCGGGCGGTATTGCCGCGCCGGGGTCGGCGCCCTGCCTGCGCGCGGCGGCAGCCCTCGGGCTTACCTTCCCCGCCCTGGCGCCGGCGTGCGGTTGCGTCCCCTGGGCCTCCGGTCCCCGTCCGGTGGGGACCCGGCGCGTCGTGGGCGCCGCGTCAGCCGGGCGAAGGAGGGTGTGATGAACGCGTTGACGACGACCCTGTACGAGCTCCTTGCCGACAACGTCCCCTCGCGCGCCGAGAAGGTGGCCCTCGTCGACAAGGACCGGACCATCAGCTACGGCGCGCTCTGCGAGGAGGTGGGGCGCGTCGCGGGTCACATGGCACGCCGGGGCGTGCGGCCAGGAGATCGCGTCGGTACGCACCTGCGCAAGGGCATCTGCGAGGTCGTCACCATGTTCGCGGCCACCAGGGTCGGCGCGGTCGTCGTCAACGTCAACCCGCAGTGGACCGCGGAGCAGCTCCGCTATGTCGCCGACGACTGCCAGCTGAAGTGGCTCGCGGTCGAGCCCCGGAGCGCAAATTCCTTGCTGAGGTCAGGGCTCCCAGCCAGTGTCGAGACGCTGGTGGTGACCGGGGAGCCCCCGGCGGAGCCGCGCTGCCGTGTCTGGAGCGAGGCGCTGCAGGCGGAGCCGGTGGATCCGGTTCCCCGGCTCGACACCGAGCTCGCGATGATCATCTACACCTCTGGCTCGACCGGGAAGCCGAAGGGCGTGATGCTGAGCCACCGCAATCTCGTCGCCGGTGCCCGTTCGGTGGCGCGGTACCTCCGCTTGCGCGAAGACGACCGCCTGCTGAGCGTCCTCCCGTACAGCTTCGACTACGGCCTGAATCAGCTCACCACCATGCTCCTCCTCGGGGGGACGGTGGTGCACCAGCCGCTGTCGATGCCGACCGAAGTGGCTCGCTCGCTGGCCGAGCAACACATCACGGGGTTCGCCGCCGTCCCGCCGCTGTGGAACCAGCTGGTTCGACTCCTCGACGAGGCTCCGGTGGCGCTGCCGAGCCTGCGCCGGATCACCAACTCGGGCGGCAAGATCCCGCGGCCCATCCTGGAGCTGATGCCCAAGGTCTTTCCGGGGGTGGACATCTACCTGATGTACGGCCTCACCGAGGCCTTTCGTTCGACGTACCTCGACCCGGCCTGCTTCTCCGTCAAGGCCGGCGCGATCGGCCGCGCCATCCCCGGTGCCGAAACCTACATCATCAAGCCGGGGGTAGGGATCGCCGGTCCTGGGGAGCAGGGCGAGCTCGTCCATCGGGGCCCGCTGGTGAGCCCGGGCTACTGGGGCAAACCCGAGGCGACCGCGGAGAAGATCCGGCCCTGTCCGGAGCTTCGTTCCCTCATCGGCGACGAGCCGGTCGTCTACAGCGGAGACACCGTGCGGATCGATGAGGACGGGGACTACTGGTTCGTGGGGCGCAACGACACGATGCTCAAGGCGAGCGGCTTTCGCGTCAGCCCTGACGAGGTCGAGGATCTGGTCGCGCAGAGCGGCCTGGTCGGCGATGTGGTCGCGTTCGGGGTCGATCACGAGGACTTTGGGCATGCCATCCACGTGGCGGTGAGCCCGCTGCCAGGGTTCGACGAGGGGGCCCTGGTGGCCCATTGTCGACGCGCCATGCCAAGCTACATGGTTCCAGCCGGGATCCACGTCTGGGACGTCCCCATGCCTCGGACCGGGAGCGGGAAGCTCGCCAAGCCCGAGGTCATCCAGGCCACTCGCGCGAGGCTTGGTGGGGAGGATCCTTCGTGATGGCAAGGAAGCTCGAAGGTGCGAGCCTCGCGCGGTGGGCGCGCGAGCCAGTGCCAGCGGGCCACCGTCAGGGCACGAGGGTGTCGCACGAGCCGGAGGCGACGCCCCCTTCCGCGCACCCACTCCGGCCTGGGCAAAGCCGATGAATCTGACCGCCGACCTGCTGATCGACTACATCACCAAGACCCTGGAGGTCGAGGACGTCGAAGTCGACACCCCCCTCTTCTCCTCTGGTTTGCTCGACTCGGTGACGATGCTGGACCTGATCGCATTCATCGAGAAGAAGGCCCGGATCGAGGTCGAGCGAGAGGACGTCACGCTCGACAACTTCGACACCGTCGAGCGGATCGTTCGCTTCGCAGGTAGCAAGGCGTGACCGATCTTGGTTGGTCTGCCCTGGACGCGACGCTCCGCGAGGTCCACTCCCGGTACGGGACGCCCGTGTACGTCTACTTCACGGAGGCCCTCGAGCGACGGGTCGCGGAGCTGCGGGGGGCCTTCGGGGACCGCTTCTCCCTCAGCTTCGCCGTCAAGAGCAACCCGAACCCCGGCCTTCTGGGGTGGCTCCGGCGTCACGTCGACCTGGTCGACGTCTCCTCCTTCGGGGAGCTCGAGCTCGCTCGTCGCGCGGGTTGGGAGCCTGCTCGCGGCAGCTTCACGGGGCCGGGCAAGCGAGCCTTCGAGGTTCAGGGGGCGATCGCGTCGGGCATCGGCGAGATCGTCATCGAGTCGCCACGGGAAGCGGCGCTGGTGGCCCAGCTCGCGGAGGAGGCGGGGCGGATCCAGGATGTGCTGGTGCGCGTGGCGCCGGACCGGGTACCCAAGGGGTTCGGGGATCACATGGCTGGCCGTCCTGTCCCCTTTGGGATCGACGTCGAGGACGTCGATCGCCTCCTTCCTCCCATCCTCGCGATGCCGACGGTGCGGGTGGTGGGTCTTCACGTCTACTCGGGCACGCAGTGCCTCAGACCGGAGGCGGTGTGCGAGAACTACGAGATCTTCCTCGACATCTTCGAGCACATCTGTGACGAGCACGCGATCGAACCGAGCAAGCTCGTGCTCGGCTCGGGGTTGGGGGTGCCCTATCACCAGGGCGACACGGCGCTGGATCTCGCCGCCGTTGCCCGACGCGCCAACCCTGCTCTCGACCGGCTGCGGGGAAAGGCGCGCTTCTCGCGAACGGAGCTGGTGCTCGAGCTCGGACGGTACCTGGTCGCCGAGGCTGGCGTGTTTTTGACGCAGGTGGTGTCGCTCAAGCGGTCGCGTGGAAGTCGCATCGCCATCTGCGACGGCGGCATGAACAACCACCTCCCGGCGTCGGGCAATTTCGGGATGGTCGTGCACCGCCCCTACACCATGCATCGCGTTGGCGGTGGGAGTTCGCTCGAGCCGGTCGACCTGGTCGGTCCCCTCTGCACGTCCATCGACCGGCTCGGCAAGGGTGTCGAGCTTCCCCCGTTGGCAGAGGGGGATCTGGTCGCCCTTCACAACAGCGGCGCCTATGGCCTGACCGCCAGCCCCCTCCACTTCATCAGCCACCCCATCCCTCGCGAGGTGCTGGTCGACGGGACCGATCTGGTGGAGGTCACGCGCAGGCTCGGGGACCTGTGAGCCTCGCGGGGAGCCGTCGTGAGGCTTCGGGCTCGGGAACCCCTGCCCGACTCGGCGCCAGCGCGCCCCCTGACCTTGGATTTCGCGCCTCCTAGTCCGCCACGTCGCACTCCTCGCACCTTTCGGCCTTCTCTGCGCCCGTCGTGCTCGAATTGGCGCTGCTATTGCACTGCGCCTCCGGCGTTCCCTCGCTGGGCTCGGGCCGTGGTCCTCCGTGGACTCGTGCAGCAGGCTGCACTTGCTCCACTCCGGTTCTGCGCGCGCCGAACGCGGACAAGGTTCGGAATCTGCTTCGGATTCCGGCATGTCGGCCGTCGTCGGCGGGAAATCCAGGCTGAGCCGGTGACGGCCGGTGTGGCAAGCTTCTGCCTCGGGCTCGCCCCGCGGGTCCCGGCGATAGCGGCGCGCTCAGTCGGAGGGGCCGTCCCCCAGGGGAGGGAAGAGATCGAGCGTTCGTTCAACCTCGTCCTTGTCGATGAAGAAGTCGCCTTCCCTCGTGGCGCCGACCACGAACCCGAAGTGCTGGTCATGGCGCTCGACCCGGGGCTTCCAGGTAGTGACGAAGCGATCGGGGGGCTGCAAGGTGAGCAGCGCCCCTCCTGGCTCCAGGAAGAGGAGCCCGTGGATGAGCTGGCTTCCCTCCACGCCGACCACTGTCTTCGCTCCAGCGCAGGTTTCGATGATTTCGGCGACGTCGGCTCGCGTGTGGTCGAGGATCCGAAAGCCCCGACGATCACGGAGGTGCTCCGCCACCTCGAGCTCGTTCGCCAGCAGTCGGCGATCCCCGGTGTCCCCGCGGACGACGAAGACGCCGGGGTGTCGCCGGGGCCTCGCGCTCGGGCGGAGCTTCCGGCGGAGGGCCGCGAAGCGGGCTCCCTTGCTGCGGTTCAACCCGTGGTCGTCGAAGACCACGAGCTCGCGGATGCGCGCGGCTGCCAGGCGCGATGGCGCGAGCTCCAGTCGGCTCTCGTAGCCGGCCATGTGCTGCGTCAGAGCGTGTGCGGGCGACACGGGGGTGCCTTCGGCGACCGCCAGCGGGTAGAGCACGCAGTCATCCATCAGCCAGTGAGCGAACCACTTGATCCCAGGCACGGTGCGGTAGACCGCACCGCGAGCGAGCTCGGCGTCGACCCGAAGACGAGGCGGGAGGTGGCGGGAGCGTGGCTGCAGGTGGCAGGAGGCACCACGGCAATAGAGGACCCCGTCGATCAACCAGGCGTCCTTCAGGAGGTGGCCTCGCGTCGGACCGTGGAACACCTCTCCGGCGACGAGATCCTGGGCCGAGCAGACCGTCGGGAAGCCCCACGCTCGGATACGCTCCTGTTGTCCGGGGAGACAGAATGCATCCCTTCGCGTCGCGACCTCCGGTGGGTGGATCTCCCAGGTGCGAGCGGCCACTTCCGGTAGCGAGCTGCGCCGGACCCCAGCGAGTCTTCGCGTCATGTCGAAGAGGGGGAGCGGCGACCACGACATGATGCGGGAGGGTAGGGGTTCGTCGGGGTCGTCGCAACGGTGGGTACCGCGGAAGGTCGCACTCGCCTGGATTTCCAAGGAGGGAGCATTGGCCAACGGTGAGCGGTACGGATGAGCTCCCCACGGGCCAGGTACGGCCTCGAGCTGCCCCCTTTGCACGCCGTACCGCGGGATGCTCCAGACCGGGCGCTACCCCACTCATTCCGGGGTCATCTTCCATTTCACCGACGTTGGCCCGGTCCAGAATCCCCACTGCCTGGCCGAGGTGTTCGCCGCCGCGGGCTACGAGACGGGATTCATTGGCAAGTGGCACCTCGCCTCGGGCGTGCACCAACGGACGGGCCTCGACGAACCCAATATCGAATGGCCGCCCAATGTCCCGACGGAAGGCAACCCGCGAACGTTGGCGGAGATGCGCTCTTATCTGGCCCAGGCCAAGAACGTGGACGACAACCTCGGCCGCCTGCTGGATTATCTCGAGACTTCGGGTCTGGCCGCCAACACGATCGTCGTCTTCACCTCCGATCACGGTGACATGCACGGTAGCCACGGACGCGTCAACAAGATGGTTCCCTATGCCGAGGCCATGAACGTCCCGCTCATCATGCGGTGGCCGGAGCGGCTCCCCGCGGGCGTCCGCACCGACGCCCTGCAGACGCCCATGGACCATCTCCCGACCCTCTGCGGGCTCGCCGGGCTGACCATTCCGCCCGAGGTCGACGGCGTGGATCTGAGCGCGGTCGTCCTCGGGAACGCTGACGACCGCCGAGAGGGCGTCCTGATCGGGAATTGCACCTCCAACTGGGACTATCTCCAGACCGGCACTGCATGGCCCGAGCGGCGAGGGGTCAAGACGAAGCAGTATACGTACTGCAGGTGGTTGACCGATGCGGAAGAGCTCTACGATAACCTTGCGGATCCGCACCAGATGAACGACCTGGCCGCGAACGGCGCCGAGCCGGGACTCCTCGAGCACCTCAGATCCCGCCTCTCCGACCTCCTCGCGGCGGCGTACGACGACTTCCGGCCAGGCACGGGCGATGGCGAATGGTTCGACGCCCAGCGCAACCTGGTCCGCACGGGCCTGGGTCCGGTCGGCAGTTGAGTCGTGGGATCCGTCGTCATTCCCATGAGGGTCCGTTGGAGGGCTGGCGCATCCCCCCCGTGCGCGGGGGGCCCCCTACCCGACATAGCGGCGCCCGCGCGGAGGCAGCGGCTGCGGCTGATTCACGAGCTACCATGGTCGCGGGTGCTCGGGAAGACCTCGTGGTATCGGTCGATCGCCGCCGGGGTGCCGCTGATGTAGACGCTGTCGATCTTGCTCACGGTGAGGTCCTCGCGGAACTTGACGATGACCTCGTCGCCCCG